>JBFJXC010000054.1:0-13739 GCA_041623325.1 Lentisphaeria bacterium | reverse complement strand
GAAACCCAAACAGCGCTAAAGGTAGCGGAAAACTAGGCAGTTGCAATGGGCTAGCTTGAACAGCCCGCCAACACGGGGCCTCATGGACCAGGGCAATATCTTGATTTTCCGACTTGCCCGGCCACATTCTTCTTGGCGTCTAAACCCAAAAAAAACGGTCGATCACTGATTATGTTCCGAATCCGCAAACTCTACGACACGGTCTCCACCGCCAATCGCGAGGCGATTGCCCAGGTGCTGGACATTCTGCGGGTGCAGTTCCCAAAAGCCCGCAAGGAGGATTTCGAGAAAATCCCCCAGCAGCTGCACGACCCCCTGAAATACCGCTATCGCTCGATTCTGTTCGTGGCCGAAAACGGACGCGGCAAGGTGCGAGGTTTTGCCATGCTGCTGCATCTGCCCGATGTGGGGATCGGCTGTCTTGAACTGATCTCCTCCGCGCCCGGACGCACCGGCGGCGGAGTGGGCGGCATTCTGTACGACCAGGTGCGCGAAGAAGCCCGCTCGCTGAACCTCAAAGGACTGTTTTTCGAATGCAGCGTGGACGATCCCGAACTGATCAGCGACCCGGCCGTACTGGCTCAGAACCGGGCCCGCATGAAGTTCTACGAACGCCTGGGCATCCGTCCGATCATGAACAATGTCTATGCCACGCCGCTGAAGCCCGGCGATCAGGATCTCTATTATTTGATGCTGGATGACCTAGGCCATGGCGTTCCGCTCAAACTCAAGACCGTGCGACAGGCCGTTCATGCCATTCTGGATCGCAAGTATGGCCATTTGATGCCCGCCAGCCAGATCCGGGAGGTCGAGGAATCGTTCCGGGACGACCCGGTTGTCTTGCGCGAACCCCGCTACACCAAGAAAGCCAAAACCGCGGCGGCGCCTAAGCTCTCCCCGGCCCGTCAGATTCCGCTGATCGTCAACGAAGGGCACATCATTCATCATGTCAAGACCCGGGGCTACGTCGAGGCTCCGGTTAGAGTGTCCGTCATCCTGCAGGAAATTGAGAAAACCGGGCTGTTCGTCAAAACCCCTCCGCACCACACCGGAGAGAAAGCGCTGCGCGAAGTGCACGACCCGCGCTTCGTGGACTATCTGCACAAAGCCTGTGCCGAACTGCCGCCGGGCAAATCGATTTATCCACTCATCTTTCCGGTGCGCAATCTGGAACGTCCGCCCAAAGACATCGAGTTGCAGGTGGGATACTACTGCACGGACACCTTCACCCCCCTCAACGGCAATGCCTGGAAGGCGGCCCGCGGCGCCGTGGACTGCGCCGTGACCGGGGCGGAGCTGGTGATGGGGGGGGCACCCCTGGTCTACGCGCTGGTTCGCCCCCCCGGACACCATGCCGAGCGCCGTTTCTATGGCGGCTTCTGCTATTTCAACTCCGCCGCCGTGGCCGCGCAGTTTCTGAGCCGCTACGGCAAGGTGGCCATTTTGGATGTGGACTTCCACCACGGCAACGGAACTCAGGACATTTTCTACCGGCGCTCGGATGTTTTGACCGTTTCCATTCACGGCAATCCGCGCTTCGCCTATCCGCACTTTGCCGGTTTTGCCGATGAAACCGGCGAAGGTGACGGAGCCGGATTCAATTTAAACCTGCCTCTGCCTGAAACCATCACCCCGGAACGCTACCGGGAAACGCTGAAAAAGGCCTTGCTGGCCATTCGCAAGTTTGGGGCGAACTATCTGGTTCTCGGCCTGGGTCTCGATACGGCCAAAGCCGACCCGACCGGAACCTGGTCGCTGGTTGCGGAGGATTTCAGGCAGAACGGGCGCCTGATCGGAGGTCTTGACCTACCCATCCTGGTTGTCCAGGAGGGAGGCTACCGCACCCGCACCCTGGGCATCAACGCACGCGCCTTCTTTGAGGGACTCCATGAAACCGCGCGGCCTTGAAACGGCCGAAGCCCGGTGTACAGGCACACGACTGATCCCCGGGCTCCACGGCGCTCTCCACTCTTCAAAATCCGGACCCCGTTTCGGGGCGGTACCTCCCGATCCCCCCGGCACTAGTTTGCTGCCGGTTCCAAACGGACATCATCGATCAGGAAGGGATGCTGCAGCGACCCGGTCGCCCGGATGAAGAAGCCCGCGAACGTGCTGAACGTGGCCCCGTTCTCGAATTCTTTGACGGGAATGCTCACCTGCTGCCACGCGGAGGAGGAGGCATCGACATACCCATTCAACGGCAGTTCGCGCGTCTTCTGACTCTTGTCCAGCGAGTAGATTTTGATGGCCATTATAGGCAAGGCGGCATTGCCGTTGGTGTTGACTTTGAAGGTCAGGTCCCAGACAGCGGCCTGGCGGTCGGCCAGATTGATGTCGGCGCCGGCCCGCTTGGTTCGGTAGGTGGCCCCGCCGCCCTTGCTCTGGTCCTTGATCATGACGGCCATGGCGGTGGACCCGTCCACACCCTTGTTTTTGACGGGAACCATCCGGCAGTTCCGCCAGCCGGAAAAATACCAGCCGCTGGGCTTTTTGTCCCCGAAAAGGGTGATCGGCTTGGCTTCCAGCAGCCTGACCTCTTTCTGGATCAGCGGCTGTAGCTTGCGCCCGATGGCCAGGTAATCCTCCTGGCGCCAGGAGGAGTGGTAGCCTTGCCCCGAGTCGGCAGACACGCCGTCCAATAGCTGGCCGACATCGGTGGTGGCTTCTTCAGCCAGTTGCGGGGCGATTTTGGCGGCTTGGTCCAAGGTCAGCTTGGCGGTGTTCTCGCAGACGATACGCGTGTCGGCCGCGTTGCTGTCGGAGCATGCCATTACCGAGTCAAACAGGTAGGCCCGCAAAGCCGCCTCGACCTCCGCACTGGCCTTGTAGCGGGACAGTTCGAAAGCGGGGCGCTGACCGATGAAGGTCGATTTGTGAAGGCGCACGATGCCACCGGTCCACAGCCCCACCGCGCTGGAATTGCCTCCCCGCTTTACGGGATGCAGGCTGGCACAGCGATACAGAAGGGCGCCCGGCTCCTTGGCCCAGAAACGGAAGTCGCGCTTGTTGCGCATGGCGACACAGCCGACCAGAAGCGGGTTTTCGGATTTGTCGTCCCAGCCCCCGTCGGTATTATCGCTGGCCACGCAACCGATGTAGGTCAGGTTGTAGGCCATCCCCTCGGCGCAGAATCCGTCGGCATTCCAATAATTCTTGCCATTGTCGTGATAGTTGTGGCGCGATTGGCAGTTGACGAACGTGATGTCGTGGTCGTACACTCCGCTCCCCCGGCTTCCTCCCTGAACGCTAAATCCCATGTGGAACGGCTCGGTGGCCCATTCCTTGCCCCCGGCATCGGCGCTACAGTTTGTCAGGGTCATGTTGTAGACCCCGTCGCGGATGCGGAAGGCCCGCTTGGTATAGCCGGTCACGCGGACGTTTTCGACCAGGATATCGTTGGAGCCGGATTCCGGTTTGGCGGCGGAAGCGCCTCCCCGGAACACAAAGGCGTCGCGGGTTCCGTTCACCTCGATGTTGCGAAGCCGGATTCCGGTTACACGACCGGGAGTTGCGGTCGAGAAAAAGCCCCGCACGTTCCTGGCCGCGATGTTTTCGATGCCGATCCAGCTCGAACCGGCCGCCACCGTGAAAAGGGTGAAGCCTTTCTGGCCATCGGTCCGCTGCCAGCTACCGCTAAAAACGGGCATGGCGCCATCCGTGACCTGCCCCCGGATCGAGCGCATGTCCGACTCCCCCCGGCCGGAGGCTTTGAGGGTAATGCTACCTCCCGGGTACTCGCCGGCGGCCAGATTCAACGAGTCGCCCGGCCCTAGCTTTTCCCAGGCTTGTTCGATGCTTTCCGGGCCTGTGTACGGCAGTGCCGCTTGCCACGATCCGCCATCCTGATTTCCGGAACCGGACGGGGACATGTACAATTCCCCTGCCGAGGCCGACACGAGGGACAGCATCAGCCCACAACCCAAACCCCACAAGAAAACCTTGTCTGCTCTCATCGTTCAAACTCCTTATCCCTTCGCGCGGACCCCTGTCCAATACCAGTCCGCAACGCGCTTGCCGACAACCCGCCCAGGCCGACCCTGGCTTGACTTTGCCGCCGAACCAGGATCCGGCGGCCTTTTCTATAATACCTGAATTAGAGCAGGTTACAACTCCATCAACACAGATGCAGGGGTGTCAAAGGAGGCGTAAGGGCAGGACTCGGGGGCGGCGGCACAGCCACGGACTTGGACAGTTTGGCGCTTCACCCACCCAGCAGGATCCCGGCGATTTTCCCGGCGGCGGCCCCGTCGCCGAAGACGGTGGAGGGCACGGCGCGCCGGCGGTAGGCGGCCTCGCTGCCGAGCATTTCGCTGGCGGCGGCGAAGATAGCGTCTTCGTCCGGCCCGGTCAGCTGGGAGACGCCGCTGGCCACGGCTTCGAGGCGTTCGCAGGTGCGGCGGGTAACCAGCACCGGAATGCCCAGGGCAGCAGCCTCTTCCTGGACGCCGCCGCTGTCGGTGATGATCAGCTTGGAGGCCAGCATCAACTCCACAAAGCGCAGATAGCCGAGAGGTTCGATCAGACGGATGTTCGGAACCTCTCCCAACAGGGGCCCGACGGCCTTCTGGACATTGGGATTGAGGTGCACGGGGTAGACGATGTCGAGGCGGTGCGCAAAAGCTTCGGCCAGGCGGCGGATGCCCGCGCACATGGACACGAAGTCCGGCCCAAAACTCTCGCGCCGATGAGCGGTGACCAGAATGGTGTCGCGGCCCAGGGCCTGGCGCTCGCGCAGGGAAGGGTCGGGTTCGAGTTTGGCAAGCAGGTGGTCGCGTGCATAGAACAGGGAGTCGATGACGGTGTTGCCGACCACATGGACAGCGTCTTCCGGCACGCCTTCGCGACGCAGGTTTTCGGCCGCCTCCGCGGTCGGCGGGAAATGGACTCCGGCCAGAGGGCCGATCAGGCGGCGGTTCATCTCCTCGGGAAATGGATTGCGTGGATCGTGGGTGCGCAGTCCGGCCTCCACGTGAACCACCTCGACGCCGTGGTAGAATCCGGACAACGCTCCGATGAAGGCTGAGGTGGTATCGCCCTGGACCACCAGCTTGTCCATCCGATGCCGGCACATGATCCCGTGCAGGCTGTCCAGCAAGCGGGAGGACAGTTCCCCCAGCGACTGGCTGGCGGTCATCACCGCCAGGTTCTCGGCAACCGTTATCTCCAATTCCGCTAGGATGGGGTTGAGCAGCTCCCGATGCTGGCCGGTCACAATCACCAAGGCCTGGGCGCCGGCGGCCTCAACGGCGCGAATGACCGGCATCAGCTTGATGGCTTCCGGACGGGTGCCGATGATGAACCCGATTCTTTTCATGTATCCAATCCAATCAACTCGCGCAGGCGTTCCCGGGAGTGCTGCTCGACAGTGTCGTGCAAGCTGTTGCCGTGGGTGTCCATGGTCACCAGCACGGGGAAATTCTCGACCCGAAGCTCCCAGACCGCCTCGGGCGCGCCGAACAGATCGTAGCCGTATACGCCGCGAACCTCGCAGACGGTCTCGGCCAGGCGTTGGGCGGCCCCGCCGACGGCGTGGAGGTACACGCAACCGTGCTCCCGACAGGCCTGCAAGGTCTGAGCCCCCATGCCTCCCTTGCCGATAATGCCGCGCAGATGGTATTGCCGGATGAGGCCGGCCATGTAGGGTTCCTCGCGGATGGAGGTGGTGGGACCGGCGGCGGTGACTTTCCAGCGGTCCCCTTCCCTGATGATCACCGGACCACAGTGGTAGACCACCGCTCCGTCCAGGTCGCAGGGCAAGGTGTTGCCACTATGCAGATAGTGGTGGACAGCGTCGCGGCCGGTAAAGATGGTGCCGCTGAGCATAACGTACTCTCCGGCCTTCAGGCTGCGGACATCGGCTTCGGTAAAAGGCAGGGTGAATGATTTGGCAGTGGGCATGGGGGATTGGTCTGGGGTGCTACGGGTTTCAGGTTTTGGTCATCGCGCTCGTAATCGGCCGGAGGAGTTCAGTATTCCGTGTTTCAGCCCCGCCGCCCTTGAAGGCCGGCGTGTCCAAGAGCTGAAACTGACGTTGCATACCCTTGTTGCTGAGCCCCAATAACCGACGTTCCACACGAGGTCTCGAGTCTTCAATTTCGATTTTCGGATTCCAGCGGCCTACTTGGCCGGCGTGTCGAAGTGATAAACCTTCTCGCCCGGGCGGCAATAGCCGAACTTCTCCCGAGCCACGCGCTCGATGGCCCGCGAATCATTTTTCAATGCCTCGATTTCGCGGCGCAACGCCTCGATTTCGACATTCTGGACGGCGACGGTATTCGTGAGTTCAGCCAGGGTGCTGCTGCTTTGGCGGTAAGCGGTCAGGGCGGGTAGCAACAAATACATGCCCCCGCAGACGACTGCCATGACCATGCATGCAAAGAAATAGTTGGCAACTTTCATAGAGATCCTACTGCAGCGTAATATCCAGAGCGACTTGCCTCAACAAAATGCGTTCCCGGACGGCCTCCACCGTTATCAGGTAGACGGGCACCGTTTCTCCGGGCTGTTTGTCGCCGAGGGCACGGTCCACATCCTTCATGGTGGTGGTATCGCGTTGGCCGATGCGCACCACAATGTCGCCCCGCCGGATGTTGTAGTTGGCAAACGCACTGTCGGGAAAGACTTCGCTGATGGCCAGACCCCGAACCGTCGCCGGCAGGCCAAGAGCTTTCAGCAGCGCAGGAGTCAATTCCTGCAACTGCAGCCCCAGGCGATGCCGGGCCAAGGTGTCCGGAGACATGTCGGCAATCTTGATCGCCAGCGGTTCTGCCCGGTCCCGAAGGCTCAAACGCAGCACGCGGCCGGACGGCTGTTTCCAGAGGATGCGCCCCACATCCAAGGCCCGCCGGACGGGTTGGCCGTCGATGGCCGTGATGACGTCGTGGACCCGCAGGCCGGCCTGCGCCGCCGGCGTGTCCTTCTCCACCTCCCGCACCACCACTTCGGTCTGCTCACCATTTATGCGGGTGGCCGGAATAAAGCCGCAGGATGCCCGCGAAAAGCGGGAGGGGACCAGCCAGCGAGCCATGACGTCTTCAAGGCGCTGCAGGGGGATGGCGAAGCCGATTCCCTCGGCATCCCTCCTGATGGCCAGGTTCATGCCGATAAGCTGGCCATCCAGGTTAATCAGCGGCCCGCCGCTGTTGCCCGGATTGATGGCCGCGTCGGTCTGAAGAATATCGTTAAAGACTCCACCTTCGGTCTTGAGGCTGCGGTTCTTGGCGCTGAGCACGCCCGAGGTCACACTGTGCCCAAGGCCGAACGGATTTCCCACCGCGATGACGGTTTCGCCCAGCAGCAGGTCGCCGGGCCGGGCAAACTCAAGGGTCTGCTTAAGCAAATCACCAGTCTCGGCTTGAATCTGGAGCAGGGCCATGTCGTTGGCGGCATCGCCGGCCACATAGCGGGCCGGGAACGTATGCCCGTCCAGAAGACGGACTTGGATGGTGGAGGCGCGGCGGATCACGTGATAGTTGGTCAGAATCAAGCCGCCGCAATCCACCAGGATGCCGCTGCCAAGGGGAATGGTTTCCCGATAGTACTGGCTGGAGTGCCCCCCGAAATATTCGTTGAAGAAATCCTCAAAGGGATCGGAAACCCTGAGAACCCGTTCGGTACCGACGTTGACCACGCAGGACAGCACCTTGCTGACCGCGCGCACCGACGGAGTCAGCCGGGCTTGGCTGGCCGGATCCGAAGCGGCCGAGGCCAAGCCGCTCAGCAGGGCGGCAGCCAGAAAACAACGGCATATGGGGTTGACAAGCGCGCTCATAATACACTAATTTGAGTTAGCTCTTAATTGGAGGTTTCTTTGAGCTGGGGAGAGGATAATGGACATTCGGACCTACCATCAGCAATTGCGGACGCTTGCCAAAGCCCATTACCTGCCCCTGGCCCGGCGGATCCGCTTCCGTCCAGACCCGGCTCAGATGATAGGCGAAAATAACGATTCAGAGGATGATTTTCAATGTCCCGAACTGGTTTTACAGGTGCTTTGGAACGATCAGCAATTTTCCGGCCCCCTGAAAACCCTGGCCGGCGACCGTCTGGAAATCATGTCTCCCGGAACGTGGAACGTGGAGCCTGGACCCGATTTCCGGGGGGCGCAGCTCTGCCTGAACGGCCGGAGAGTGCGGGGGGATGTGGAGATCCATCATCGCGCCGGAGACTGGTATCGCCATGGCCATCACCAGGACCGGTCCTACGAGCATGTGGTCCTGCATGCCGTATACGAGACTCCCAAGCCGGGGGAGGCGGAGGGGTTGCCCCCTTGTTTCGTGATGTCGGCGGCCTTGACTGGCACCCTGAAGCCGCTGGTGGAGGAGATTGCGGCCCAATCGTACCCCTACGCCCGACGGGTGGCTCCCGGAGGGTGCGCCCTGCGGGTGGCCCTGGCCGATTCCGAACAGCTGCAGCGCTGGCTTAGAGCCGCGGGACTGACGCGGTTCTGGCTCAAGACGCGGCAAATGCGGCAGGACATCGAGCGGCGCGGCGCCGGACAGGCTCTCTATGAACATTTCTTCGAATCGCTGGGGTACAAGGCCAACCGGACTCCCTTCCGACGGCTCGCCGAGGCGGTCAGCCTGGCCGATTTGCACGCCTTCGACGGCCCTGCACAGCGCCGGGCCACGCTCTTCGCGGAGGCGGGGCTGCTGGCTGACCCGACCATGACAGCCTTGCCCGAGACCGAATCCGCCGTGTTGCGCCAGGCTTGGGACGATGCCTGGCGCGGCGGCAGGCAAGCGCTGGGCCTGGACTGGGCACGCACCCGGACCCGCCCCTGGAACCGCCCGGAACGCCGCCTCTATGCCGGTTGCCTGGTCCTGGAGAAGGCCTCCTACGACCTGGAGGCCTGGCTGAGGCAATTGGCCAGGCCGGCCATGCCAGCCAGGCAGTTCGTCCAGAACCTGGAGGCTGGCTTGAGGGTTTCCCCCGACGAGGGCTGTCTGGCCCTGGCCGGCATGGTCCCGGCAGGAAGCGCCAAAACGGCCTGCCTGCTGGGGAAATCCCGGATACACGACATGCTCGTCAACGTGTTTCTGCCCTTCCTGAATGCCACAGCCAGCCAAATCGGGGACGAACCTCTGACCCGACTGGCCGAGGAGGCCTATCTGCTGATTCCCAAACTCCAGAACAATCGCTCCCTGACGGAGGCCGCCCACCGCCTGTTCGTGCCACCCAGCCGCCTTCGGGAGGTGGTTCGCCGGGCCTGCGACCAGCAGGGGGTGCTCCAAATCTACCAGGATTTCTGCCTGCCGCTGGGCAACGTCTGCAAGAATTGCCCCCTCGCCTCGGCCGCGCCAGTTGCACACCACCTTCGCAGGCAATAGAGTATGGGCCTTGTTTTTGTCTGCCAATCGCTTGAAAACAGTTAGTTCCATATATGAGATATGCCGTACTCGGAGACATACATGCCAACTTGGAGGCATTGACCGCCGTCCTGGATAAAACCCGGGAGCTTGGGGTCGACAGCTACCTCTGCATGGGTGACATCGTGGGCTACAATGCCAACCCGTCCGAGTGCCTGGAGCTGATTCGCAACTTGAATTGCGAGGTGGTCATCAAGGGCAATCACGACGAAGAGGCCAGCGGCGAAACGGAGTTGGAGGGGTTCAATCCCCAGGCGGCCATGGCCATCAAATGGACTCGCGACCAACTCAGCGCCGAACAACGCGAGTGGCTGGCCGCCCTGCCCTACACCGCCCAAGTCGGCTCCAAGCTGACCTTGGTCCACGCCACCTTGGACATGCCCCGGATGTGGGGGTACATCTTCGACCGATATACCGCCGCCGCCTCCTTGGCCTATCAGTTTACCCAAGTTTGCTTTTATGGGCATACCCACGTGCCGCTGGCTTTCGACAAGTTCATGGACCTCAAAGGCGGCGGCAAATATGAGCGCATCCAGCTGGAGCCCGGCCACAAGTACCTGATCAACGCCGGCAGCGTCGGGCAGCCACGCGATGGCGACCCCCGCGCCGGGTTTGCCCTCTACGATACCGAAGCCAGAACCGTGGACATGCACCGCGTCGAGTACGATCTGGAAACCTGCCAGGAAAAGGTGTTGGCCGCCGGGCTGCCCGAGCGCCTGGCCCAACGGCTGGCCTTCGGGCGCTAACCACCATCGCGGCCGGCCCATGCCGCCCCTCCGGCAAGAACATCAAGGTGTTCCGTGAATATTCTAGTCGTCAAACCCAGCAGCTTCGGCGACATCATCCACACGTTCCCCGCCGTGGCCTTGCTGCGCCGCCACTTCCCGGAGGCCTGCATTTCCTGGGTGGTCAATAGCGAATATGCCGGACTGGTCGAATTGCTGTCGATTGTCGACGACGTGATTGTGTTTGATCGTCAGCGCTGGCGCCAATGGCGCAACTGGGGCGAAGTCCCCGCCTTCATCCGCCAGTTGCGCCAGCGCCCGTTCGATTTGGTCCTGGACTTTCAAGGTCTGCTGCGCAGCGGCCTGATTTCCTATTTCAGCGGCGGCCGCCGCCGGGTGGGATTCCGTTCGGCCCGGGAAGGGGCCGGCATGTTCTATACCGAGAAGGTGCCGCTGCCGGCCAACCTCAAACACGCTGTCCGTAAAAACGTTTTTTTGGTCCAGAGCGCCCTGAACATACCCGAAAGCGACTTCCTGCCGGAGCTGGGGGGACAGTACGATTTCTGCAAGCAAGCCCAAAAGTTGTGCCAGACCCACGGTCTGGACCCCGGCAAGCCAGTGCTGGCGGTAGCCCCGTCCACCCGCTGGGAAAGCAAAACCTGGCCTCTGGACTTTTTTGCCCGGATCTTGGACCAGCTCCAAGGCCGATGCCCCGACTTGCAGTGCTGGCTGGTGGGCACTTCGGGCGAGCGCCCGGTTGGCGAGCAACTGGCGACCATCTGCCAGAAGGCCAGACCGGTGAATTTGATGGGGACAACCAACTACGGCACCCTGGTGGAATTGCTGCGCCTGAGCAATGCCCTGCTGTGCAACGACAGCGGCCCCATGCATCTGGCCGCGGCCCTGGGCGTGCCCACCGTGGCCCTGTTCGGCCCCACCGATTCCGAGTTGACCGGACCATTCGGAGCGGGTCACATCGTCCACCAGGGCCGCTGCGAAATGGCCCCCTGTTTCATGCGTCAGTGCCCCAAGGGGGATCGGGAGTGCGTGGATAGCGTGTCGGAGGAGGGGGTGATAGAAGATCTTCTCGAACGCCTGTCCGGGCTAGCCCCGGCGAAACGTGCAAACGAGCCGGCCAGCTAGGAGCGCGTGATGTCAGACAAGACCTGCAGATTGCCCGTGGAGACCTTGGCCTCTGGTTGGCGCCGGGTATGGCTTGCCCTGTGTGCTTTGACCGGCCTGCTGGCGCTTCCGGAAGCGGCCGCCCAACTCGGGGTGGAGCTGAGCTTCGACCGCCAATATTACCTCAAGTACGAGCCGGTGGCCGCCACCGTGCGCCTGCGCAACTACACGGGAAACCGTCTGACCTTCGATCCAGGTGCCCTGCAAGCCGGAGCCCGCCTGAGCTTCGAAATCCAGACCCAAACCGGGGCCGATGTGGACCCGATCAACGGGGCGCTGAATCCGGTCGCCGGCCTGAGTCTTGAAGCCGGGGAGACCAAGGAACTGCAACTGGTCTTGAACAACTTTTTCAACCTGCAGACCGACGGCAGCTACAGCATCAACGCCCGCCTGAGCCATCCCCGCCTCGGGCAGGACTATCGCTCCGCGGCGGCCTTTCTGGAGATCCAGGAGGGCATCACGGAGTGGGAACGTACAGTCGGGGTGCCCTCCGCCGATGACCGGGAGAACATAAAACCCAGGACGGTGAGTCTGCTGCTGCTGCGGGAGCGGGTCGGAGACACCTACTGCCTGCGCATCGAGGACTCGGCGATGGTGTACGGGGTGATGCGCCTGGGACCGCGCTGGGGCGGTGCCGAGCTGGAATGCGATGTGGACGCGCTCAGCCATCTACATCTTCTTTACCAAAGCATGCCCAGGCTCTACGCCTATCGCATCTACGACATCGACGGCAACCTGCTTCAAGAAAAGTACTTTATCGTTGAAAAAACCATACCCCACCTCTACCGCAACCCCTCCTTGGGAAGCATCAAGGTCACGGGCGGCCGCCCGGCCGACGCCGGAGCGGACTACCAGCAACGCGGATCGGGCAGGCCGCCAACCGAGGGGCTGCTGCAGCGACCGGAGTAATCAGGCGAAGACCGCCTCCACCACCTGGCGCTGAAAGTTTTCGGCCAGAATCTCATAGCCGTGGCCGTTGGGATGGAGCAGGTCTGGCATATGGTCGACCAGCTCGGGGCCGAAGATGGACAGCCCATCGATGTAGTGGACATGGTCGTCGCCGCATTCCTGCAGGGCCTCGGCCGCATGCCTGACTTCCCGACGCATCTTGACCAGGGAAAAGCCGACCAGATTCTCCTGTTCCTCGCGTGGAGGCGAGCAGATGGGGGAGATCAGGGCAATGGGGGTGTCGGGGTGTTTTTCGCGGATGATCTGCACGAAACCGGTAATGGCGGGAAAGAAAGCGCGCGGCCCCAGTGAACTTTGCCCCTGGATATTGATTCCCACCGCCAGCGAGATGAAATCCGCATCCAGATCCCGGATGTGGCGGGCCATCAACGTGTCCAGATGGCACTGTCCCCCGAACCCCAGGCAGGTCAGATCGAAGCCGTTCCGCCTGGCCACCAGGGCGGGCCAGGCCCGGGAAGCGCTATGGGCCGTCCGGCACATGGTGATGGAGCTGCCGTAGGTGACCCACCGCTTTGTAAGAGGATCGGGATCCGACACGCTGGCCCCGTCGTCCACAACCAAAGCCTGGTATTCCACTCGCCCGAAAGTCGGCAAGTAGATCTCGATCAGTTTATCCGCGGTGCCCAGCCCGCTAAGCGCCACAGCCTCGCCGGCTCCGACCTTGAAGGTGCCAGTCAACTTGCCGTCGACCAGAACGTCCAGCGATGTAGTTTCGGGATTGGGGGCCGTGAGCGGCAAAGCCAAGGTGGAGGTGCTGCTTCGGAAGCGGAGGCGGACCCCGGCGCCGAAACTGGCGCAGTTGACCAAGTCCGGATGGTACAGAGGGATTTTGGCACAGTCCAGGCGCCAGGGCTGGACTCCCCCCGGCGTTTCCTCAAGACTGATCGTGCCATGCCATTGGAGGCAGGGATGGGTTAGCGAGATATTCATGGGAGCGTTTCCTCCATAGAATTAGCATTGGCAATTCTGCTAAACCAGCGGTCTCAAGATGGGCTCGAGGATATCGGCCATGCGCATGTATCCCAGATCGCTGGGATGGGAAGCGTCCAGGGAGGCCTCGTTGTCCGTGCCGAACAAGTCGCGGCCTTCCACGTAATGGAGTTTGGCGATGCCGTCCCTGACCAGCTCCTGGTAGATCTCGGCAAATCGCCGCCACTTGGCCTCGTGGTTTGCCTTCGTTGCCGGCTTGATCCAATAGTTGGTCAAGGGGCGGTCCTCCACCAGCACGATCGGCGTGTCGGGGCGCAGTTCGCGCAGTTTACGCACGAAGCTCCCGGCCCGTTCGTTGACCAGATCCAGGTCCATATTGGGAAGGGTATCCACGATATAGACCTGGGCCTCCAGCTCGGCCAACAATTCGGCCAATTCGATCTCCATCCGGGCCTGACCGGAGAATCCAAGGTTGATCACCGGTCGGCCAAGACGCCGGCCGAGAATCGAGGGATGGGGCATGCCCGCATGGGACGCATAAGCCCCGTGGACGATCGAGGTGCCG
>JBFJXC010000053.1:0-13926 GCA_041623325.1 Lentisphaeria bacterium | reverse complement strand
GATCTGCGATCTGATGGGGATGGGATGCGGGGGGGCTCTGCCCAATCTGGATGTGGCCAGCGGCATGCTCTGGCGACGACCTGACAAGGCGGTTCTGAGCGTGGCCGTGGAAATTTGCACGGCCACGCTTTTCATGGGTGACGACCCCGGACTGATCGTCAGCAATGCCATCTTTGGGGATGGTGCCTCCGCGGCGGTTCTGACTGCGGAGCAGGACACCAAACCCGGCCGCCAGCTTGTGACGCTCCTGGATTCCGAGTCCGGTCTTTTCCCCCAGTACCGTGAACACCTGCACTACCGAACCGAATCCGGTCGCCTGCGAAACGTGCTGGGCAGCCGAGTGCCGTTGATCGGGGCCAAGACCGTGCGACAGGTCGTTGAACGGCTGCTGGCACGCAACCGTCTGCAGATGGAGGATGTCCGCCACTGGGCGGTGCATCCCGGCGGCACCTCGGTGCTGGAAAGCGTCGGTCGGGAACTAGGTCTGGACAAGACCCGTTTGCGCCATTCTTACGATGTGCTGGAGACCTACGGCAACATGTCTTCCCCCTCCGTGATGTTTGTCTTGAAGCGACTTCTGGAGCAGGGGCAGTCCCAGAGGGGCGAGAAGGGGTTGCTGCTGGCTTTCGGCGCCGGATTTTCCGCCTTTGCCGCTCTGGTAGAGTTCTGAGTTGTATGTCCGGCCTGAGATGGCATCTTGTCTGTCCAGGCGCTCACTTTAGAACATGGCCACTAAAGGCCAGGACTATCCGGGTGATGACATGACCAGAGGCAACCGTTTCCTAAAAGCCGTCTTATCCATAATGCTGGGCTTCGGCCTGCTGGCATCTCTCCAGGCTGGGCAACCGGCCTGGCCCCATGAGGGACCAGTCGATCTGAGTCCGGACCCGGCCGTGACCTGGGGAAGACTGGACAACGGTCTGCGCTATGGCATCATGCCGCATCCGGAACCGCCCGACCGGGTCAGCCTTCGCTTGCTGGTCCAGGCAGGCTCGCTGATGGAGAACCCGTCTCAGTGCGGACTGGCCCATTTTCTGGAGCACATGGCCTTCAACGGCACGAAACATTTCCCGGCCGACGAGATGGTCGAATACTTCCAGCGCCTGGGCATGGCTTTCGGGGCCGACACCAACGCCCATACCGGTTTCGATCAAACGGTCTATAAACTCCAGTTGCCGCGCAACGACCCCTCCTTGCTGGAGGACGGCCTGAAGCTGCTGCGGGACTACGCCGACGGCATGCTTTTGGCACCGGAAGAGCTGGAGAAGGAACGGGGGGTGATTCTGAGCGAGAAGAGGGCCCGCGACTCGGTCAGCTACCGCACCTATCTGGCCCGAATGGCCTTCCTCTTCCCCAAGTCCCTCATTTCCCGCCGGCATCCGATCGGTTTGGAGAGTGTGATAAAGGGCGCTTCCCGGGATGAGTTTCTGGCCTTTTACCGCCAGTGGTATACCCCCGACCGGCTGGTGCTGGTGGTTGCCGGGGAAGTGGAGGTGGAGCCACTGCGGCAGCTGATTGCCAAACACTTTGGCAGCCTGACCGCCCCGGCAAGCAGGCGCGGCAACCCCGACCTGGGGGAGATCCCGGCCAACGGGCTGCGGAGCCAGGTGCACCGGGAGCCCGAAGCCTCGGCGGTCAGCGTGCTGGTGCAGACGGTCAAACCGCTCCGGCCCGTTCCGGACAGCCAGGCCAAGCGCCGCGACGATCTGTTCGGCTATGCCGCCTGCTCCATGATCTCCCGCCGTCTGGAGATCCTCGCCAAGGAGGAAGGAGCATCCTTTACCAGCGGCAGCGCCTTTGCCTACCAGTGGCTGGATTTCCTCAGCACTGCCGGCATCCAATTGACTTGCAAACCCGAACAGTGGCAGGGGGCCTTGGGGGTGGCGGAAACCGAATTGCGGCGGGCCCTGAATTTCGGATTCACCCAAGGCGAGCTGAACGAAATCCGGGCTAATCTGCTTAACTACTTCGAGCGCGAAGTGGAAAAGGCGTCCACTCGCAAGTCTGGACAGTTGGCCGATGATATTGTCAGGGCGGTCAACGACCGGGAGGTATACACCAGCCCTCAGGACGATTTGCATTTGGCCCGCCAGGTTTTGGCGGAGTTGACCAAGCCGAAGGCGTTGGAGGCGCTCCGCCGGCTTTGGCAGGACGGTCCCGTCAACCTGTTCATCTCCGGAAATCTGACCTCTGAGGTGGACGAGAAGGCGGTAGCTCAGGCGTATGCCGCCAGCCGGGCCGAGGCGGTTTCGCCGCCGGTGGAAGCTCCGGAGCAGGGTTTTGCCTATGGAGACTTCGGCGAACCGGGCCAGGTTGTGTCGCGCCGCGAGGTGGAGGATCTGGGGGTGGTCCAGCTTGTGCTGAACAATCACGTGCGGGTGAATCTGAAGCGGACCGACTTCGAGGCCAACACCATTCGGGTGGCCGTGTGTTTCGGGGCGGGTGGGCTGACCGCTCCGGAGCGTGCCCCCGGGCTCTCCGAATTGGCGGAGAGCACCTTTGTGGCGGGGGGATTGGTCGATCATAGTGCGGAGCAGATCAAGCGGATCTTTGCCGGGCGGAATGTGGGGGTGGATTTTGGCATTGACCCGGACAGTTTCGTCCTGTCCGGCCGAACCACTCCCGAAGACCTCGCCAGCCAGCTGAATCTGATGTGTGCCTATCTGACTGCTCCGGGCTACCGGGAGGAAGCTTTGCGCCAGGCTCGCAAGCAGTTCGAGGCCCTCTACCTGACTTTGCGCCACACGCCCCGTGGGGTTTTCCGCAACCAGGTCACCCGGTTTCTGGCCGGCGGAGATTTCCGCTTCGGGTTCCCGGATCGGGATCAGCTGTTTGCGCGCAGCCTGCAGGAGGTGCGGCAATGGCTGGCCGAGCCCCTGGCAGCAGACTACATGGAGGTGTCTCTGGTGGGAGATTTCCAGCCTCAAGAGGTTGTTCGCGAACTCTGCAGGACATTCGGAGCTTTGCCGGTTCGCCGTCAGACCAAGCCCGAGTACGCCCAGCAACGCCGCTTGTCGTTTCCCCGCAATCAGCGCCGGCGCTCTTTCGACTGCATCTCCAAGATTCCCAAGGCGATCGCCGCGGTCTTCTGGCCCACGGCCGACATCTGGGATATTTCCCGAACGCGGCGCTTGGGTGTGCTCGCCGAAGTGCTGAGCGACCGCCTCAGGAAGCATATTCGCGAGGACATCGGGGAAACCTACAGCCCGGAGGCTTTTATCCGGCAGAGTGACACCTAC
Organism: Lentisphaeria bacterium; assembly: GCA_041623325.1. Classification (GTDB taxonomy): domain Bacteria; phylum Verrucomicrobiota; class Lentisphaeria; order Oligosphaerales; family JBFJXC01; genus JBFJXC01. The sequence continues at coordinate 10,687 of JBFJXC010000053.1, read as the reverse complement.
AAGGACTATGGCTACCTGGGCGCGATTGTCATCGGCGATCCCCAACAAGCGGACCGGTTGACGGATGCCGTGCGGACCATGGCCCGGCAACTGGCTTCCGAGGGCATTTCCGAGGATGAACTCCAGCGCGCCCTGGCCCCCCGTCTGGCCGATCTCCAGGAGTGGGTCCGAAACAACACCTATTGGCTGAACACCGTCCTGGCCAGGTCTCAGGAGTATCCCGTGCGCCTCGAGTGGGCCCGCACCATGCAAAAAGACTTCGCCTCCATCACGGTGGACGACATCAACCGTCTGGCCAGGCAATACCTGCCGGACCCGCGTTCTCTGGCCGTAACCGTTCTGCCCCGGGAGGAGGCTACCGAGTAAAAGGCCAGCCTGACCCGCACCCCGGGGCAGGACGATTCAGAGGTCTTCAGAATCGATGGCGCCACTGGCCAGGGACGCCCGTGGGTACTGAAGTAATCCCGGTCGTCCTCGGCCGGGAACATGCGGGCGTCCCATTTTACCGTTTCACTGAGGCCTGGTCCCTGGGCCATCCGGTCTATGCTGACGCCAACGGCGAACGGGTACCCTATCGGTTCGCATCCCAGGAATCCCTGGCTTTGTCCTTGGAGAATACCCATCGGTTCACCGAGACCTTTACCCTAGTGACCCGGTTGGGTTTCGATCGGGAGCTCTACTCCGACTATCTTGCCGCCAACTCGGCAAAAAACTACGACGATGACCCCTTCCTGGGCCCAAGCCCCGGCAATGTCGTCTACGACTTCAGCGAGTCGGAATTCTCCTTCAGCACGTTTGGACATTTCAACGTCGACGATAAGTATCGGCTGGCGCTTGGGTATGAGTATAGCTACGATAAGTACGACTCCGTTGAAGGCCAGCCTGAACTGTATATGAACTTGAAGACCTTCACAGACGCGGCTGGCCGCACCGTCCAGGCACGAGTGGGCGATGGGTTCCACGCCCACACCCACTCGGTTGCCGCTGAGGCCAATTTGGAGTTCCACCCTCTGGCAACGCTTGTGCTGTCCGCCCGGGCCGACAAGCATGACTTTACCGATGTGCTCTGGTCCCCGCGTATCGCATGGGTGGCCGAACTGAACAAGCGCAACATTGCCCGGCTCGTGTGGCAGAAGTCCGTCCGCATGGCGACCACCGAGGAACTGGTCAAGGCTGATCTGAACAGCAATGTGGGGGAGCCCGAGGAGTTCATGGGCTGGGAACTGATCTACACGTGGATCCCCCAGAAAAACCTGACCATTGACGTCACCGCCTTCTACAATGAGGTCGACGCCCTGGGATGGGACAATACAACCAACTCGACGAGCTCCCTGGGTAAACTCATTCTTTGGGGCCTGGAGGGCTCGCTCGCCTATAAAACCGAGAAGCTGCAACTCGGAGTCAATCATTCCTTTGTCAAGCAACTCGACTGGGAGAACGGACCGGGAATCGTTCGTCAAGGCATCAGTGTGGCCGACTATGACATCAATGGCCTTGTGGACACCGGCAACGACCTGAGCAACTGGTCCAATCACACCACCAAGGTCTACATGACCTACAAACTGCGCGCCGATCTGACCCACCATGCCAACGCACAGCTCTCCTGGGAGTGGCAGGGATTCGACGACTACGTGGCCATGTACGACAAAAAATATGCCGCTGGAGACGCTGCCTGGGAACAGCTGAAGGAGGATCTCCGCCACGAGGGCTTCGGGGATATGGATGTGCGCTTTAATGCCTCCATGAGGTTTTAACTGGCCGTTCGCCCTTGAGATTGTGCTTAATCAAGCGTCGGCGTTCGCGTCCGCCCCCTTCCCATTGGGCATTTGACGCTTTCCCATTGACTCTCCCGTGCGTTGTTCGCGCTGAACGTTAATGGCAACGCCGTTCTGAACCGCCGCCACCCGACTCAATCCGAAGTGCGAAATGTCAGTTCCGGCTGTTGTGTCTGGGCCGCCGGGCCACCCGGTCGCGCCCCTCCACCTTGGCGCTGCGCCCCTGTCCCCGAAATAAATCTGGACCAGTCTGTTGCAAATCAGGGGGGATCCGTCTATGGTTAGGGGAAGTTAGGTGCTTTTAGGGGACAATAGGTGAACGTTGGCGGCAATCAGGACGGCGCAGGACGTTGTTACCTCGGTGAGCATGAGTACACCGTGGATAATCAGCGGCGCATTGCCATACCCAAAACCTGGCGCCACGATGATCCGAGCCTCAACCATTTTTTTCTGCTGCCAGGTCGCGACAAGTCGTTGCAGCTGGTGCCCGCGGTCACCTTCCAGGAGTTGCTGGTGAAGTTGCGCCGGGTCTCCTTTGCCGACTCGAAGGCGGCGATCGCCCTGGCCACGATTGGGTCGATGGCCCAGGAGTGCGTCTGCGACAAGCAGGGGCGCATCAAGCTCAGCAATGGGTTGGCCGGGCATGCGGGGATCGTGGACAAGGTCTTGATGCTGGGGGCGATCACCACCATTCAGATTTGGAGCCCGGAGATCTGGAAGCAGCGGCGGATGGACAGCGAAAGCTGCCTGGACGTGATCGAGGCGCTTCAGGAGCGTCCGGACGATTTTACGGAAATATTGCGGGCGGCGGGGCGGTAGTCTGGCGCCTGGGTAAGTCAGCAAAGGAAGATGGCGGAAGCCTCGAGAATGGAATTTTCGCACCAACCAGTATTGCCCGAAGAGGTGATGGAGTATCTCGTCACGCCCGGGGGGAGCCGCTATCTCGACGGCACCCTTGGCGGGGGAGGGCATGCGCGCCTGCTCCTTCAGCAGGTGCCGGTGGCTGAGGTGCTGGGCATTGACCGGGACGACGCGGCTCTGAAGGCGGCGCGGGAATGCCTGGCCGAGTTTGGAGAGCGGGCGCATGTGGCCCGGGGAACCTACGCGGACATGACAGGCTTGGCGGCGGAGCTGGGATGGAAAAAGGTGGACGGGATTCTGCTGGATATCGGGGTGTCCTCCTTTCAGATCGACACGCCCGAACGGGGCTTTTCGCTGCGGCACGATGGGCCGTTGGACATGCGAATGGATTGGAGGCTGCGGGTGACGGCGGCCTCCATTTTGAACACGACTGAAGAGGCCGAGTTGGCCCGGATCTTCTGGGAGTACGGGGAGGAGCGTAAGTCCCGCCAGGTGGCCCGGGCGGTGGTGAACCGCCGCAAGGAAAGACCTTGGATGCGTACCGGCGAGTTTGCCGAAATGCTGGACAAGGTGGTGGGGCGCACCCGCCATGGGCCCCCCGCGCCGACCCGTTGTTTCCAAGCCTTGAGGATTGTGGTGAACGGTGAGCTTGAGCAGTTGGAGAAAGGCCTGCGGGCGGCCGTGGATCTCCTGAATCCCGGTGGCCGGTTGGTGGTGATTTCCTTTCACTCGCTGGAGGATCGCATGGTCAAGCGATTTTTCCGCGATGAGGCCAAAAGCTGAATCTGTCCTACGGAAGTTCCGAAGTGTGTCTGCGGCAAGCAACCGACTCTGAAGGTGCTCACCCGCAAGCCGGTATGCGCCAGCCCCGCCGAAGCGGCGCGAAATCCCCGCGCTTCTTGCGCCAAACTGCGGGCGGCCGAGAAGCTGGAGGTGGGCGAAGGATGAATGGGTCGACGGTGCAAGGTCTAAGAGTGTAGAATAGGAGATTTCGGCCATGGCGAACGTACGGGAACGGTTGAATGAAGAACGTACCTACCGGTACAAGAATCTGCAGGTTCGCGCCCATGCCGGGGCTCGGGGCCTCGTGTGGCGGGTGGTGTTGATCGTCTGCGCCGTGGCGGCCATCTCGGTCGTCTATGTCTGGCTGCAGAGCGCGGGAGGCAAAAACGCCAGGGAATTACAGGCAAAGGGCCGGATCATGGAGCTCAACGCCAAAAACCTGGAGAATCTCCGCCTGGAGCTGGAAAGTTTGCGCGGTGGCGATAATATCCTAACAAAGGTCGTTGAGATGGGTCTGGCGCTGCAGCCGCCCCGCCCCGGACAGGTGCGCCGGGTTTCCGTCGACCGGGCCAATCCCCCGTTCGACCATTCGGAAAGGCCTTTGGTGGCCCAGTACTGACGATCTCAATGAGATTTTCCGGCAAGAAAAGGACAAGGAATGCGGCGTGATGTCTACCTGGTGCGGCTGACGTGCGTTGCGCTCGGCCTGCTGACCGGTTACGCCTTCCTGTCCGTTCACTTGTTCAAGCTTCAGATCGTCCGCCACGAGGAGCTTCTGGGCAAGGCCAGGCAGAAGTATACGGCCAGGCGCACCCATCGCGGCAGCCGCGGCTATATCTACGATGTGAACGGCAATCCTCTGGTTGGCAATCTGGCTTGCCGGGACATCATGGCCGAGCCCCGCCGCTTCGACAAGTGCTACGACCATATTCTGGACATACTCAGCCGCGAGCTGGGCCTGGATCGGGACGCCTTGCACCGGCGGTTGAAGAAGGCCAAGGAACCCGGAAGCCGGGTGGTGGAGGTGGTGGTCAAGCGGCAGGTCGACATGACCGATTCCGAGCGCCTGAAGAAATATCACAAGAAAAAGGCGCTTGACGGAAGTGAGTACTATTCCCCGTGCGAAAATAAACATTGTTTCAACGAAAATTGCCTCGACCAACTTTGCGGCAAGGTCAATTTAGATAAGGAAAGCTTGGAGAAGGAAAAGCCCCCTTCGAAGACAGATCCGATTCCGGGTTTGCGCTTTGTGGAATCGTCCCGCCGCTATCATCTCAAAGAAAGGCTCATGGCCAATTTGCTCGGGTTTACCGATTCCCAGGGGGCCGGAGTCGTGGGCGTGGAAAAATTGCTGGATCAGAGCTTGCGCCCCCATGACGGGGAGGAACGCTTCGAGCGGGATCCTAGCGGCAACCGGCTGCATCAGACTCAGGCCAGTGCCGCCCGGGATGGCGACAATGTCTACCTGACCCTGTCGGAGCCCATCCAGCAGATCATGGAGGACGAGCTGGCGGCCATGGTCGGCAAGCACGCTCCCTCCGCGGCCTATGCGCTGATGACCGACCCGAGGACCGGCGCTGTCTTGGGCATGGCCCAGTACCCCAGTTTCAACCCCAACGATCGCCGGGGGATCAGTCCCGACCAGTGGCAGAACCGGATTCTGCTGCACGGCTTCGAACCCGGCTCAACCATGAAGTGCGTGGCCATTGCCGGGGCCATGGACTACAATGTGGTGGACCTGGACACGGTCTTCGACTGCGAAGATGGATACTGGGTTTTCTGCCGCAGGGGCTTGCGGGACAGTGGTCATAAGTACGGCAACCTGGCCGTTTGGGAAATTGTGCAGAAGTCCAGCAACATCGGGACGGCTAAAATCGCCTTGGAAATGGGCCAGGGACGGCTGTATCAAACCCTGCATCGTTTCGGCTTTGGCCAGCCGACTGGCCTGGACCATCTGACCATTGGAGATCTGGTCCTCAAGCCCCCCCTCGAGGCTAGTGGCATATTCCGGCCCCTGCACAAGTGGGACGGTCTCTCCATCAGCCGCTTTCCCATTGGACAAGGCATTTTGGTGACCCCGCTGCAGATGGTCCAGGCCTACGGGGCCCTGGCCAACGACGGGGTGATGATGCAGTTGCATACCATCGACCGCCTCGAGGTGGCCGGTACGGGCGAGGTCCGCAAGGTTTTGCCCCAGGTCAAAGGGCGGGTCTTGCGCCCCGGCAGCGCCAGGCAGATCGTGAAGGCCATGAAGTTGGTGACCCAGAAGGAGGGCACCGCCCCCAAGGCGGCCGTAGAGGGGTACGAGGTGGCGGGGAAGACCGGAACCGCCCAGAAGGTGGTCGACGGCCAGTATTCCAGCAGCAAATATGTGGCCTCGTTCATCGGCTTTGTCCCGGCCGACAACCCCTCCTTCGTTCTGATTGTGGTCGCCGACGAGCCCAGCCAGAATGGCTACTACGGCGGTACGGTGGCCGCCCCTACCTTCAGTCGGATCGCCGAGAAGACCTTGCGATACATGCAGATTGCCCCCACTCCGGTCAGGCACCGGACAACCTCATACACGGAGAGACTGGTCAATGCCGACCCAGGCAAAAACGTTTCAGAACTACCTTGATGCCCTCGACGCCCTGACGGTTTCCCGGCAGGGCCGCCCGGGCATGCTGATCGAGGGGGCCACCTGCGATTCGCGCGAGGTGCGCTCCGGCTGGCTCTTCGTGGCGATTCCCGGGGCCAGGGAGGATGGCACGCGCTATGTACAGGCCGCCTTGCGGGCCGGGGCCTCCGCCGTGGTCAGCACCGTGCCGCTGACTCTACCCGAAGGCGTCGCCCATGTGCAGGTAGCCGACGCCTATGCGGCGGCGGCGCTGGTGGCCGAGGTGCTTTACGACTTTCCCAGTCGCGGTCTGCGTCTATTGGGGATCACCGGCACCAACGGCAAGACCACCAGCGCCTTTCTGCTGCGCGATATTCTGGCACGGGCCGGCCGGAGGGTCGGGATGGTCGGGACGGTCCACTACGATATCGGCGGAAAAATCATCCCTGCCGATCGCACTACCCCCCCACCGTTCATTCTCCAGAAGCTTTTCAGGCAAATGTGCGACGCCGGGATCCAGGATGTGGTCCTGGAGGCTTCCAGTCATGCCCTGGAGCAACGCCGCGCCGGAACGGCGACCTTCGCCGGGGCCATTTTCACCAATTTGACCGGGGACCACTTGGACTATCACCAGACGATGGACAACTACTTCGCGGCCAAGCGCATCCTCTTTTCCCAAGGACTGGCCCGGGGCGTGCCGGCCGTGCTGAATGGGGACGATGCCTACGGGGCGGCCTTGCACCAACAGATGCAGAGCAGTCGGGATACCGGGCGGCCGGTCTCCTTCGGTTGCCATGCCGGCTCCGATGTGCGCATGACCGATATCGACACTTCGGTGCGCGGCGGCAGGATGGTCCTGGATTTCGGAACCGCTCCGTCGCTGGAGCTGTCCTGCCCGATGATCGGACTTTATAATCTCTACAACGTGGCAGGGGTCGCGGTGCTGGCCAGACAGATCGGAATCGACGACGAGATCATCCGGGAGGCAGTGGCCGCCTTTACCGGGGCTCCGGGCCGCCTGGAGCCGGTCTATTCGCCCAACGGTGCCTCGGTCTTCGTGGACTATGCCCACACCGATGACGCCCTGCACAACGTCTTGTCCTCCTTGCGTGCCTTGAAGCCTGCGCGCCTGAGCGTGGTCTTCGGCTGCGGAGGCGACCGGGACCGCAGTAAGCGGCCGCGCATGGGGCGGGTCGCCGCCGAGCTAGCCGACCGGGTCTATGTGACCAGCGACAATCCCCGCACCGAGGATCCCGATGCCATCATCGCGGACATTGTCGCCGGCATCGTTTCGGGGACCGACACCCGGGTCGTGTCCGATCGCCGGGAGGCCATCCGCACGGCAATCGCCGAGGCCCAGGCCGGAGAGATCGTGTTGGTGGCGGGCAAGGGTCACGAGACGTATCAGGAGCAAAACGGCGTGCGCCGGGACTTTGACGATATCCGCGAAGTCCGGTTGGCCATGGGGCTTTAGGTCGAGATTATGGCAGTTTGTTTTTCGGCGCTAGAACTAGCCGAGATCACCGGTGGGCATTGGCTCGATTCGTTGGTCGTGCCCGAACGGGTGGTGTCAGTCCAGGACGATACCCGGGCGTTGCTCCGGGGCGCACTCTTCGTGGCCATTGCCGGCGAATTGACCGACGGACACCGCTTTTTGGGTCAGGCAATTCAGGCTGGCGCGGCGGCCGTCTGCGTGGCCAAAGTTCCGGACAAGCAAATTCGGCAAATGTGCCGGCGGGCGGGGGTCGGATGCCTGGTCGTCGCGGACAGCCTGGTGGCTTTCCAGGCCTTGGCCCGGGCTCACCGGTGCCGTTTCCCGGATTGTCGGGTCATCGCCATCACCGGCAGCAGCGGCAAGACCAGCACCAAGGAAATGGTCGCCTCCATCCTGGAGCAGAAGTGGCCCGGCGCGGTTTTGAAAACGCAGGGCAATACCAACAACCATTTCGGGGTGCCTCGCAACCTGCTTGGGTTGACCTCCGCGCACCGTGCGGCGGTATTGGAGCTGGGCACCAGCAGCCCGGGGGAGATCGCCTGGCTGGCACGCTTGGTGCGGCCTGAAGTGGGGGTGGTCTGCAATATCGGTCGCGCCCACTTGCAGGGGCTTGGCAGCGAAGCGGGAGTGGCCAGGGAGAAAGGGTCGCTGTTGAAGCATATTACCCCGGGCGGCACAGCCGTGTTTCCGGCCGAGACGGTCCATGGTGAAATGCTTCGCAACCTGGCCAATGGGGTCCGTTGTGTAACCTTCGGCACGGAAGATGGGGCGGATGTCCGGTCCACCTACCTTGGCATAGTCGACCAAGGATATGCTTTGATCTTGGAAGGGGAGGGGTTCGAAAAACCCTGCCGCTTATTTTGGCAAGTGGGCGGCGAGCATCAGGCTGGCAATGCCGCTGCCGCTGCGGCCGCGGCCATGCAGGTCGGGGCCACCGCCGAACAGGTGGCCAGAGGGCTGGCCGAGTGTCGTCTTCCCGGTATGCGCATGGCTGTGGTCGACCTTGACGGCGTTGTCTGGTTGAACGACGCCTACAACGCCAATCCCGATAGTGCCCGGGCCAGTCTGCGCTGGTTCGCCGAGTTGCTGGAGGACAAAGGGTCCGGGGCCCCGGCCGTGGTGGTGCTGGGAGACATGCTGGAACTGGGCGAGTACGCCTCAGTCGAGCATGCGGATCTGCTGCGCCACGCTTGCCGCTTGCTGCCGGAGGCCACCATTGTAGGAGTCGGACCGACCATGGCCGCCTGCGCAATCGAGCTTTCCTTGCCCGGTTTTGCCGACGCGGCCTCGGCACGTGACTATATTACCCGCTTGGTTTCGGGCGGTGCCCGAGTTTTGCTCAAGGGCTCCCGCGGGGTGAGGTTGGAGCAAATCCTTCCGGAGGCGGCCAGGCGCTAAACGACGACAAGGCCCGCGGCAAGGTCGATGTCTTGCCTGGGCGGACCCGCTAATCAGCAACGTAGAACCCTTTTGCAGGATAAGACTATGTCCAGTGACGCATGTGTAAAATTTGATTTCAGTGGCCAGACCGTTGTGGTGACCGGCGGGACCCGGGGCATCGGCCGAGCCGTGGCCGAGTCTTTTCTGAAGGCCGGGGCCACAGTGATCGTGACCTATGCCGGCAACCAAAGCGCCGCCGTCGAGTTCGTCGAGGCCAACGCCGACTACCGGGACAAGATCGAGACCCATCGCTTCAACGTGGCCGACTACGCCGAGGCCGAGGCTTTTTTCCGGGCCATCGAGGAACGCCACCCCAAAATCGAGGTGCTGGTGAACAACGCCGGCATCCGCCGCGATTCGGTGGTCGGCATGATGGCCTCCGAGGATTGGCAGGCGGTGCTGGCCACCAACCTGACCGGCTCCTACAACATGGCCAAGCTGGCCGTCCTGAAGATGATGCGGGCCCGCTACGGCCGCATTGTCAGCATCACCTCCCCCTCAGGCAAGTTCGGTTTCGAGGGGCAGGCCAACTATGCGGCCAGCAAGGCCGGGCAGGTGGCTCTGACCCGCTCGCTCTCCAAGGAAGTGGCCAAGCGTGGCATCACGGTCAACTGCGTTTCCCCTGGTTTCATCGAGACGGATTTCATCGGCGATCTGCCCCCGGAGCAGGTCAAGGCCTACAAGTCAGGGGTTCCCATGAAGCGCTTCGGCAAGCCCGAGGAAGTGGCCAATTGCGTCCTGTTCCTGGCCTCCGGCAGCGCCGCCTACATCACCGGCGCCACCCTCGAGGTGACCGGAGGGCTGTAGGAGGGGCCCGCCCCCGGACTTGATGGAATATACGATTAGCCCCGAAGGGGCGCTGGATCATTTCCTGTGATCTTGGGCAAGCGCGAGGGAGGCAAGAACATGGATCCTTTAGTATGGTGCGGGCCAGTTTTGGTTGTGGTGGGCATGCTAATGGCAATTTTTAGAAAGCCCGTCGGAGTGGGCTTCTGTAAACTTGGAAAGGCGGTCTGGAGGTGTGCGACATTCGGACTCTTTGACATGGCCTCTCTTTACAATGAGCGTGAAGCACCCCAGATCATGCTACTATTGGGCATGTGCAATATCGCCACCGGGATGATCTTGCTTGTATTTGCTATCTTGTTTACTGCCTTTTAATAGACGGGGAATAGCCAGTGTTTGGGAAAATTCCATTGAAACCAATCTCGCGATATAACCTTGATCCACTCAAAGGAGCTCCTCATGCTTAAAGGAATCAACCCGATTGTCAGCCCCGACTTGCTGAAGATCCTGGCCGAGATGGGGCACGGCGACGAAATCGTCCTGTCCGACGCCCACTTTCCGGGACATACCTTCTGTCCGAAGAACGTCCTGCGCGGCGATGGTCTGCAGATCCCCGATCTGCTCGAAGGCATTATTCCCTTGTTCGAACTGGACAGCTACGATGAGCCGCTGATCATGATGGCCGCCGTCGAAGGCGACGAACTCGACCCGCAGGTGGAAGCCGACTATCTGGCCGCCATCCGCAAAGCCGCCCCCGCCGCACCGGCGGTCAAGCGCATCGGCCGCTTCGAGTTCTATGACCGCGCGGAAAAGGCCTACGCCTGTGTGATCACCGGAACCACTGCCAAATACGGCAACATTATTCTCAAGAAGGGGGTAACGCCGCTTGGTGTCTAGTGCCGGAGGCACGACACAAGTGAGTATGCAGAGCCAAGCCCGGGCATCCCTGCG
>JBFJXC010000052.1:0-14059 GCA_041623325.1 Lentisphaeria bacterium | reverse complement strand
GTCGGCGCGGCCTTTGCGGCCGCCCGGCAGGGCAAACGGGTCCTGATCGTCGAGCAGATGAACTGCCTGGGCGGCATCGCCACGGCCGGCCTGCACGGGCATCTTGTCTTGTATTCCGAGTGGTATGGCGGCAACCGCATCGTCGGAGGGATGGGCCATGAGATGTGCGAGCGCATCAAGGCCGACGGCTATGGCCGTTACGATGGGACGGCGTGCGACTTCGAGGTGGAGTATCTCAAATTCCTGCTCGAGAAGATGGCCGCGGAAACCGGCAACATCCGGCTCCTCTACTACACCCAGTTCAGCGACGTGGTCGTCGAGGACGGGCTCATCAGCCACGTGATCGTTCAGAACAAGAGCGGGCGGCAGGCGATCAAGGCCGCACAAGTCATCGACTGCTCCGGGGATGCGGACGTGGCCGCCCGCGCGGGAGCCCCCTTCGAGTTCGGCCGCAAGAGTGACGGGGCCACCCAACCCATGACCCTGATGTTCCAGATCGGCGGTGTGGACGTCGACAAGGTCAACCATTTCCGCTACACGACCTATCCCGAGAAATATCCGAACGGCCACGCCTACAAACTTCACGAAGTCTGGAAGCAGGCCCAGGCCAACGGCGACATGGAGCCCTTCCAGGACGGCATCATGGGCTGGTGGTACACACCCACCCGCCCCGACCAGCTGGGCATCAACTTCACCCACATCCACAGCCGAAACTGCACCAACACCGAGGACCTGACCTACGCCACCATCGAAGGCCGCCGACAGGCCTACCACACTGTGGATGTGTACCGCAAGTACATCCCCGGCATGGAGACCTGCTGGATGAGCCACAGCGCGGCGTTGATCGGCACTCGCGAAAGCCGCCGCATCGTGGGCGAGCACATGCTGACCGAGCAGGAAGTCATGAACCAGCAGACCTTTTCCGACTCCATCGGCTACGGCTCCTTCTTCATCGACGTGCACAATTGCACCGGCGCGGGAATGGACGGCGAAACCTGGCATCCCCCCAAGGGCTTCAAGTACCAGATCCCCTACCGCTGCCTGGTTCCCCAATTAATCGACAATCTGCTCGTGGCCGGGCGCTGCGTGAGCGTGACCCATACCGCCCTGGGCAGCCTGCGCGTCATGCCCCAATGCATGCTCATGGGCGAGGCCGCCGGCACCGCCGCCTCCCTGGCCCTGGATTCGGGCGCGACCCCGCGAACTCTCGAGGTTTCCGCCCTGCAGAAAATCCTGCGCGAGCGTGGCTCGATTCTCTTCGAGCAGGACATCGTCGAACGCAACACCTGAATGACCCGCTAGTTCGGCCAGGTGGAGAACCGGATTTGCGGCCGGCCTTTAGCTCGCCGCAGGCTCCACCTCGCCCCCACCCTCATTCCGGACTACATTTCCAGATTTCGGGGCGAAAACTCGGAAATGGCCGCTACAGTTTGGGGGTCGTGGTTTTCAAAAACTGCAAAAGGGGAAAAATCGGATGGACGGAATGCTGGCACAGTCTCTGGTAGGGTGTTTTCTGGCGGTGGTGGGCATGTTGCTGGCCTTGGGTCTGGCCAGGCTGGCGGCCAACATCGTCATCTTTGGCATTGGCGTGTGCACCTGCGCCCTGGTCGTCTATCAAATCGTCAACAACGTCTGGATCGGCTGGCCAAACATCTGTGTCTATTCACTGATGAGCGGGGGCATTGGCGCCCTGCTCACATTGCCGGTGTTCCCATTCAGCAGCTTCGGCAAGCGCAAGTAACCCGGAAAGCCCCATGCAGCTGACTGCCGACCTATTTCTGGCCCTGCGCTATCTGCGGCCCAAGCGCACCTTTATTTCGGTCATCACCCTGCTGTCGGTCCTGGGACCGATCCTTGGGGTGGCCCTGCTGGTGATCGTGATCGCGGTCATGACCGGTTTCGACCACGATCTAAAACACGGCATTCTGGGTATGCAGTCGCACATCCAGGTCTTTGCCCCCTATGGGTCCACGCAGAACGGTCAAGGCGTCATTGCCGATCCTGCCCCCATTCTCAAACGCTTCAAAGAACTGGGCTGCCCGGCCTCTCCCATCATCGAAGGCCCCATTCTGCTACAGCTGCGCAACAAGGCCGAAGGCAAATACGTGCGTGGCATCGTGCCGGAAAGCGAACGCCTGGTGACCCGGCTGGCCGACAGCGTCGACGGGCGCTTCGACCTACGGGAGGGCGAAGCCATGATCGGCCGGGAAATGGCCCGACAGCTGGGCCTGGCCATTGGCGACCAGATCCTGATCCACTCCCCCGCCAACCTCACCCGCAACTTCAGCTGGAAGGACGACGGCACCATCGAACCCACCCAGAGCAAGGATCTATACCTGCCGGAGGAAATCACCATCGTGGGCATCTTTTCCATGGGCGTCTTCGAATTCGACAACTCCATGGTCTTCCTCAACCTGGACCAGGCCGCCGACCTTTTCGGACTCAACTGGGGCAGCGCCACCAGCATCCACGCCAAGACTCCCGACCCCTTTCACCTGAACCCCGTTGCCGAGACTCTGCGCAAGTCGTTCCCTTTCAACCGCATTCTGACCTGGCAGGAAGCCAATCAGCGCATGTTCGACGCCCTCCGAGTCGAGAAAAACCTGATGTTTTTCCTGCTGACCTTCATCGTGATCGTGGCCGCCTTCGGCATCTCCGGCACCCTGATCACGGTCGTGGTCCAGAAAACCCGGGAAATCGGCATTCTGAAGGCCGTGGGCATGAACCCGGCCCTGGTGGCCCGCATCTTCCTGCTGCAGGGGGCGGTGATCGGCTTACTGGGCACGGGCCTGGGAACTCTGGTCGGCAGCCTGGTCATCCACTTCCGCGAACCCATTTCCGCCTTCCTGGCCACCGTCATGGGAGTGGAGATTTTTCCGGCCGAATTGTATCACTTCAGCCAAATCCCCGCCCAGATCCAATCCGGCGACGTGGCCCTGATCGCCGGTTTCTCCTTCGTGCTTTGCGTCCTGGCCTCCCTGGTGCCGGCCATGTACGCCTCGCTGCTGGCTCCGGCCGAGGCCTTGAGGGAGGACGGCTAAAGCCGGTGGGGGCAACTGCAGGGAAACCATCTTGGAATTTCAAGCGGATCAATCTATGACGGACAACCAAGCCAGCCCCGAACTGGCCTTTGAGGCGGTCGACGTACACAAGCAGTACAAGCTGCAGCGACATCTCGTGCCGGTTCTGCGGGACATCAACCTGCGGATTGCCATGGGAGAATGGGTGGCGCTGGTCGGCCCCTCCGGAAGCGGAAAAACCACCCTCCTCCATCTGCTCGGCGCCCTCGACCATCCCACCGCAGGCGTCATCCGCTGCCGGGGACTGGACTATGCGGCCATCTCGAACCGCAAGAAGGCGAGCATCCGCTATCAGGACATCGGGCTGGTCTTCCAGGCCTACCACCTCTTCCCCGAGCTGACCGCGCTGGAAAACGTGCTGCTGCCGGCACTGCGCTGGGGCACCAACAAGCGCGCCGCCCGTCAGCGGGCCGCCGACCTGCTGGAGTCCTTTGGCCTTGGGGAACGCCTGAACCACCGCCCCTTGGAGCTGTCCGGCGGCGAGCAGCAGCGCGTCGCCCTGGCCCGGGCTCTGATCAACGATCCCGACATCATCCTGGCCGACGAACCCACCGGCAACCTCGACCCCGACTCCGGCGGCCACATCATCCGTATTCTGGCCGATCTGCACCGCCAGCAGCGCAAGACCATCGTCATGGTCACCCACGACCAGACCCTGGCCAGCCGCGCCGACCGCACCCTCAAACTGGTGGACGGCCGCACCGTCAGCTGAGCACCTTCACAACCTTGCTGTCGCAGACAATAAAAAGGCCTCCCCGAAAACGGGGAGGCCGATTCAACTCCAGTCTGGCCGACTTACTCTAATTGTCAGTTGCCGGCGTGGCGTTTTTGATTACGACCTTGATTTTCACGACCTGGTCTTTCTTGACCTCGACCTCCTGCCACATCCCATTGTTGTACTCCATCTTGACTATGGTCGCTCCCTCTTCCTCGGCAACAACGGGCTTGTTTGACTTGCTGGTCGACCAGTTAACAAGTTCGCCAGCCGCGTCCTTCTGGCTGAAATCGCCATTGACCAGGCTTCCGCCTTCAACAACTTCAACCTCTTTGTAAAACACGTAATACGGTTTGCCACCCTTGGCGGCATTGTGCCACTGGCCGCCAATCCTGATCCGAATCTTGCCATCTTGTGACGGCGTGAAACTGAATTCGGCTTCCTGCCAGTCCTGCCCCAGTTTAGGCGAGGCAAAGTAAATGGATTTTTTCCTCTTGATTGGATCCTTCACCCAGCCTGGATTGCTGAGGCCACACCCCTTCGATGCCTTACCCGGAACCAATTCCATTTCGCCGCCCAGGCCAGCCACGTCCACCCTCGCGTGGTATGCCAGTGCGGACACAGAGGTTACCATCGCCAACAGAACCAACAACTTTTTCATGTGATCTTCCCTTTTTTTATTGAACGGCCACGCTTTCGCATGTTTGCCGTACCGTTATTTTGGGACAAAGCTGATATTAACCTTGCCGTCGAGGCGATTACTATAGAAGTCGCAGATCAGGCGGTCAAGCCCAAAACTGGCCTTTGAGGCGATCGACGTACACAAGCAGTACAAGCTGCAGCCCCATCTCGAACCGCCAGAAGGCCAGCATCCGCTATCGGGACATCGGTCTGGTCTTCCAGGCCTCGTTCAGCCCGGCCGAGCCACCGCAAAATCGCAATGCTAGCCAATCATGCCCCTCACCCATTCCAGCGCCTGCTCGCGGCTGGTCAGCTCTCCGTTCAGCTGCAACTCCTGCACCGCGTGCAGCAGCTTGCCCACGGCCGGGCCCGGGGCCAGCCCCAGCGAGAGAACATCCTTGCCCGTGATCAAGGGAGGCGGAATGACCGGCTCGTTGGCGTATTGTCGCAACCGGTCGAGCAAAAAGCAGTAATGGTCGATGCTGCCATGGCTGGCCAGACAGTCGAGCCGGTGCAGCTCCAGTTCGTCCGCAAAGGTTTCCCGGGCGATCAGGCGGCGCAAGGTGGACCCGCGCATCTCGGGCACGTCCTTGAAGGTCATATGGTTGCGCACTTGGACGCCGACCTGGTCGATGAGCCAGCGGGGGGCCTTCAGGCGGCGCAGGACGGTTTGGCTGATCTTGGCCCCGACCTCGGCGTGGCACGGAAAACGCGGAATACCATCGCGGAACTCCTGAGTAGGTGGCTTTCCGACATCGTGCAGCAATACCGCCCAGGCCAGGGAAAGCGAGGGTGCCCGCATCGTTTCCAGCATCAGCACGGTATGTTGCCAGACGTCCCCCTCGGGATGGAACTGCTCGGGCTGCTCCACCCCGGACATGGCGGCTACCTCCGGCAACCACAGCTTCAGCAGGCCCAGCTCGGCCAGCTCCCGAAAGGCCAGACCGGGAGCGCCCCCCCTCAGCATCTTGCCCAGTTCGGCAAAGACCCGTTCGGCGCTTAGCCGCCCGATCTCCTTGGCCAAGGCCGGAATAGCCTGCCGGGTAGCCACATCCATCCGGAATCCCAGTTGCGCGGCGAAGCGAACTGCCCGCAGCATGCGCAGAAAATCCTCCGAAAACCGGGCGGCCGGCTCGCCGATGGCCCGGATCAGGCCGCGCCGCAAGTCGTCCAGCCCGCCCACATAGTCAAGAATCTCCCGGCGGAGGGGGTCATAGAAGAGAGCGTTGATGGTGAAGTCGCGGCGGCTGGCGTCTGTGGCGGCATCGGAGAAGGCCACGTGGGCCGGATGGCGCCCGTCGGCATAGCCGCTTTCCAGGCGGAAGGTCGCCACTTCCACGTCCGTGCCGCCGAAGCCGTGAACCAGGATCACCCCGAAGGCCTCGCCAATAGCATAGGAATCGGGAAACAGCTGCCGCACCTGTGCCGGCGGGGCGCTGGTGGCCACATCCACCTCGGCAGGCTCGCGCCCCAGCAAACGGTCCCGGACGCTTCCCCCAACCCGATAGGCCGAAAAACCGGCCTGGTGCAGACGGGCGATGATCCGGTCGGCGGCCACCTCGGCAGGCGTAACGGCTTCGAGTCCAACAGGCAGAATCAAGGGGCGGCCGGGTACATTGTTTGGCATTGTCATTTCCCTATTGGGGTCCCGCATGCTAATTTACCGGCGCATTGCCCCAAAAACACCGGCCTACTGGCCGAATTTTCACTCATAGCAAATGGTTTGGTTTCAGATGCAGAAGCAATACCACAAACGCCACTATCTGGCTTTGTCTGCCGCCTTGTCCCTGGCTGTCCATTTAATCCTGCTCGCGATCTCCAGCAACCTGAAAATCTCGACTTTCTCCCCGTCCTCCGACCAGGACGATAACCAGAAAGAAACCAGAATCAAACTCCATACGATCAATATCCGTGACCGCATGTACCGCCGGCCCGATCCGGCCACGGTCAACGCCCAAACCGCCGAAGAGCTGGCCGAAACCATCAAGGCCAACGCCACGATGCGCAAACTCTTCGAGGACTACAAGCTGATCGAAAAGCCCAAGCCCAAATTGCTGCTCAGCGGTCTGGGCCGCAACGTGCTGGCCCCCAAGCCCGAACAGGCGCCCCTGCCCCAACAGGCCACCGCCCCCCGGCCCGAGATCGTCAGCATCGAAGCGGGCAACCTGTCGGCGGAACGCTTGGCCAACCGGCCGGTCACCCCCCAGGTCACCCGCCAGGCCAGTGATGCCGAGCGCCTGCCCAGCCTGATCGGCGGCGATGGCTTCCAACCCGGCATCGGCAAGTCCTACAATGTCGGCATGCGCCTGAGCCTGCCCAAGTTTTCGCCCCTGGCCCCCGGAGAGATGCCCGAAGACCTCAAAGGCGACCTGGCCAGCCGGGTCGGCCGCCACACCGGCTTCAGCCCCATCGGTGCCCTGCCCTCGCTGCCTTCCGTGGACGGACGGTCAACCGGCATCATGGGCCAGGAAAACATCGCCGAAATGGACCAGCTGCTGACCGTCACCATGAACGTGTATGAAGAACCCGACGGCGGAGGCATGTTTCAAATCGAAATTCGTCCGAACGACCAAAGCGAACGCCTCAAGGCCATCGCCAAAGACATCCTTTTCCTGATCGACTGCTCCAACAGCATTTCCCCCAGCAAGCTGGAACATTTCAAAACGGCGGTGCAGGAGGCGTTGTACTACCTGAATCCGCGGGACCGCTTCAACATCGTCACCTTCAGCGATCACCCCAAAGGGCTTTTCCAGGGACCGGTCAACGCCACCGAAAGCAACCTGGAACAAGCCAAACGCCACCTGGATCTGCTTCAGCGCGGCGGCATGACCGACGTCTACGCAGGCTTGGCCCCCTTCGTCCAGCAGAGCAACGATCCCTCCCGCCCGCTCAACGTCTTCCTGATGACCGACGGCCAATCCACCGTCAAGAACAAGCTGGACAACGACACCTTCATCCGCCAGATCGCGGCCCTGAACCAGGACCACGTCTCCATCTACACCTTCAGCGCCGGCAAAAGCGCCAACCTCTTTCTTCTGGACTTTCTGGCTTACACCAACCGCGGCAGCAGCAAACACGAAGCCAGTCTTCGGAACTTCAAGGACCAGCTGGTCGGCTTCATCAGCACCCATTCGGAGCTGATCATCTCCGACCTGGACTACCGCATCACCGGTGGCATGGGCGACACCATCTACCCACGGCGCCTGCCGCATCTGTACCGGGGCGAGACCCTGTCGGTGTACGGTCGCTATCCGGCCGGAACCGAGGAACTGGCCATTCAGATCATCGGGCGCAACGCTCAGGGACAGCTGGAGGAGCTGATCTTCCGCGGCAAGATTGGCATGGCCCGCAAGCAGGCCTCCGACCTGGCGGTCAACTGGGCCATCCAAAAGGCCTACTTCCTGATCTCCCAACAAACCTTCTCGCCCTCGGCCCAGCGGCAAGACGAAATCCGCAACCTGGCCAAGAAATACAACCTCTTCATCCCCTATCTCTAGAACAGCGTCGGATTCCGGAACTCGTCCAGCTTCGCCTCCAGCGAGGCTACGATGGTCTTGAAGCCGTTGTCCGCGGCGATCTTCAATAGCCTATCCCAGTCCGGATCCCGCCGGCGCAGCCCCTCGATCCCCTTCCAGCCCTCGGGCAACTCGGCATCCAGGCCCACCAGCTTGCGGTTCCGCTCCAGCAACGCCCCGGCCGGGGCGATCTTGTCGCGAAGGGTCCGGCGGGCAATCTGGTCGGGATGCTCCAGCATCGCATCGATGCTGCCGAACTGCTGCAGCAGAGCCGCGGCGGTCTTGGCCCCGACGCCCGCCACACCCGGAATATTGTCCGAACTGTCTCCGAGCAGGGCCAGGTAGTCCACAATCCCCTCCGGTCCCACCCCGAACTTGGCTCGGACCTCCTCCGGCCCCAGGCTCTGCCAGTTTCCCTTCGCCCCCGGCAGCAGCAAGGTGACATGCTCGCCCACCAACTGGGCCAGATCCTTGTCGTGGGAGGCGATCACCGTCTCGCGACCCTCCCGGGCCGCCACAGCGGCGGCGATCAGATCGTCCGCCTCGCGGCCCTCCTCCTGCAGCAGCGGCCAGCCCATGGCCTGCATCCAATCCAGAATCATCGGGATTTGGGAGCGTAGCTCCTCAGGCATGGACGGCCGGTTCGCTTTGTACTCCGGCAACAGCTCGAGCCGATGGGTGCAGCGGCCCTTGTCCATGGCCAAGGCCCCGAACTCGTGCGGAACCTTCTCGTCCAGCATCAACGAGAACCGTGCCATGCCAAACAGGGCGTTGGTCGGCTGTCCCTGCTTATTGGTAAGTCCGCGAATCGCATAGAAACTGCGATAGATATGGGCGTAGCCGTCAATCAGGACGAGGGTATTGTTGTGAATCATCGGACAGACTCCGGCGGGGTGAAAAAAACACACTGTAGTACGGCCCCCCAGCCAAATCAATGGCCGCGTTGCCACCAACAAAAAAGGGTTTCGGCAAACATCATGTCAGCCGAAACCCGCTTGGTATCGTTAACTCTGATAGATCAGGCGCCCACCGCCACCGGCACCACCGCCTCCTGCAGCGCTTCCAAACCAATGCGTTCGATCATCTTGCCCATGCGCTCACGCGGCTTGGCGTTCTCCTTGAAGAAAGCCACGATGCGCTCCACCAGCGCCTTGGCATCCTCGTCGGAAACCCCGGTGCAGAGCAGATCGCCCAAGCGCGGACGCCCGCCGGCACAGCCGCCGACATACACATCCCAGCCGTTGGTCTTGCCCACCAAACCGATATCCTTGATGCGGGTTTCAGCACACTGGTTGGCACAGCCGGACACGCCCATCTTCAACTTGCCCGGCAGCTCCATGCCGTGGTACACCTCGTCGAAATACATGCCCATGCCCAGACTGTCGCGCTGGCCGCGCTTGCAGAAGGTCGTGCCCGGACACGCTTTGACACTCCGGACACACAAACCGACCGCCGCACCGGCGTTCATGCCCAAATCCGCCCAGGCACCATCCACATCCTCCTCCTTCAGGCCGACAATGGCAATGCGAGCCGCGCTGGTCAGCTTCAAAGCCGCCGCATTGTACTTCTCGGCCACGTCGGCAAGACGGCGCAGCTGGTCGGGGCTGACCACCCCGCAAGGCAGATGCGGCGCCACCGCGTAGGTTTCCTTGTCACGCTGGAGAATCACTCCTTTGTCGCCGTCGTTCAACATAATCGCTCGCTCCTTCTATCAGTAATGATTACGGTTTGCAGCCAAGGCTGCGTACTATAGCGCTGGAGCCGGAACTGGAAATTCGAAATTGGATATTTGAGGTCAGACCCACAGACCCACAGTCCCACAGTCCCAACTAGCCGACTGGCCAACCAACGGTTAAGTTGTAGGCTTTCAATAATCCGCCATTCAAAGACAACATGCCGAGAGTCTCATGCGAATAGTAGTTGCAGGCCCCAAGGGTTCCGGAAAAAGTTCAACCTGTCAAGAACTGGCCAAGCGCCTGGGCCTTGGAATGGTCGAAACCGACGACCTGATCGAATCGATCTACCACGACGCCAGCGGCGAAGAGCTCACCTGCCGGGAAATCTACAAGAAACTCGGCAACGACGCCTTCCGCCAGCTGGAGCAGGAGGCCGTGGACGCCGCCGACGAATTCGACTGGCACGTGATCGCCTGCGGCGGCAAGACCCTCATGAACCCCGACTCCCGCCGCACCCTGCGCCGCGACGCCATTCTGGTGATCCTGCATGGAGATTCCGACCTGCTTTGGGAACGGGCCATCGCCAACGGCGTCCCTCCCCTCTACCAGGGCGGGGACGGCAAAGATCTCTACAAACAGCACCTGGCCAGCATCGACGAGGTCCTCGAACCCTACGCGGACATACGCATCGACTCCACCGAGTCCCCGCCCGAGAAACGCGCCGAGCACATTGCCGAACTCATCGCCGAGGAAATGGCCCTGCGCGGGGCCGCCGGCAGCAGCTTCGGACAGCAGATCCGGGTGACCACCTTCGGGGAGAGCCACGGCCCGGCCGTCGGCGTGGTCCTCGACGGCGTGGCCCCCGGACTGCCCATCACCCGCGAGGAGATCCAGGCCGAACTCGACCGCCGCCGCCCCGGTCAGAGCGCCGTGGCCACCCCCCGCCAGGAGGCCGACCAGATCCACATCCTCTCCGGCGTCTTCGAAGACACGACCACCGGCGCCCCCATCGCCATGCTCGTCTACAACAAGGACCAACAACCCCAGAAGTACGAAGCCCTCCGAGACATCTTCCGGCCCGGACACGCCGACTTCGCCTTCTACAAAAAATACGGACTGCGCGACCATCGCGGCGGCGGACGATCCTCCGGGCGAGAAACCCTCGCCCGCGTGGCCGCCGGAACCTTCGCCCGGAAACTGCTCTCCCAGCGCGGCGTCACCATCGTGGCCCACACCGTCGAAATCGCCGGCATCAAGGCCCAAACCTGCGATCCCAGCCTGATCGAATCCAACCCCGTCCGCTGCGCCGATCCCAAGGCCGCCGATAAGATGACTGCAGCCATCCTGCAGGCCAAGCAGGAGCTCGACTCGGTCGGCGGCATCGTCCAGCTCGACATCACCGGCCTGCCTCCGGGCCTCGGCGACCCCGTCTTCGGCAAACTCGACGCGCGGCTCGCCCAGGCCATGGTCAGCATCGGCGCCGTCAAGGGCGTCGAATTCGGCGACGGCTTCGACATGGCCCGCAGGCATGGCAGCCAAACCAACGACCCCCTAACCCCCGACGGTTTCGCCAGCAACCACGCCGGCGGCATCTGCGGCGGCATCTCCACCGGACAGACCCTCACGCTGCGCGTCGCCTTCAAACCTACCCCCTCCATCTCAAAAGAGCAGAAAACCGTCGACAAGCAGGGCCGGGAGCAGACCATCGTCATCGGCGGCCGCCACGATCCCTGCATCGTGCCCCGCGCCGTGCCCGTGGTCGAGCACATGGCCGCCCTGGTCATCCTCGACGCCTGCCGGATCCAGCACGGCCTCCGTCCCGACTGGCCCCATGCCTAGGGTGACTTGCGCGAGCGGATGACCCACGCCCGGCACAAAGCTGGGTAAAGCCCCCCGCCTCGGATCTAAGAAATTCCACCATGTCCAAGTGGGGGCTGTGTCAACGGGCAGCTGACAACCAACCGGATTGCCGCACCTCTAGGGGGTTTCAAAGGAACAAAGGTCCCGATCCTGGCGCCATGTCCGCACCAAGCATGGGCCTCATTCCTCGGCGAGTTCCCGGGTCCGGAGTTCGGTCAGCCAGGCCAGCCAGAGGCTGCGGTCGACGGAGGGATTATGGGAGGCGAAGAAATCGGTGCAGGCGTCGCGGTAGGGGATCCAGAGGCGCTGGACGGCCCGCAGGTTCTCGGGGCTGTTGGAGCCGGTATAGCCATTTGTGTCGTTTTGGGCCAGCTCCCGAAGGGCATGCTGATAGGTGGAGTTCAACCGCATGTCGGCCTCAAACAGGGGGAGTTGAGGTTTAGGGACAAAGCCTTCCACCACCTGATCCGCCCGATGAAGAAAGGCGTTGCGGCGCGCGGTGCATTCCCAGATGAAGTTGGCGCCGCTCATGGATCCGTTGCCTGCACTGAAGAGGGCGTGGGCCTGGATGAAGGCGTTTGAAGCATCCAAGGCGGCCTGGAACCGGCCCTCGGGGTCGCCCCCCAACTTGGCGGTGAGCCTGGTGAGACAGGCCTCGCGTTCGGCCGCCGCCCGCTTTTCATCCCTGGCAGCACAGAATGCCAGGCCGCCCCCGCTGGAGACGAAATCGTCAATCTTGAACTCCTCGACGCGGTTCGCTTTCCAGTTTCGATAGGTGCGCGCCACTGCGTTTTCAAATTCGAAGGGGACCCATCCGCCCCGAATGACCAGATTGAAGACCAATTCGGGATCGGGCGTGCCGAAGCGGCCGCCCCGCGAGGCTTCCTCGGCCAGTTGCCAGACTTTGTACAAGCCGTCCCCTTCCTGTTTGCTGGCGTCGATGCCGTATTTGGCGCAGAAGGCGTCAATGCCGAAGTCCTTGGGTTCGGCGCACATCCGCAGGATCCGGAGCGTTTTCTCCTCCTCGTAGAGCTGGAGGCCCGGATTGGCTGCCTTGGCCGCGCCGTACAGATCCAGGGCCATTCGCGGATTGGCCCGGCGCAGACTGTTGGCCCGGAACAACAACTCATCCAATGCACAGGAAAGCGCCCCGCCGTGCCCCATTCGGGCCGCTGCGGAATAATGGAGAATCCGTTCATCGGGGGGAAGAGAGTAGGAATGGGACAACTGGAAGTGGGCTTCGGCACTGCCCTTTTCGGCCGCTTTCTGAAACCACGGTTTGGCTTCCTGCTGGCGGCCTGCTGTGCACAGCTGTCGGGCCACAGCCAACTCCTCCGACACGGAGGAGGCAAACGCCCCGAAAGCCAGTGTAGCCAAAAGTCCCAATATAACGCAGGCAAACCGCATGAACCTCACCTCTTCGTCCAGGAGTCTAGAACCGATCAATGGGTATTTTTACACGGAAGCAGTCGATGTCAAGCCAGCGGAATTGATGATTGGACGTGACCTGATTTCGGGTGTATTCCGTCCGGAATCGTCTTTGTTTTTGGGGGGAGTTTAGGGAAAGCGGCACACCAGTGCCGATGCTGCCTCCGCCATCGTGGGCTGGACCGGCAGCGCGACGGCCGCATGACCTGGTGATACTTGCGGTTCCAAGCACGCCCGAGCTTGAATCTGGGGGAAGTCGGTTTATAGAATAGCACTTTGGAAACCCACGAGGAACGAGTGGTCAAGAAAGGCAGGGAGAAGATCGTGGCGGGTTGCAAAGCATGGTTTGTTTTCGCTATATGGCTGACCATCGGCAGCTTGACTGGGCTGCGGGCCCAGGAGCTGGCCAGCTTCGACGACTTTGACGAAGAGTTCAACCGGGACAAGCCGGCGGCGGTCTGGGATCCGCTGATCGGCTACAACCGGGTGATGTTCCAGGTGAACGACAAGCTGTATTTCTGGTTGTTCAAACCGGTGGCCACGGGCTACGGCAAGGTCGTGCCGGAACCGGGGCGCCTGGCGGTGAAGCGCTGCTTCGCCAATCTGGGTTTTCCGGCCCGCCTGGTCAACAACCTTTTTCAGCTCAAACTGAAGGAGGCCGGGACCGAATGCGCCCGTTTCGGTGTCAATACAACCGTAGGATTGCTGGGCCTGTTCGACCCGGCCCATGAGTGTTTCGGGCTGAATCCCAGCGACGAGGACTTTGGGCAGACGTTGGGTAAGATTGGAGTTGGCGACGGCATCCCGCTGGTGCTGCCGATCCTGGGCATGTCGAACCTGCGGGATCTGGTCGGAAGAGCCGCCGACTCGTTTCTGGACCCGGTCAACTATTTGGAGCATGCCGATGCCATGGCCGCCCTGCGAGCCTACGAACCGGTCAACAACCTGTCTCTGTATCTGGGAGAGTACGAGGATGCCAAGCAGGCCGCCCTCGACCCGTACATCCTGTTTAGAGACGCCTACCGGCAAAACCGCGAAAAGAAGCTATCGGAGTAAGCGATGAACCGCCTGAAACATTGGATAATGGCCGCCGCCCTGCTGGCC
>JBFJXC010000051.1:0-14113 GCA_041623325.1 Lentisphaeria bacterium | reverse complement strand
GCCGGCGCCGACCGCCAGCAAACCTGGACGGGGCCAGGCCCACCGATTGAGATTCCACGCATGACCATTGTCCAAGACATTCAATACAGTGAAGCCGCTGGAGAAAAGGGCTACGGGGATCTCTATCTTCCCTCCGGTGTGAGCCAGCCGCCCCCGGTCCTGCTCATCCACGGCGGGGCTTGGAAGTCCATGACCCGGCAACGCGTCCAAAAGGTGGCCGAATTCATCGCGCGGCAGGGCTATGCCGTCTTCAACGTCAGCTATCGCCTGCTGCCGCAGGCACCCTATCCTGCCTGCCAAGAGGATTGCCTGGCCGCCGCCCGGTTTCTGTTGGAAGGCGGACACCCGGCGATGAAGCCGCTGGACCGAAGCCGTCTTGTCGTCGGCGGGCTGTCCGCCGGCGGGCACCTGGCGTTGGTCACCGCGCTTAAGCTGCCCGCCAATCAGATCGCCGGCATCATGGACATTTGCGGCCCCACCGAGCTACACGCTCCGGAACTAGAGGGACTCATTCGGTTCTCCGGCTTCGCCCAGGACGAACCGAGCAAGGAGGAGATTCTGAAGGCCGCCTCCCCCACCCTGCTCGCCGCAGGAAAAGCCCTGCCCCCCTTGCTTGTCTTGCACTGCCAACAAGACGGCGTGGTCGACATTCGGCAGGCCTACAGGCTCATGGAGGTCTGGAATCAGGCCGGCGCCAATCTACAGGCGTTCCTCTACGAAGGAGACAAGCAGCATGGGCACAACATCTGGCGGGCCGAAACCGAATGTCCCGACCTCCACCTTAAACTGGAAAGCCAGATCATCACGTTCCTGAACACCTTCCACACGGAGAAACGACCATGAAAATCGGCATCAATCTGATGCTCTTTGGCGATGTGATCGATGCGTCGGTCCAGCGCCAGTTCAAGCGGATCAAGGAGTTGGGCTTCGATGGCGTAGAAGTGCCGGTCTTCGTGCCCGGCCACGTGGACACTCAAGGCATTGCCAAGGCCGCTGCCGATGCGGGCGTGGAAGTGACCTGTTCCGGGGCGCTGCCGCCGAACAGCCGATTTTACGGGGATGACAAGACGGCCATCCAGAAGGCGTCCGACTACCTGAAGGCGGGAGTGGAGACGGTAACGGCCCTGGGGGCCAAGATCTGGGTTGGGCCGTTCTACAAAGCCGTGGGCGATCACGATCTATCCATACCGCTTGTGGACCAGCGCGTCCAAGCCGCCGAGGCCATGCGCCCGCTGATGAAGGTGGCCGAAGCCGCCGGGGTTGTCCTGGGCATTGAGCCGCTCAACCGTTTCGAAACCAATTTCCTGAACACGGCCGAGCAGGGAATTTCCTTCTGCCGGGAGCTAGACAGTCCCAGCGCGTCGCTGCTGCTGGACACCTTCCACATGCACATCGAAGAAAAGTCCAGTCCCGGCGCCATTCTCGCGGCCCAACGGGCGGGCAAACTGGCCCACTTCCATTGCAGCGAGAACGATCGCGGCATTCCCGGCAGCGGCCAAGTGCGCTGGCCAGAGGTGGCCGCGGCGATCAAGCAGTCCGGCTACGAGCGCTGGCTGGTGCTGGAGACCTTCAACCAGGACAACCTGGCCATCCAAAAAGCCGCGGCCTGCTGGAGGCCGTTCTACCCCTCCGAAGAGGAGTATCTCCAGCAGGGGCTGGCCTTTGTCAAAAAAACCTTCGCGTAAGATCGTGGTTGTGGGGCCAATTTGTATGTGCCTCCACCGGCCTGGCGCCGGCGGGTCGGAGATGGAAGTGTCCGGTTGCCTCCGCGCCGCAGAACCTTATCGTCGCTCCATCCCCGCAAGGGGGAAGGAATCGTGTTGTAAAGAAAAGGAGTTATCATGTTGAATGTGGTGTTTGTCGGAGGCGGCTCGCTGCGCCTGGTGCCGATTATGCGGGCCTTGATGCAGGTTCCGGGGTTGATGGACGGCGCAAGCATCCGCCTGGTCGATCTGCAGCTGGACCGGGCGGAAGCGGTGGGGACCATGATCCGGCGCTGTCCCGAATTCAAGAAGGTCGACTGCAGTGTCGTCTGGACCGACGACATGGACCGGGCTCTGGACGGCGCGGATGTGCTCTACGTGACCATGGCTATGAAGCGTGAACCCAGCGACCACCTGGCCCGTAAGCTGTCCGCCGAGCATGGCTACATGTACACCGACCAGCTCTCGATCAACGGGGCCTTCCTCTGCGCCCGCGGCGGCCCCCTGATCATGAACTTCGCCCGCAAAATGGAAAAATACTGCCCGGACGCCTTGATGCTGCTCTTCTGCAATCCCGTCCAGGCCTTTGCCACGGCCGTGACCAACCACACCAAGATCAAGGCCCTCGGCATCTGCGGCGGCTACAGCAACCACCGCTGGGACCTGGCCCGCATCTGCGGGCGCGACATCTGCGACACCGGCTGGGACGTGGTCGCCGCCGGCGTCAACCACTTCTCCTGGATTCTGCGGGGAACCTACCAGGGCCGGAAACTGGAGGAGGTGATCGACGAGGCGATCGCCGGCGACTGGGCCCCCATTGAGATCGCCACCAGCAATCAGAACGAGGCCATCCGGGTCAAGCTTCAGCAACTGGTCAACATCTACAAGCGCTTCGGGCATTTCATCTTCTCGACCGAGCCGGAGGGCCTGGGTTTCATGCACCACACCCAAACCATCGCCGACCAGAAGGAGGAGGCCAAAATCAAGCTGGCTGGATTCGATGTCTACCAGACGCCTCGCCAGCTTCAGGCCGAACAGGAGGCCAATTTCGCCCAGTTCCGCGCCCTGGCCATGGGCGAGGAGGAACCGGACTGGACCCCTGAATGTTACAAAAATCGCCTGACCGGTGTGGCCACCGGCGACATTACCGTGCCCATCCTGAAGGCCATCGCGGGCATGGAAACCATGCGCATCACCGCCAGCTACCCCAACATTAATCAGGCGGTGCGGGGGATGCCCGAAGGCGCCGCCTTGGAATACACCATGGATCTGGACGGCAAGACCATCACGCCCGTCCACGATCTCTACATACCCTCTCCGTTCCAAGGAATCACGGCGGCGTGCTCCGAGCACCAGACCCTCCTGGCCAAGGCGATCGCCACCAACGATGGCAAGACCTTTGCCGATGCGCTCGAGGCTTTCCCCATGAACCAGTTCGAAGCCAATCGCGTGGACTTCTTCCGCGGCATGTTCGACATCTTTAGCGACATCACCCCCGAGCTTCAGCAGGGCCGCAATTTCCTGGACTGGCAGAGAGGCTGAAGAAGACAGCTGGGCCGCCGCCCCCCCCCGAGCCGAAGGCCCTTTGGAGCGCTCAAGCCCGCTTGAGCTTTCCAAAGGCGGGGCCGGCTCCGCCCTCCTTGGTCTATTCCTAGCCACAGGTTTACGATGCAAGGCGTGGTGACCGTCTCCGATGCCGCCCCTGCTCAGTTGCCACAAGATCCTGTTTTTTTCTTGGCAAGACCCGAAACGGCCCGTATACTATCAATGCTATCAAACATATCAACCCTATCTTCAGGCCAGATCGCACGATGGGCGGATCGATTTTCCAAGAATTCAGACCGCAAGCCGAACTGTCAATGCAGCGGCAGATCTCGGGCTTTCTGCGCGAGGCGGTGAGCGTCGGCCGCCTGCAACCGGGAGACAAGATTCCGCCGCTACGCAGACTAGCCGAGGTGTGGAAGACCAACTATTTCACAGTCAACGCGGCCATCAAGACCCTGGTTCACGAGGGCGTGATGACCCGCACGGCCGGAGTCGGCACCTTCGTCAAATCCCAGAACATCAGCCTGGACAAGGTGGGCATCTACTTCAATCAGAAGACGTTTGCCGGAGGCGAGGATGCCTACTACCAAGCGCTCCTGCATTCGCTTCAGGAGCAGCTAGCCCGGAGCGGTGCCCAGAACATCGTCTATTGGGACGAACGGGCCGATGCGGAGCAGACCGAGGTGATGCCGGAGATTCGTGAGGGCATAGGCGACGGCCGGATCAACTGCCTGATCGCCCCGCTGGTGGGTCCGTATGCGATGCAAGCTCTGCGAAAAATCTCGATTCCAAGGGTGGTCCTAACCTGCACGACCGACCCGTTCGTGGTACGAAACGATGTGCAACGATCCCTTGGCGAGATCTTGGAGCGCTTCGCCGAGCTCGGGGTTCGCAAAGTTGGCATTCTCAGCAATGCCACGGGGCGCACCAGCAGCGACGGACTGCCAAACTACACCGCGTTGTTCCAGAAGGCGGCGGCCAAGGCTGGTTTTGAGTGTCGCGACAGTTGGGTGCTGACGCCCTCGGCCCCCCCCAAGAGCATCGCCCAGTTCGGCTACGAGGCCTTCAAAGCGTTCTGGTCGCTGCCTGACAAGCCCGAGGCCTTGCTGCTGGCCACGGACACGGTGGCCATGGGTTGCGTCAACGCCATCCTCGAACTGGGCGTGCAGGTCCCCGACCAACTGAAGATCATCATCCACCGCAATCGGGAAGTGGATTGCTTCGTTCCCTTTCCGGTCGACTGGATCGTCACCTCCGCCGAAGAGACCGCCACGGTGCTGGTGGAGAAACTCGAGGCCCAGATGCAGGGCCGGAAGTTGGGACCGCAACCCGAGGTCGGGTATCGTCTCGTCCGCAGTGTCCCGGCCTTGCAAGTAGCCAATCCGTAACCCAAACCGAAAGGAAGAACGACCATGTCCTACAAGCCAAGATCCCCCCGCCGCTTCACACTGATCGAGCTGCTGGTCGTGATCGCGATCATCGCGATTCTGGCCAGCATGCTTTTGCCAGCGTTGGGTCAAGCCCGTGAAAAAGCCAAAGCCATGCTCTGTCTGTCCAACATGAAGCAGCTGGGGCTGAACCTGACCTTTTACTCGTCGGACAACGACGACTGGCTACCCCTGGTGAATTTGAATGCTGCGACCGGCGGCAGCCTCTCCAACGATCAGGTGACCTGGGTCGGCACAACGGTCGGGTATTCGGGCAACCGATACAATGACGTCTGGGGGTACGGGGGAGCAAACAAAGCCCGCAATACCGTCTACTGGTGCCCCAGCGATCAGCGCGATCCGACCCAAGCGACCAAGGCGCTGCAAACCAACGGCGTGCCGGACACTGGCAAAGGGGTTAGCTACTTTCCGCCGCAAGGCTACAACAGTTGGCCTTCCGAATGGGGCTGCACACTCGGCAAAAAGATGTCGCAGTTGCCGAGGGCCAGTGAAAATGTCGCGCTCATCGAAGCGTGGAACACCTCCGGCTACTGCAACTACAACTACCGTGACCATCCGGACGCAGTCCGCTTTCGGCACAGCAGCGGACGCCAGTTCAACGGGGTCTACGCCGACGGCCACACGGGTGCCGTGCGGCAAATGCCCTCACGTTACAATTCGGCTGCCGCACCCAACTATTTCTGGGGCTTTCAACGGAACGGCTACGGCTACTGAGACGATTCTCTCTTCAATCGAAACTCATCTCAATTCATCAGGGAACAACGCCCGTGCGCAAACCGCTCACCCTCCTGGCCTGTATCAGCTGTTTAAGTTTGGCTCTTGGCGCCTCTGAATCGCGCTCGATCCCGCCCCGGCACCTGCGTGGCTACGGAACGGTTTCCGCAAGCGTAGAAGATCAAGGCCCGCTGCGGATCCTGCAGATCCGCTGCGAATCCCCGGCCAAAGCATCCCTGCTCCTGAGCAAGTATTGGTCCGACCTCGGGGCGACGGGCTCCGGGAAAGTCCAGGGGCAGATCTCGGCATTGATCAAGGACAGCAGCGTGTATATCCTGACGGCGCCGACCTCGGAGCCGATCACCGCCTATGCACACAAACACCGACTGAGCCAGGGGCAAGGGGTCACGGTTCCCATGTATCTGAATGCCTGGGACCAGCACGGCTTCCGCTTCTACTACCGTCCTTGGGAAAAGCCTTCCCAGGATGCCGCCGACTACGACCCGACCGGGGAGTTCGCCTTCGCCGAGAAGCTGGGGAACCTGGGGTTTGTGTTCTGGGCCAAGGGCGAAAACATGGATTTCACCCACGGGCATAGCAACACCCGCTGGTGGGACTGGGCGGAACGCCAGGCCACCGGCCGCAATCTGCCTCTGGTGATCAACACCGCCAACAGCGGTGCACCATGGCTGGCAAACCGTTACCGCGACCAGACCGCCATGAAGATGCCCCAATACTGCGGATCGTTCCATTCGGTGGCCAGCCCGTACCTGGGCGGCACGGGCTTCACCTCCTGGACGGCTACGGAGGCCAAGGATGCCGAGCTGTCCGTCCTGCAGGAATTCGTGAAAAAATACAGCGCCTTTCCCAACACTCTGGAGTATCTGGAGCCCCACGGCGAGCCGTACCACGGCAAGTACACGTTGTTCTTGGAATATGGTCCCCAAGCCGACAAGAGTTTCCGGACCTATCTACAGGAGCAATACGGGTCGGTGAAGACAGTCGCCGCACGCTGGGGAATGGCCGAGCTGGGCGACTGGGACAATGTCCGCCTGCCGGAGCTGGCCGCCTTCCTTGGCTGGGGGTCGGACGCGCTCGACCTGACCGGCGTTTGGCGAGTCAACTACCCCAAACTCAAACAGGGCATCAGCAATCTCGGCAGCTACCAGCGCCGGATCATCCCAGTGGAACCGGCTCCCGACGCCTGGTTCGCCCCCGATTTCGACGATTCGCACTGGGGCAGGCTGACCGCCCCCGGGCACGACGAGCAGATGTTTCTGCCCCAGCGCCCTGCCGTTATGCGTCGGCACCTGCAAGTCCCGGCCGAGTATCTTCAGAAGCATCCCAAGCTCTGGCTCTATGTCTGGGATTTGAATTTCGGGCACCGGGACATCGTCAAAGCGGTGATCAACGGCCACCTGGCCGGGACGGACGAGATCCCCTTCAACACGCCGCACTGGGCGGCCTTCGAGGTCGGACCGTTGCTGAAGCCGGGCGACAATCTGGTGGCCTTGCGCCTGCCCAAAGGCTACATCGGCTACCGGGCCTACCTCTCACCCCACCCGCCCAAACAGTACCCGGCCCTGGGGCAACACAGGAACGCGCAGTGGGTGGATTTTATCGACTGGCGCATGTGGGCAACCACCAACGCGGTGGAGAAGGGCATCAGCATGATCCGTCAGGCCGACAAGGACCGCTCGATCATCTGCATGGCCCCGGACAGTTATGCGGAAAATATCCGCAAGCTCTGCATCAAGTACGGCGGGCACTTCCGCAACACCGGTTATATGGGCGCCGTCTGGGCAGAGTATCTTCCCATGCTCATGCGCGGCGCGAATTTGCCCATGTCGGTGGAGCCAGGCGGTCCCGCCAGCGACCTGCCCGGATTCAAGCGGATGATGGGGCTCTACTTCACCAGCGGAGTCAACGCGGTCAACTACTTCATCCACATCGGCAGCATCATGTGGAACCAGCCGATACGCGAGCACTTCGAGACAATCCAGCCGATGGTGGCCATGTTCGGCAAGATGCACCAGCCTAAATCGAAAGTGGCGGTGCTGTTCGACTCGCGCGGCGACCGTCTGGTCGACTATCCCTGGAAAGCCGACTACAACACCATGATGCCCCAGGGCTACTGGAGCTGGCGAATCAATGAAGTCCTGTCCGGATCCTACAGCCTGGACGGCCTGATGCCCGGCGACTTCAGCAACGGGCTGGCCGAGCCCTACAAGGTCATCATCGATGCCAACAACATGATTTTGACCGAACAGCAGGTCGACGACATCGGGCGCTGGGTGGAGGACGGCGGCATCTTTATCGCCTACGGCCAGACTGGGCGGCACACGCCCGAGAAGATGGATGCCTGGCCCATTGCCAGACTCACGGGCTACCAGGTGGTCGGCAAGCACACCTACAACAGCGGCGACAAGCCGGAGACGGCTCAGTTGGTTTGCGCCGATGGCCAGGACGTATTCGATGCCCCTTTCATGCGGAGCCTGGGAAACCCGGTTGCCAACGGCATCATGCTGCAAAAGACCGACCCGCAGTGCCGGGATCTGCTCATGTGGGCCGACGGGACCACGGCGGTGGGCCTGCGCCCCCTGGGCAAGGGCTACGTGATCAACGTCGGAGCCAAGTTCGTGGACACGACCCTGCGCTGGCAGGAGAACCGAAGCCGGATCCTGCTGGAGGCCATCCTGCAATGGGCTGGCATCGCGCCCAACCCGGCACACGCGCCAGGCATCAAGATGGCCCATTACCTGAGCAACAACGGACTCAAGGACGTCTGGGTGCTGTGGAACCCCAACGGCAAGAAGCAGGTCGCCACCGAACTGAAATTCCGCAACGCGGCCGCGCCCGATCTGACCGACATCATGAGCGGCCAGAGTGTCTCCCCGCAGGTCACCCTTGAGCCTTACCAGACCGTGATGCTGACCTCGGATGCCGCCGACATTGGCTCGGCCGGGGTGAATTGGTTCGAGCTGCAACGTGGCTGGTGGAGCGGAAGCGAGCATCCACCAAAATTCGAGCCGGTTGAGGACACATCCTTCGACATGGCCATGGACCTGAACCATGGCTGGAAGATGCTGGAGCTGGCTCCCGGACAGGATGCCGAATCCCTGGTTGGCAGCGGGATTGCGGACGCCTCTTGGCGCAACGCGGATCTGGGCGTCTGGCAGTACCCCACCGAAATCAAGAGCAAGCATCTGTTGTTGCGCCGCCAGTTCCAGGTGCCGGACTGGGGAAAAGAGGATACGATCAATCTGATCCTCTCCTCATGGTACGAACACACGACCCTGGTCCCTGGCTGCCGGCTGCGGGTCTGGCTGGACGGGCGGCCGGTCGGCGGCAATCTGCCCCCGGGACGCGGCATAGCGGGTCTGCGACTGGATCTCAAGCCCGGTTCCAACCACCTGTTGGCCTTGGAAATCAGCGGCGGAGACACCCCTCTGGTGGGCATCAAGGGCAGCTGTTTGCTCTCGAGAATCCCGGCACCGCAGGATGTGCTCGACCTGGAGGGGCAATGGCAAACCTCCACCGACGTGCTGAGCACTGGCCCGACTGTCTCTCTGCCGGGCGCGGCCAACACCCTGATGTTCAGACGCCGCATCGAGATTCCGAAGCAACGATCCGGCAGGCAAGTCTACTTGTACCTGGAAGGCAGCCGCGAGCTGATCGGCTGCATGGTCAACGGCCATTTCGTGCGGCGACACCATCACATGGTCGGCGAACTCACCTATCTGAACATCACCCCATGGGTGGAATTCGGCCGCGACAACCACCTCGATCTGGTGCGTTGGAATGGTTCCGGCCATGCCGCGGTCAAAAAGGCCAAGCTTTATTTTTATTGAATTTCACCCCTTCAGAGTCTGACCGCCCAGACCGTCCCGGGCCGCGGAAAGTGCGGTTGGAGTTGCCCAAGAACGGGCTCTGAGGGAAACCTTTTCCTTCGCCTCGCCGTGTTGCTAAAGCCGCTGGCCTGGGGCTGGAATCACTCTCCCCCCAAGGTGGCGATCAAATAGTGCACGATGGTTTTGTGCTTGGGGTTTTCGGTTCCCTGGTGGACGAACTCGTAGTCCAGTCCCAAGGCATGCAGCTTTTCCGCCAGCATGGCGCCGTAGTTGGCAGAGTGGGTGGTTTCCTTCTTTTCTACTCCTTTAGCGGGGCGATCGTGGGGGTAGTGGAGATAGACTGGGGGATCGTCCTTGGTCACCAGTTCGTAGGGGGAGTACTCCCGAATCCAGGGAAGCACGGTTTCACGATATTTTAGGAAACTGCGAATTTCGACGGTGGGATCACTCTTGTCCCAAATAAAACCGAAGGCATGTCCGCCGTAGGTGCCATTGGGCATCCATTCCAGGATCTGCTTGGGGTCCAGCGAGGTCTGGGGGACACTGACCGCCGCACAATAGGGTTTGGTGGACTGGCGAGCGACCGGATCGTCGGCAGCCGGATCGGCCAGGTCGTCGTGAAAAGCCAGCCAGAGGCTGGAGCAGGCGCCCGCCGACCCCCCGGTGAGACCGATCCGCACCGGATCGATGTTCCATTCGGCGGCACGGCTGCGTATGGTCTGCAGAGCCCGGGCGGCATCGTCCAAACACACCTTGACCGGCGGTTCCAGATAGTCTCCCCGCTCCAGCACTGGACCGGTTCCCAGCGTACTGCCCGAATCCACGATGGTCTGCTGGAGATAGCGGTAGTTGATGGAGACCACGGAGATTCCCGCCTGCAGGTAGCGTTCCAAGCCGTCCGTAAATTTGCTCTTGTCGCCCTGCAGCCAGCCACCGCCATGAATCATCATGACGCAAGGGGTTGGCGTTTTGCGTTCCGCCAGCCAGACATCCATGACATTGCGGTCATACTGGCCATAGCGTACATCCCGGTACGTTGGGGTCGATTTCACGGTGCGTTTCTCCTGCTTTCCTGACTCGGCCTGAACATTCCATGCCATGACTGGCCCTAACCACAACCCGGCGAACGCAACAATACAGGTGCCATTCCGCCTCCATGATCGTTTCCACCTGTCCAACACTCGTCCTCCTTCACTCTTGCTCGTCCAGTTTCATCCCCAAGGAAAACCCGCTGCCCTGGCTGCCAGCGTGAACTTTGACCAGGATCTCGTTGGCCCCCTGACCCAGATCGGCCTCGAAATAAATGGGACTATGAGGCGAACCGTGCCCCTGGTCAACCGTCAGGACCCTTTTTCCATTGATCCAGACCACGGCCCAATAGTCGACCCGAAAGGAGAATTGGGCCTTTCCCCCGGTCTTGCTTGCGACCGACGTTTTGGCATAGCACACGCCCCGGTCTTTAAAGCCGGTCAGGCTGGCGAAGTCGATCGCGTCCAATGTCACCGGCTTCCAGGCAACGGGCGCAACGCGGGAGTCTTGTTCTGGAGGGAAGGTCCTGGCAAGATTCGGCAAGGTGGGATCGTGGGGCCACGGCTGGGCGACATCGCCGTAGGGTCCGGTCCATTGCCAGCGGGATGCGGCAATCTCTTCGAAATGAATGGCGGCCAACTTCTCGGCCGTGAACGTTCCCTGGAGGGCGAGCGTGGCCGACGAGCCGGTCTCCCCCCCGAGCAGCAAATATCCCAGCTTAACGCCCTGCCCTTGTCTGAATTTCTCCGGCAAGGCGATGTTCAGCACGTGCTCCTGGGGCGTCAGATCCTTGAAGACGGTATAGGTATAGCCGCCGCGGTTGTTGCAAAGCGCCTCCCGAAACCCGTTGCCGTCCACACTAGCGTAAAACATGCCGTAGGTCTTGCTCAGCGCATAGTAAAGCCCGACCACGCTGCCGCGGAAGGGAATCCGCATCGTGGTTCCCGGCTGGTCGGCCGCGACCACCCCATTGAAAAACTTGTTCCACCAGAACGGCAGTGAATTCTCCTGCTTCCAGCCGGGAGCCACGGCGACGGGCACCATCCGGCCATCCAGAATCGGCGTCCGCGAACTGAACTGGCCAGGCAGAGTGGATCGCCCGGAGAACCGTTTCGCGGATGTCTTGGCCTTGTCCACGAACGGCTTCAAATCCTCCGCGATGGCCCGGGAGTAGAACTCATGCCCCGCCTTGTTGGGGTGCACGCTGTCGCCGAACAGCGCCTCCCATTCGAGATGGTTCGCCTTCAAATAGGCATCGGTCTTCAATTGCAGATCGATGTTCAGCAGACCGTAGTGCCGGGCGATGGTTTCGTGGCGATGGCGCTTGGACTGGTTCCGGGCCGCGGTCTCGACGAACACGAGCGCGGGGGGCTCGGGCAGGCTCTTAAGGCGCCGGACAATGCTCTCCAGGGTCCAATAGACCGTGTCGTCGTCCGCGCCGCCGTCGTTGACCGCGAACTCGATAAAGACCAGATCCGGCTGGCAGGCGATCACGTCCCGCCCCAGTCGGAACATTCCCAACATGCTGCCGGTCGCGCTCATGCCCGCGTTGTGCATGACCACGGCCGAGTTGGGGAAGGCCTCCCGCAGCCAGTCGCCGACCCAGCCCTTGCCGGCCTGGGTGATCGAGCCGCCGATGGCCACGCAGCGCAATGGCTTGCCGGCGTGGGCACCTTGGAATTTTGCCAGCAGATCCTGGCCGGGATCGGTTGTCAGCCCCGTGCCCGGCGGGCACGAGACGCAACCGCACAGACCTAGAACCAGGGCGCTCAGGGCAAGGGCCAATCTACACATCCATCTCTCCTTTTTTTCCCTTTGGCAACGGCAAGTTATCGATGGTACTGCTTGGCTTGCAAGCCTCATTGGTAGGATTGATAGCCAATCAGTTTACGAGATGCTGGGCACTCTGTCAAGTCACACGGGGGAAAGTTGTTCTCTTGTGCCTGGACCCATGATATCCGGCTGCAAAATATGGTACGGCTCAGGTGTTTTGGGCCCGACACCTCCCCGGGGGCTTGCCGGTCTCTTCGCGGAAGACCCTGGAGAAGTAGGCGTGGGAGTTGAAGCCGAGACGGTAGCCGATTTGGGCGATGGGCAGGTCGCTGTGGCGCAGCAGAAAACGCGCCGTGCCGATCTGCTGGGCCCGGATATACTGCGCCGGCGAGACCCCGTAGGCAGACCGAACTGCCGATATGGCTTGAGACGTTTCTTGTGGCGCTTGCTTGGCAATATCGGAAGCGGCGGCTATGCTATGGGTATACGAATACTCAAGCCTTGGCCACTGGCAAATAAACATGGCGATAACCCAAAAGTTCATAGCCGAGAAGGCGCAGGTAAGTCAGAAGACGGTCTCGCAGTACTTCAAGGGTACGGCGCGGATTTCGGCGGCTACGCGGGCGCGCTTGGAAAGTATCGTCGAGCATTATGGGTATTTCCCCAACATGGCGGCGCGGACGATGAAGACCAAGCGTTTCAACCGGATTGCGTGCCTGCTGATCTACAATACATCCAGGTCGAGGGGTGGTTTTTTGGCGCCGCATTTGTTGAATTACGTGAATGCCGCGGCCGTGGCGTTGTCCAAACATGATTATGCTTTGGTGATCGAGCCCTTCAAGGTGGATGCCGACCGTCAGGTTATGCTGGATTCTCTGGATTCCTTCGCCACTCTGTCCGTCGATGGGATTCTGGGAATCGCCGGGGGCTGGGTGCCGCCGGAAATCGATCAAATCATAGACAAGATGGGGATCCCCTCCGTTTGGTTGAATCGGCGGGCGCTGGACCTTGACCTGGCCGGCGTTAATTTCGATGAAGCCCCGGGAATCCGTCAACTGGCGGATCATCTCCTTTCTCTCGGCAGAAAACGAATTGCCTGGTTTGGACCGGACTTCGCGCATCTGAACGGTCATCATTCGGCCAAGACGCGTTACGAAGCTCTCAAGTCTGAGTTGCAAAAGCACCAACTGGAATGGTTCCGGCCCGTGTTCAATCGCAAGGGACACACCCTTTGTCCGCCGGCTTTGGAACTATTCAATGGTCCCACGCCTCCGGACGCCGTCGTCAGTTATAATCTTGGCTACCGCGAAGCGGCGGAACAAGCCGCGTTGCATAGCAACCTGCGACCGGGATACGATTTCCAATCCGTTCATTTCGCCTCGAGCTGGGAGTTTTCGCCGAACACCCATGATTTTCGTACCGTTGTGATGCTGCCGGAGGAAGAGGTAGGAAAAGACGGCGCCCTGTATCTCTACGAACGAATTCAGGGGAACGATCCCTCCCCGTCGCAAGAGCGTCCAACCTGGCTCCATGTCGGCAAGACGTTTGCAGAAAACCAATAAGGCAAGTCAACCCAAAGGACAGAAGACCATGAAAAGCAGGAAACAACACTTCACCCTGATAGAGCTTCTAGTCGTTATTGCGATCATCGCGATTCTGGCGGCCATGCTGCTGCCGGCATTGAGCCAGGCGAAGGAAACGGCCCGGCGAATCAGCTGCACCAATAATTTTAAACAGCTGGGCCTGGCGATGACGAGCTACGCTGACGACTCGGACGAACATGTGCCGTATTCATGCCACTATCTTTCGTCGGGTCACAGAAGCTGGGACGATCTGTTGTCCGACTACGATGGTCGGGGGCTGACCGAAACCCAGCAGGTGTCCCAATTAGCTCCGGCGGCTAACGGCCAGCTTTATGTTTGCCCGAGCGACATCCTGAATCGTACCGCTAGCCGGGCCAAACGCTCGTATGCCATCAACCGAGGACGCAATGCGGGCTCCGGCAGCAGTTTGCCCGACGGCCCCTCCGGCATCTGGGGAATCGCCTCGG
>JBFJXC010000050.1:0-14251 GCA_041623325.1 Lentisphaeria bacterium | reverse complement strand
GGCCTCGAACAGCTCCTGCAGGCGCAATTCGATGATCTTTTCGATGGTGGAGACCGGAATGCGGCGCATGCCCTTGCCGGTTAGGTCCACCTTCAGAACCCGATCCCTGCCGTCCGGTTTCATGACCGCCGAGCCGATTTGCGACAAGTCGTGCAGCAGCTGGCGGCAGCGGGCAATGGGCAGGCGCAGACCAATGGCCAGATCGTTGACGATGTGGTCGCAGCCCACCGTGATCTGCCCCGTGTGCAGATAGCCGGGCGTGTGGTAGAGAACATACTCGGTCACCCCGGCACCCACGTCCACGAGCAAGGCCCCGTTCTCGGCCTCCTCGGGGCTGAAGACGGACAGGGCCGCGGCCACTCCCGAAAAGGCAATGTCGGTCGGCGGGTACCCCATCACATCGTTCAACAGTTCGCAAGGGGTTTCCAGACGATTGCGCTGGCCGTAGACGATGTGGACTTCGGCCTCCAGCTTGCTGCTGCGCAGCCCCAGGGGCCGGGCGATCTCACGGTTGTCGTCCAGCATATAGGCGCGATCCAGCGAATGGATCACTTTTTGATTGGGAGGCAAGGTGTAGCCTCGGGCATTGTGAATGGCGGCCACCACATCGGCTTCGGCCACGCGCTGATCCTGCCCCTGAACCACGGTGCTGCCATTGCTGTTCACCGCGCGGACATGCCCGCCGCTGACCGCCAGAAAAATGTCGGCAATCTCCTCGCCCGAGGCCTTTTCGGCCAGCATGAGGGCGGTCTCCAGCTGCTCGCGGACCAACCCCAGATCGGTGATCTCCCCCTTGACCACCTTCATGGAGGGGGCCTCGCCGGTACCCAGCACGGTCAGGGTGCCATCCGGGAGGAATTCTCCCATGACCACCTTGATGGTGCTGGTTCCGATCTCGACGCCGGTCAGGACGTCGCGCTTGCTCCCTGATTTTCCAAACATCTGCTGGCCCAAGGCAATGGATAAGGGTTCACGGCGAAGGCAGAAACTGCTGCCAGAAGGTACTGGAAAACGGCCGCAGGTCAAGAGCGTTTGCCCCGCGACGGACAAATTGTTGAGCGTTCTGCCGGGGTTTGACCTTGAAGCCCGGCCAATGGGCCTTATGATTTCAAAGATGCTTCACGTCGGCCATGTTACCTTCTCCCCAGTCAGGACCCTGCCATGCCCACATGCTTAGTCGCCATCCCGGCCCCCGCCACCGTCTTCTACGCCTTCCGCCAGAGCGACAGTTTTGCCAGGTTGATCGTGGTTCTCCTGCTCTTCCTATCGATCTACGCTTGGAGTGTCATGCTCGACAAGGGACTCGCCTTCAAACGGTTCAGACGGGCGGACCGGCGTTTTGCGGCCAGCTGCCAACGCTGCGGCTGGCTTCCGGCGGTGGCCTTGGAGATCGAGCGTCACGATGGTCCCCTGGCCAGCGTCTTCAAGAGCGGCGTGCTGGAGGTCCAGCGCCTGCTGCGAGCCGAAGGAGGCGACCTGGAGAGTTGGTGCCGGCAGCGCCGGCTGCCGCGCGCCCTTTCGCAGCGGGAGATCGAGCAGGTCCGCAGCGTCATGGATCGGGCCATATCCGAGGAAATGCTGGTGCTGGAAGACCGCTTGGGCACGCTGGGCACCGTGGTGACCGTCAGTCCCTTTCTCGGGCTGCTGGGCACGGTCTGGGGCGTGATGATGGCCTTTACCAGCATGGCTCAGCAGGGCAAACCGGACATTGGGGCCATGGCCCCGGGGGTCAGCGGGGCGCTGCTGACCACCGTCGTCGGCCTGGTGGTGGCCATCCCGGCGGTCGTCGGCTTCAACATCATGACCAACCGGGTTCGCCGCACCACCCTGGCCATGGAAAACCTGGCGGACGAGGTGATCGGGGTCGTCGGCGAAGAGATCGGACGCTGAGCCATGCCCAGGAAACGGAGATTTCGGCAACTCGAGGCGGTGGCGGACATCAACATCACCCCGCTCATGGACTTGACCTTCCTACTGCTCATTGTCTTCATGATCACCGCCCCCATGTTGCAATACGGCCTGGATGTCTCCCCGCCGGAAATGGACGCCGCACCCGCGGATCTGGAGCAGGGAGTGACGATCACCGTGGACAAGAAAGGCGGCATCCGGCTGCAGGATCAACCCCTGGAACTGGGCAGCCTGGCCGGGCAGATGCGCTCCCTGGCCCAGACGCGCCCCGGCGTGTCCTTGTTCGTACGCGCCGATGGGGACCGCCCCTATCGGGAAGTGATTGGCATCATGAAAGAGGTGCGGGACGCCGGCATTCAAAACGTCACCCTGGTGACCGAACCCGAAGGTAAGAGCGCGCTGTAGCCTGACCATGGACCCCAGACTGAAAAAGACCGTCAAGATTGTCACACTGGCCCACGTGGGTCTGCTGCTGACCCTGGCGGTCGTTGAGTTTTTTGACGATCCCCGGAAGCCGGTGGTCGTGCGCGTCAGCCTGGCCGCCAGCCCCCGGCAGACCGCAC
The DNA here is from genome assembly GCA_041623325.1 of Lentisphaeria bacterium. GTDB lineage: Bacteria > Verrucomicrobiota > Lentisphaeria > Oligosphaerales > JBFJXC01 > JBFJXC01. The sequence continues at coordinate 11,780 of JBFJXC010000050.1, read as the reverse complement.
CGGCCGCCCCCGCGCCTGACCCCCAATCTGTCCAACCGGCACCTCAGCCGCCGGCGCCCAAGCCCGCCGTCCCGACGCCTCAGCCCGCGCCGGCCTCCACGCCCGCTCCCAAACCAAAGCCCCAGCCAACTCCCAAGCCGGTTTCCCAAACCGCACCCAAGCCCGCGCCGGCCAAACCCTCCTGGAAGCCCCGCTCCGCCAGCGACATCCGCCAGAGCACCCTGCGCAAACTGCCCGCCGCCAACTCACCCCAGCCGGTCAGCCGGAGCGTTGACACCACCCGCTTGGAACGCATGGCCAGTGGTCTGCGCGCCGAGGCCGGGCGCCTTTCCGGAAGCACCACCGACGGACACCCCCCGAACTCCCAGGTGCAGCACTACCTGGCTCTGGTCAGCAGCCAGCTCTACCAGGCCTGGTCCCAACCCGGACGCCAGGAAGTACCCGGGCCCAATCCGGTCGTGCGGGTCAACTTCCGGATCGCCTCCAGCGGCCGGGTGTTGAGCGCGGGAATTGAACAACGCAGCGGCTCGCGAGCCATGGACAAGAGCGTCGCCTCCCTCCTGATCAGCACACACAGCCTGCCGCCCTTCTCCCAGGCCGGACTGAACCGGAACGAACTGAGCGTGCACATCGACTTCCAGCTGGACTGACCAGCTCCGGGCCATCGTTACTCATCTTGTGACTGGCAGAATCGTTGGCTCTATTCTTCCAGTAGCCATTTCCGAAAAGGGACAAGGCGGATTCCGGTTTCCGGCTCGCCTTCTTCGTCCCATGTAACGATGGTTCCGGTGTCAATGCCCAGTTCTAGCATTGCGCCCCGAAGCGCTCTAAGCTCGTGCGCGGCCGTCTTTTCATCGGCCATATCCCAGCAGGGGCCCCTGGTTGGGGGAATTGCGGAAAGTCATTGCATTTAGCAGGCCGGTATCGACCGTATAGACCTTGGCAGGGTTGACCAGACGGGCTTTATCTGAGCGAGAATGATGGGAATCTCGGGGAACCGGCTGCTCCTGAGCAAGAGTTCAGGCAGCTCTCGCTCATGGAAATCATCTATATCAAATCACAGGCATCCCATAGGATCAGTGGAGTGTTGGAGAGCTGGAGTAATGGGGCCGCATTCCGTGCTGCGGGAGTTTCCTGCAACGGGCCGATGCGGCATGTGTCCGATCAGCGGGTTTGCATTTTTCAGCCGCCAGTATTGTTCCGCAACCCGTTGATTTTCTGCACTCCAACATTCCATTGCTCCAACACTCCATGGGATCGTAGTGAAATCAAATCATAAGCTGTTTTTTCAGAGCAACACCAGCCACTTCGTCCCCTCGTTATTCGACTGATCGTTCCCTGTCCCTCTGCCGGCTAACCAGCATCAGGGCGGGTACGAGCATGCCCAGCAAGGCCAGGGGCAGGAAGCGCCACTGGGTGGAAACCCCCGCCATCGCGTCGATGCTCCAGCCCAGCAATGGGGCCGTGACGGCCACGAAGAGAGACTTGGCCTGGGATTCGATGCTCAGCACGGTGGCCATCTGCCCGGGCTCGGCCAGGTCCGCGCAGCGGGCGACCAGCACCGGACGCCAGAAGTTCTGCAGGACAGCCAGCACCACAAAGGCCAGGATCATGACCGCCGACAGCTCCAGGGCGATCCCCACAGCCAGCAGGGCGAAGGCCAGCAGATCCAGTTGCCAGAGTCGATGGGCCGCCTGCTCGTCGCCGCCGACGGCTTTGGCAAAGCGTCCGGCCCGCCGGGAAGCCAGGCTAGACAGCAGATGCAGGGCGAAATAGACCACGCCGACCAGAATGGCGGTGCGCTGGTGCTCGTTCAAAGCCAGCAGCACGGGCATGCCCAGGGCCGCGGTTTTCAGAATCGGCTGCAAGTAGTCCATGCACGCTTTGAAGATGCCTTCGTACCCCATGGATTCGGTCAGCAACCGCCGCAATGGACGCAGGCGCACGCTGCGCTGCAAAGCCGACCACAGGGTGGAGGCTATCGCCAGCAACGACTTGTGAGCCGGCTCCCCGTCTAGGTAGCGCGGATAGGTCAGGAAGTTGACGATGTTGGCCAGACAGGGAACGATGCTGGCCAGGAAGATGGCCGGCCCGGTGCCGAAGCAGAAGGCGATGGCCGCGGCGATGGGCATGCTCAGGGCGCTGCCCAGTTTGCTCCAGGAGCGGGTCAGGCCGTAGACCGCCGTCTTCTCCTGCTCCCGGCCCTGGCGGGCCAGCCAGGTGAAAATCATAGCCTTGTGGGTGCCGGTGCGGAACGCCTCCCCAATGGCGAAGCAGAACATGGCCGCGGCCAGCATGCCCAGGCCATCGGCCAGGGCGAAGACGGCGAAGGCGGCGCTGTAGGCGGCGAAGGAGGCGATCATGGCCCTGCGGCGGCCGAGCACGTCGGCGACTGCGCCAGTGGGAATTTCCATGAGGTTGACGCAGATTTCCCGAAAGGCGACCAAAGTTCCGATGGTGGCGAAGCTCAGCCCTTTCTGTCGGAAGGCCAGAATCAGAAAGGGCTCGAAATAGCGCTGATTCTTCAGGAAACCGTACAGACAGAAACGGGTAAGCATGGGAGACTTCACCCAACCCTCTTGACCAAGGTCATGCAGTTGCGCCCCTGCTCGTCCTTCTCGTAGGTGACCTGGTCCATGGCTTGCCCCATAATGTAGACGCCCAGGGCGTTTTCGGAGGTGCAGTCGCTGCCGGGTTTGGGCAGGCGCTCCAGATCCAGGGCAATCCCCTCGTCCACGACCTGCAGAACGATCGTGTTGGCGGTGCTGCGGGCCCGGATAATGATGGGCTTTGTGGGATCGCCGGCGTAGGCGGTTCGCATGGCGACCACCACGGCCTCGTGGGTGGCCAGCTCCAGAAAGAACACCTCCCGCTCGTCCAGAGCTGGACCTTGGAGGCGCTGGCAGAAGGAACGTACGAAACGCCGGATTTCGCCCAAGTTCAGCGGATCGCTGCGCACCTGCAGTTCGTCCCTGAGATCGTGGATGGCCTGCGGGGCGATCTTGACGGCCACGCAGGTCAGGTCGTCGTTGAAGGCGCTGGATCCGGCGAACTGGACGCTGGCCTGGCGAATGCGGGCGATGAGGCCATCCACGGAATCCAGGCGGCCGGCCTCGACCAAGCTGGCCAGGCGCTCGGCGCCGAACATCTGCCCCTGCGGATCTCGCAGCTCGCTGAGGCCGTCGGAGTAGAACAGAAAGATATCTCCCTCGTGCAGCTGCACCCGCTGCTGCCGGTAATCCTCCGTCTCCGAAAAGCCCACGGGCAGGTTCTGCCCCTCCAGAAATCCGGCCCGCTCCAAGTCGGCCCGGTAGTGGATGGTTTTGACATGGCCAGCGTCCACGAAGGTGCACAGGGCCGCGTCCAAATCGAAGCGGGCGAAACAGAGCGTGACAAAGCTGCCGACTTCGGCCAGCTGGGGCGTCATTTTACGGTTCACCCGGTCCAGAATGGCTTCGGGCTGGGGCTGGGGCGCACTGTCCAATTCGCTCATCATCTCGTTCATGGAGCGCAGGATGCGGGTGGTGGTGGCCGCGCCGAACAGGGCCGCCTTGGTGCCTTTGCCCATGACATCGCCAACCACCACATCGAAGCAGCGCTTGTGGTGGCGGAAGAAGTCGTAGAAATCACCCGCCACGGTTTCGGATGGGAACATGGCGGCGGCGACCTGGAAGCCCTCCAGGCCGTCCGGGCACTCGCCCAGGAGGAAGGAGTTCTGGATGCGGTGCAGGGTGTCGTCGATCTCGAACAGCTGACGGGAGAGAGCGCTTTGCAGGCGAATGATCCGGGCCCCGACATTCAGCCGGGCCTGGAGCTCCTCGCGGTCGTAGGGCTTGGTCAGATAATCGTCGGCCCCGGTGCGCAGGCCCTCGACAATGTCGGTCTGGCGGTCGCGGCTGGTCAGCAGGATAATGTAGGGGGAGCGGTCGGGAAGTTCCCGGACCCGGCGACACACTTCGATTCCCTCCAGGCCGGGCATGCTCCAGTCCAGGATAACCAGAGAGGGCGCGCCGGGCTTGCGGAGCATCTCCCAGGCCTCCAGTCCGTCCGCGGCCGCACTGACCTCGTAGCCCCAGCCCGAGATCACTTTGGTGAGCATGTGGCGGGAGACCAAATCGTCTTCTGCAACCAGAACGTTCATGGGTGTGCCTCGGTTGATCCAGCGGACGGCATCGCGTCTCACGCTTTCAGATGGACCAGCAACTGCTGCATCTCGTTTTTCAGTTTCGCAAACTCCTGTCCGGCCACGATCGAATCTCCGGACTTAGCAGCCGTCTCCAGCCGGCTGGCCGCTTCCGCGGCCCGGCGGGCCGAAATGTTGGCGGCGGCCCCCTTCAGCTGGTGGGCAGAGGGGGCGATGTCGGCCGCGTTGCCGGCGGCCACGGCCCGGGCGATGGACTCGAGCTGCTGAGGGGCATCTTCCAGAAACAGCTCGACCACTTCACGCAGCAGCTCCTCGTCGTCCCCCAGGCGGGCCAGAAAGTCCGGGCGATCGAAAATCTCGAGGTCGGACAGGGTCGTCATGATATTAGTCCTCGTAAAGGGGCAGGCAATCCTGGGGCATCGCCGCCAGCGATTTCAGCACGGCGTCTTTGGGAGAGAGACGGGGCTGGGCGAGCTGCCAGTCGATAGCCAGTTCGGGATCCGACCAGAGGATTCCGTACTCGTCGCCCGGGTTGTAGACATCGGTGCACTTGTAGATGACATCGGCCGTCTGGCTGCGCACGCAGAAACCGTGGGCGAAGCCCGGGGGCACATACAACTGATGATGATTGTGCTCCGACAAAATCACCCCAGTCCAGCGCCCGAACGTGGGCGAGCCCCGGCGGATGTCCACGGCCACATCGAAGATCTCCCCCCGGACCACATGGATCAGTTTGCCCTGAGGTTTGCGCAGCTGGTAGTGCAGGCCACGCAGCACGCCTTGAGCCGAATGAGAATGGTTGTCCTGCACGAACGGGAGGTCGATTCCGGCCTCGCGGTATTGGGGCTGGTGGAAGGTCTGCAAGAAGTAGCCACGGTCGTCCGCGAACACGGGCGGGGCAATCAGAATCACGCCAGGCAAGTCGGTTTGGGTGACAGTCATTGGCATGGCTGAAAACCGTCCTCCGCCAGGATTCTCAGCAGATACTGACCATAGCCATTCTTCTGCATGGGCCAGGCCAGGCGGCGAAGCTGGGCCGCGTCGATGAAGCCCTGGCGGTAGGCGACCTCCTCGATGCAGGAGATGAACATGCCCTGGCGCTCCTGAATGGTCTGCACGTAGGTGGCTGCCTGGTGCAGCGCCTCGTGGGTTCCCGTGTCCAGCCAGGCGATGCCCCGGCCCAGCAACTGCACCGTCAGCTTGCCCTGGCGCAGGTATTCGCGATTCACGTCGGTAATCTCCAGCTCGCCCCGGGGGGAGGGCTTCAGACCGCTGGCGATCTCCACCACGCGGTTGTCGTAGAAATAGATGCCGGGCACGGCATAGTGCGATTTGGGATGGGCCGGCTTCTCCTCCAAGCTCAACACCCGGCCGTCCTTGCTGAATTCAACCACCCCGTAGCGCTCCGGATCGCTCACGGGGTAACCGAAGATCACCCCGCCCTCGCTCAGTTCCGACGCCTGTTGAAGGGTCTCCTCCAACCCGTGGCCGTAGAATATGTTGTCCCCCAGCACCAAGGCCACGGAACTGTCGCCGATGAACTCCCGGCCGATGATAAACGCCTGAGCCAGCCCTTCCGGTCTCGGTTGCTCCGCGTAGGACAGATCGAGCCCGTACTGGGAGCCGTCCCCCAGCAGATCCTGGAAACGCGGCAGATCATCGGGCGTGGAGATCAGCAGGATTTCGCGGATTCCGGCCAGCATCAGGGCCGAGAGGGGATAGTAGATCATGGGCTTGTCGTACACCGGCAGCAGCTGCTTGCTGGTGACGCGGGTGACGGGATACAGGCGGGTGCCGGAACCCCCGGCTAAAATGATGCCCTTCATGATGCCTCACTTGCTTTCCGAAATGGTTTTGCGCGGGAGCACCGGGCCAAACCGAAGCGGTTCCAGCGCGCGACGGGCCTAACATAGCAGTAAGAGGCCGGATGCCAACAGCTCAATAGGAACACTCCTTTTGAGCCAAGAGAATCAGGCTGGCGGAGGCTGCCGGATCGAAGGGGGACAGATCCAGCCCCCCGAAGGTGTCGACCAGCCTCAGGCCGTGCCGGGGCAGAAGGGGCGCCAGATCCTCCAGGCAGTACGGCTTGAGGCGGGTGCTGTGCAAGCGGTGGATTGCCTTCCCATCATCCCAACGGATGGACAGGATATTGAAGACCACGGCCGCCGGTTCGAAGTCGTAGAAGCGTACGTACTCGTTGTGGCCTTGGCGGGTGATGTCCACGATGCGCTCCCCCTCCTCTAGAATCTGCCGGTAGTTGAGCACCTGCACGGCAAGATGCCCACCGGGCCTGAGCACGGCCGCGAAGCCGGCCAACGCCTCGTGTAGCGCCTCGGGAGTCAGCAGATGAGGCAAGGAATTGCCCATGCAGAGGGCCAGATCCACCGGTTTGGAAACGGCAGCGGCCAAGGTTTCCATGGGGGCCACCGCCCAGGCCACGTCCAACCCAAGCTCGGCCGCATGCTTTCTGGCCTTCTCCACCATGCCCGCGGACAAATCGGCCCCGACCGTCTCCACCCCAGCCGCAGCCAGAGCCAGGGCATAGACCCCCGTGCCCGTGGCCGCGTCCACCGCGCTTTCGAAACCGAGCCGGTCACGCAGCGACTCGACGAAGCGCGAAGCCGTCTTCCTCCTCGACCCGGTTTCCACCATGTCGTCGTACTCTTCGGAGAGAGAATCGTAGAATTGTCCGGCAGGTGTGGGCATGGGAAATTGTCCTTTGTTGGTTGTCCGTTGCAGTCTCGCTCGGGCTGAAACAAAAGCGCGCCCTCGCCGAGGGCGCGCCTGTCAGGCAACGTTGAATTGCTACACCTTCTTCCCTACGCCAGGATGCTCTTCAGATCGGCCTCGGCGGTGGTGACGGGGGCGATATTGAAGTTATCCACCAGCACCTGCAGCACGGGGGGGGTGATGAAGGCTGGCAGGGTGGGGCCAAGCTTGATGTTCTTGATGCCCAGGTGAAGCAGGGTCAGCAGGATCACCACCGCCTTCTGCTCGTACCAGGACAGCACCATGGACAAGGGCAGATCGTTCACCCCGCACTCGAAGGCCCCGGCCAGGGCCACCGCGATCTGGATAGCGGAGTAGGCATCGTTGCACTGGCCGATGTCCAGCAAACGCGGAATGCCGCCAATATCCCCAAACTCCAGCTTGTTGAAGCGGTACTTGCCGCAGGCCAGGGTCAGAATCACGCAGTCCTTGGGCACGGCTTGGGCGAACTCGGTGTAGTAGTTGCGTCCGGGCTTGGCCCCGTCGCAGCCGCCGATCAGGAAGAAATGACGAATGGCGCCGCTCTTGACCGCGTCGATGACCTTGTCGGCCACCCCGAGCACCGCGTTGCGTCCGAAGCCGACGGTGATGGTTCGGTCCGGTCCGTCCTCGGTGAACCCCTTGGCGGCTTTGGCGGCTTTGATGACGGGGGTGAAATCGCGGTCGGCGATGTGGGTCACGCCGGGCCAGGCGACCAGGCCACAGGTGAAAATACGGTCCTTGTAGGTGGGCCGGGGGCGCTGGATACAGTTGGTGGTCATGAGAATGGCGCCGGGGAAGGCATCGAACTCCTTGGCCTGATCCTGCCAGGCACCGCCGTAGTTACCCACCAGATGCTTATATTTCTTGAGGCCGGGATAGGCATGGCAGGGCAGCATCTCGCCGTGGGTGTAGACATTGATGCCGGTGCCCTCGGTCTGCTTGAGCAGCTCTTCCAGATCCTTGAGGTCGTGTCCGGACACGCAGATCGCCTTGCCCTTGACCGGCTCGATGCGCACGGCGGTCGGTTCCGGATGTCCGTAGGTGCCGGTGTTGGCCAGATCCAGCAGTTCCATCACGCGCAGGTTGACCTCCCCCACCCGCAAGGCCATGCCCGTCAACTCGTTCACGTCGGTGGGCTCGGAGGCCAGGAAGGCAAGGGCTTCATGGAAGAAGGCGTAGACGTTTTCGTCCTCCTGCCCCAGAATCTGGGCGTGGTCGGCGTAGGCGGCCATCCCCTTCAAACCGTAAAGAATCAACTCCTGCAGCCCGGTCACGTCCTCGCCCAGGTTCTTCTTGCGGGCTTCGATGGAGACGGCATGCCCCTGACGGATCAGTCCGGACAATTCCGGCGCCGGCATCCAGGCGACCGGACCGCCGAACTCCTCGGCCTCCTGACCAGCGGAGGTACAGGCATTGGTGTAGAGGCGCACGGCCTTGTCGCGCAGCCGGGCCACCTCGATGGCCTGTTGCTGAAGTCGGGCGGTGTCGAAATCCACGTTGGTGACGGTCGCGAACAGGGCCTCGACCGTGCCCACGTTGATCTCGCGGTCGCTGACTGCCAGCACCCTGGCCTTGCTAGCGACCGTGGCCAGCCCCTTGGTCGCGTAGACGATCAGATCCTGGAGGGCGGCCGCATCCTCATCCTTGCCGCAGACGCCGACCTTGGTGCAGGCCGTGGCGTTGCAGGTTTGCTCGCACTGATAACAGAACATGCTCATGGTCTCTCTCCTCTTGCTGTGGGGTTGACACCATAACGAACTACTATTTATGGATTATTTCAAGACCCACACCATAAGCATGCCCCGTTGCCCTGCACCGTGTCCGTGTCCCGAAAACCGCCCCCCAGGCAATACCGGAAAGGGCCGGAACCACAGAGCTCAGTCCGCTAAGCATGAGGGCCTGTGAAGTAGAACGCCATAGGTTTCAGGAGTTCAGGAGTTCAATTTTGCCTGAACACTGAAACCTGAACACCCAAAATCAGGGCGTTCAAATTAACAGTGGCACTGAGCTCTGGAACAAGAATCACCCGGATTCCAACTCACGATTTTCCCGATGGCGAGTAGGCGGTCTGGGGAGTGGCGAATGCGCCGGGGGGAAGGGAAACCGGGCCGTCGAGGATGGGATCGCCGGTGTCCTTCATCCACGCTTCCAGCTGCTGCTCGAGGCCGGCGCGGATCTCGGCATAGCGGGGATCGTCGGCCAGATTGGCTCGCTCCTGGGGATCGTGGATCAGATCGTAGAGCCGGACCTCGGGCAGCTGGGGCCGGCTCCAGTCATGGTCGCACAGGAGGGTCTTGCTGGGGCTGTCGTCGCAGTTGGGCAGGACCTGGGTGCGGAAGTCGGGGTCGAAACGCTTGATCAGCTTGTAGCAGTCGGTGCGGATGGCGCGCTTGGGTTCGTAGGCGGCATGATAGGTGACTTCGGAGAACAGGGCCTCGTGAAGCGCCTCCTTCTCCCCCCGCACCAACGGCATCAGGGAGGCCCCGTCAAGTTCGTGAGTGGGCTGGCAGTCCAGCAGCTCGCACAGGGTCGGATAGATGTCCAGATGCGAGACCATGGCCTCTAGGCATTTACCGCCGTCGAAACCGCCCGGTCCCTTCATGATCAGGTAGATCCCGTTGCCGTGGTCGGTCAGATTGCACTTCATGTGGGGGAAGGCGATGCCGTGGTCGGTAGTGGCGATCACCAGGGTACTGTCGGCCAAACCGGCCTCCTCCAGGGCGTCCAGCACCATGCCGCAGCAATGGTCCATGTGCTTGACCGAATGGTTGAAATCGGCCATGTCCCGGCGGGTGGCCGGGGTGTCGGGCAGCGCCGCCGGCGGCTTCACGAAGCGCCAGTCCTCGTCCCGGCCCTCATCCGCAACCGCCTCCATGTATGTCCGGTGCGGCATGAAAAAGCCAACGCTCAGAAAGAAGGGGCGGCCATGCCTCTGCTTCAGCCAGTCCCCGGCGGCCGCGGCCACGCCTTCGTCCCGGCTCAAGCCCTCCTTTTTGCAGTCGAGCACCTCGCGGTAGCCGATGGTCTCTCCGCTGTCGGCGACGTGCTGGATGCCGGCCAAGGCCGAATCGTACCCCAGGGCGTGAAGCTGATGCACGAGATGGTCGGAGTAGTTGTTGAGCGTGAATCCGCGGTGGGCAAGGCCCAGCATGCCGTTCTTGTGCGGATACTGGCCGGTGACCAAGGCCGAACGGCTAGGCGAGCAGGTCGGCCCGCAGCAGAAGGCGTTGCGGAACATCACGCCTTGCTCGGCCAGGCGCTGCAGGCTCGGGGTGGAGACCTTGTGGCCGTAGGGTTCGATATAGCGGCCCGCATCGTGGCAGTGCAGATAAAGAATGTTGAAGGAGGGCATCATGAATCCTTTCGGCAAGATGTATTTTGTTTTCTTGATTGAGGCGTTACTACTAAACAAGCTACACATTGGAATGGCAAGGGTTGACAGATTTAGTTTTCATGACAATGATATGGAAAACATGACATGATCCCCGACCACTTGGATAAGGCCTTGGAGGCCTTGCAGGCCCCGGCCGTGCCACTGCACCGAATCCTGTCCATGCCAGGCAAGGTGACCCGCGAGCACCGAGCCTGGATCGTGAACGAAACCCCCAAGGTCTTCCTGCAACTACGCGGAGCGATCACGATCCGCTTCCCGGGCGGAAAGCAACACCTTTCCGCCGGCGAGGTCGCCGTGTTCGGACCGGAAATCCCCCATCGAGAACACGACCTCCAGGACCCCCGCAACACCACGTTGGTCGTCAACTTCCGCTTCGGCTGCATGCAGGTGATCGTGACCGGCCAAAGCGCCCAGGCCCGCCGTACCGGCACCGCCGACCGCTGCCATCTGAACCCCGCCTTCCGTCCCGCCGCCCTGGAAATCATGCGCCTGCTGACCAACCCCGCCTGCCCGTTGCCGGACGCGACCGCCACGCTTCTGTTGCGAGGTTTCCTGGAGCTGCTCCGGGAAGCCTACCGCAGCCGGGACCGGCAAGAGCCAACCTACCCACGTCTGGTCGGGGATGCCCTCAAAACCATCCAAGAGAACGTCAGCGACGCGTCCCTGACCGTCCATCGCCTGGCCGCGGAACTGGGCTGTTCAGCCGAGCACCTCTCCCGGCTCTTCTCGCAAAGCATGTCTCAGACCGTCAAACACTATCTGATCCAGGAGCGCCTGCGCCTGGCCGAACACCTCCTGCGGGCCCGGCCCGACCTGACCGTATCCGAAGTCGCCTACATGTCCGGCTTCGCCAGCCCCGCCTATTTCTGCACCGTCTTCCGAAAACACAACGGCACTTCGCCGGGAACCTTCAGATGAATCGGGCTGGCAGTCCTGCGTTTTGGGCGGACGCGATCTCCGGCACGCAGATGATGGACAAGCCGAGTTCGGACGTGCCCAGCAGGATCTCTTCAACTTCGGCGCTGCCAGGCTCCTGCACATAGCGCTTGGCAAGAGAAGAGGAGTCCAACACCACTCTCATCTGTCTGCCTCCCGCTCCGCCAGAATCGCCTCCGAAAGCGTCAAACCCCTGGCGGCCAACCTCGGGCCCGACCGACGCCAAGACGCTGCCCTGAGCGGCTCGCCCACGATCGGGCTGACCTCGGCGACAAGCTGGAGGTGGAGGTGGATCGCGAGATTCGCTCGATTGCTCTGCACAAACCCGAAACGGGTCGCTCGCAAGCTCTGCCCGGCTGGGGCTTGGAGAGTAAGAACCCCTAGTACGAGCAGGAGAGCAAAATTGGGTTTTGAGACCGCCACAGACCGCCGGCGGCCATGGTCCTTAGCCAACCCTGAACCGCTACTTGCCTGAACTCCTGAACCACTGAAACCCGACATCCGAAAACCTGATCGATCATCCGCCTAAGGCGGACGATGACGAGCGCGATCACG
>JBFJXC010000049.1:0-14440 GCA_041623325.1 Lentisphaeria bacterium | reverse complement strand
GAAGCGAAGCGAAACCGTCGCCAGCGCCGTCGGCGAGCGCGTTGACAAATGGCTGAAACCGGGACAGCCGAACACCATCGAGCTTTATGGCCGTGACCACCGGAAGACAAACCCCTTCAACGCCGACATCCAGACCGTTTTTCTCGAGGTCTATCCCAAATTAGCCCAGTGAAGGAGCCGGTGCCGGAAACTTGCGCCTCCGTATCAATAGCATGCTTGCTCGGATGATCGTTGGGGCGCAAGCGCTGTTTAGCTGCCAAAGGAGCAGGACTCCGCTTGCGGCTTGATGTCGTCGCGCGGCCGGACTATTTTTCATTGATCGTCGGAAAAAGCAAGTTCCTTTTCCTGGGGCACGAACACATGAGTGAGAAGGTCTCGCATGGTGACGCTGCCAAGGCATCCCCGGAAGGGGATGTCCGCCCAAAAGCCTCCACGTCCCCTCCCCAGCCGCGCATCGTTCTGAGCCTGCGCCACAGCCTGTTGGCGCTGGTCCTGCTGGCGGTGTTGCCGGCCCTGGCCCTGATCCTGCATACGGCCGCCGTGCAGCGTCGCCTGGCCTCCCAGACCGTTCAACACGACGCTTTGCGCCTTGCACGCGTCTCGGCGGCACAGCAGGAACGCCTGGTCGAGGGCGCGCACCAATTGCTCGTGGCGCTGGCCCAGGTGCCGGTGCTTCGCGGCCAGGATCCCGCTGCGGCCAACGCCCTTCTTGCCCGTTTGCTGACCAAGTACTCCGGTTACGCGAACATCGGAATCATCGACATGGACGGGTCAGTCTTTGCCAGTGGCCTGCCTGTGTCGCCGCAGGTCAACCTCAAGGATCGTCTCTATTTCAGACGTGCAGTCGAGACCGGCGATTTCGCCATGGGTGAGTACCAGATCGGCCGAATCACCCACGTCTCGTCGGTCAACTTTGGCTACCCCCTTGTGGACAATGCGGGCCGGATCACGCGAGTGGCATTTGCCGCGCTTGACCTGGCTTGGCTCTCCCAGTTGGGAGCCAAGGCGGAATTGCCCGAAGGAGGGACACTGACGGTAGTCGACGCCTATGGCACGGTGCTGGCCGGCTGGCCGGATCCGGAGGCTTGGCGGGGCCGATCAATCGCGAACGACCCCGTCACGAAAGTGATGCTGAAAAAGAGAGACGGCACGGAAGAAGTGGTCGGTTCCGATGGCATTTCCCGCCTCGTGGCGTTTGTCCCGATCGAGGGCGCGCCGGGGGCCGGACTGGTGAGCGTGAGCATCGCCATCCCGAAACACATTGCTTTGGCGGAACCCAACCGCATGCTGCGCCGCAACCTGGCTTGGCTCGCCTTGGTCGCAGCCCTGGCCTTGGGAGCGACCTGGATCGGCGGAGATTTTTTCATCCTGCGCCGGGCCCGCGCCCTGGTACGGGCAGCCCAGCAGCTGGAGGCAGGCGATCTGACGGCACGCACAGGCCTAACCTACGGGCGCGAGGAACTCGGGCGGCTGGCCCATGCCTTCGACCGCATGGCCAATTCCCTGCAGCTGCGCAGCGCGGAGCGTGATCTGGCGGAGAAGCAGCTGCGCGAACTCAATGCCGAATTGGAGGAGAGAGTCGCCAGCCGAACGGCCGAACTGCGCGCCAAGAACGAACAGCTGGAGGCCGACCAGGATCTGGCACGTAAATTCCAGCTCGGGCTTCTGCCCAACCGCTACCCCGAATTCCCCCCCAACGTGGCGGATGGGCAACGTAAGCTGCGCTTCTGTCATCGCTACGAACCTTCAGGAGCCGTCGGAGGCGACTACTTCACCGTGCTGCCACTCTCGCCGACGCGGGCGGGGATATTCGTTTGCGATGTCATGGGCCATGGTGTGCGCGCCGCCCTGGTCACGGCCATCATTCGGGGACTGGTCGAGGAACTCGCTCCCGTGGCCAACGATCCGGGCCGGTTTCTCAGCGAGATCAACACGTCCCTTGCACACGTGCTGCGAGACAGCGGGACGACCATGTTCGCCTCTGCCCTTTACGCGATCGTGGATACGGAGCCAGGAAGCCTGCAATGCAGCAGCGCTGGTCACCCCAAACCCCTGCTGCTCAGGCGCGCGACCGGCTCGGTGGAAACCGTGCCATTCCCGCCCCAAGCCGTCGGACCGGCGCTTGGACTGTTCGGTGACGAGACATTTGCCTCCATCGGGGCCGAGCTCATGCCCGACGATATCGTCGTCATCTACACCGACGGGATCTCCGAGGCGGCGGCGCCGGAGGGAGAGCCGTTTGGCGAGGAGCGGCTGTGCGCGACATTCGAACGCAACCTCAAGCAGCCGCTCGACGAGCTGCTCATGCAGGCCATGGAAGATGCGCGCAAATTCACCGCCAGCGCCACCTTCGAGGACGATGTCTGCCTGGTTGGCGTCGAACTCACAACGTCCTGATGCACGATGGCGTCGATGTCGGTGACCATGCGCTGAAAAAGACGCATGGAGCACTCAAACTCGTCGTAGGCTAAGTATTTGCCGCATTTCACGCAGACGCGCTCCTTTTGCTGTTCATCTCTGCCCCCCGGATCTTTTCTCAATCCGAAGCCGGTCCCGAACCGCAGGACCGGCTTTCAGCCTTCCAGGGGTGGTGACGTGCGGTAGTCCCGGGGGCAGGCGCCCGAGGCGCTGCTTGAAAAAGCTGCTGAAGGAGAAGATGAAATCAGCGTCCGCCGGGTTACCTTGTTGATCATTCGGACCCGTCTTTCACCATCCCGCAAGGAATCAGGCCATGACTGTGCAGGCGCGACGTTCACCGGACTATCTGGAGCACTCCGTCATCTATCAGCTCTATCCCCGGGCCTTCACGCCGCAGGGCACCCTCTCGGCCGCGGCGCGTCTGCTGCCCCACCTGGCTGAACTGGGGGTGGACATTGTCTATCTGACCCCGGTGGTGGAGCACGACGAGGATCCCCGGCGCGAGCTCTGGAGCCCGCGCCAGCAGAAGAGCGGTCTGGAGAACCCCAAGAATCCCTATCGGCTGCGGGACTACGTCAGTATCGATGCCGAATACGGCACCGAGGCCGATCTGCGCGACTTCGTCCGGCGGGCCCACGAGCTGGGCCTGCGTGTGCTGCTCGATCTGGTCTACATGCACTGCGGCCCCAATGCCTCCTTCATCGCCGAACACCCCGACTACGTGCAGCACACCAAAGACGGCCAGATCCGCTGCAGCGCCTATCACTTTCCGCTGATCAACTTCGAATCCGGCGCCCTGCGGGAGTATCTCTGGGAGAACATGGAGTATTTCATGCGGGAATTCGGCGTGGACGGGTATCGCTGCGACGTGGCCGCGGCCATCCCACTGGACTTCTGGGAGGAAGGGCGCCGACGCATGGAGGCGATCAAGCCCGACTGCATGATGATCAGCGAGGGCGACCGCCAAGAGGACCAGCTTGCCGCCTTTGACCTGAACTACGGCTTCTACTGGAAGTACGGCATTCTGAAGGTGTTGGAGACCCTCGCGCCCAGTGCCCCGGTGAACCCCTGCCTGCAGGAACATTCCACGGACAAGGTGACGGCCGCCGACCTGCGCAAGCGTTGGCACGAAAAGCGGGAGGCATTTCCCGAGGGAGCGCGCTTTCTACGCATTCTCGACGACCACGACATCGCCAACGACTGCTATGACCTGCGCCACGACCGGGCCTTCGGGACGGCCGCCGTCGACGCGGCTCTCGTGGTCAACTTCACCATCGACGGCGTGCCCTTCCTCTACAACGGCCAGGAGATCGCGGACACGGCCCGGCACAGCATCTACAGCAACCGCTTCCATGGCAACATGCACATCGACTGGGCCAACGCCCTTACCGAAACGGGGCGAAGCCGCATCCGCCACCTGCAGCAGCTGATTCGCCTGCGCCGAGCCAAACCGGCCCTCAGCCGCGGCGATGTGCAGTGGCTGGAGAACGAGGTGCCCGAGGCGCTCCTGACCTTCACACGAAACGTGGACGGTCAACAGGTGCTGGTGGCGGTCAACCTCTCCGAGTCGGCCCACACCACCACCCTGGCCGTCGCCGGAGCGGCACGCAACGGCGAGATCCTCCTCGCGCGAAACGCCGGCATGACCCGGCAGGCAGACGATCTCGACATCACCCTGCTGCCCTACGGTTATCTGGTGGTCGAGAACTTGGTCCACAAACATTGATCCCCGTGGCGGTTACTGCTGTTGCCCCGCACCGGAACTCACGGTGTGACGTGGAGCTATCGGGGACCGTCGGGATAAAACGCTTGATTACCAAGCAACCCACACCACATTCGACGGAGTGACGGAAATCAAAAATATCTATCAGTTTCAGGAGGATGTTGTGGCAACTGGGGTTTACAAAAAACTAGTCATTTCCGACACGGGACGCTATCTCGTTCGCGAGGGTGGGAATCCGTTTCTCTACATTGGGGATACGGCATGGGAAATTTTCCATCGTCTGAGTCGCCCCGAGGCAGAAATCTATCTGTCGGATCGGTCGGCAAAAGGATTTACCGTCGTTCAGGGAGTGATTCTTTCTGAAATTGAGGGTATCTCCTCACCGAATGCGGAAGGAAATCTGCCGTTCCATGACCAGAACCCCCTGGCCCCGGTGGAGTCCTATTTTCAACATGTGGACTGGATTGTTGCCCGTGCCAATGAACTGGGACTGGTCATGGGGATGCTGCCGGCCTGGGGAAGTTATTGGGCTCAGAGCGAAACCTCACAGACCGATGCCAACCTGGGTGCCGTTGAAACGATTTTCACTCCTGACAACGCGGAACAGTATGGCCAATGGCTGGGGGAACGATACCGGGACGCCGATCTGATCTGGATTCTCGGTGGAGACCGGAATATCAACAATGAGCGGGAACGCGTCATCCAGGAGGCATTGGCACGTGGACTTCGCGCAGGCGACAACGGCAAGCACCTGATAACCTTTCATCCCCGGGGGCCGGGGCGGTCAAGCGAAGAAGTCGGCAACGCGGACTGGCTTGATTTCAACATGTGCCAGTCGTCGCACGCGGCGGCGGCCCATGATACTGGATTGTTTATTGAGGCGGACTACGATCTGGAACCCGTGAAACCCGTTCTCGACGGAGAGCCGCGCTACGAGTCCATTCCAATCGGCTTTTACATCACAGGGAACAACCCGGCAGTCAGGTTCACTGATTATCACTGCCGAACCGCCGCCTGGTGGGCAATGCTGGCTGGTGCATGCGGTCATACCTATGGAAATAACAACATCTGGCAGATGTACGATTCCGGAAGAGATCCGGCAATCCATGCCGCGGTCCCGTGGCGTGAAGCACTGCATCATCCCGGCGCGACCCAGATGGGGTACATGCGCAGGTTGTTGGAAGGTCTGGAGTGGTGGAATCTGATTCCCGTCCGGGAAACGGGACTCAACTCGTTCCTCGTGGACGCGCCGGTTCATGGTTCCGCAAAGGTGCGTGCAGCCATTGCCCGCGACCGATCGTTTGCCCTTGTCTACTCGCCGAAAGGCGAACCGTTTACCCTGTCGTTGCGGACATTCGCTCTTCCATTAATTAATGGGTCCTGGTTCAATCCACGATACGGTACAACTCACCCGGTCCATTGTTCGAGCAATCGCTCATTCCAGACTTACGAGCCGCCAACGCACGGCGGAGAGAATGATTGGGTGCTGGTTCTCAAAGGGGTGACGGGGTCAAACGGGTGCGTCGAGCCCATGTAATAGAGCATCCGTCGCCGAATCCCGACGTAGCTGGACTGAATTGATGGTCGCGACCCATAAGCCAAGTTCTGCTCTCAGGCCCATCGGATCTTAGCAGCTCGCTATTGAACCTTATTCACGTATTTCTGAACTTCCTCTTCCATTCCGGGTGCGGGAGGATTCCCCGGCCAGCTCCAGTATTGGCCAAGATAGAGCGAGGCGCATTGCGCGTATTTCTCAGGCAGGGTCTTGTACATTTTCCAGGCCGCGTGATAGCCTTCGGCGGCCGCTTTGATCGCGTGCGCATCGTAGCTGCCGGTCTTGTCGCCGACAAATCCGGCGACCATGACTTCCCAACCGAATCTGACGATGTCAAATATCAGCTTGCCATACAAAGCCGAGCATTGAATGTAGTCATCCAGCTCTTTGGAGTTCGAGGTGATTCGTTTGCTTAAGTCGACAATCGCACTCCAGGCCTCGGAAGCCTCCCGCTTTTCAGCGATGGAGGCGGCAAACAGATCGTTTTTATAGAGATTTTCGAAATTCTCGCCCAGCTGATTCAGGCCGCCCAGGTTCTGGTCGCGCATCCAGCAAAGGTCCAAGTGCTCGACTTCGCAATAGCGCCCTTTGAGAACGCCGGTGGCGGACTTGAGGGCAAGCTCTCTGAATGCCTCGTAGCTATCTCCCGTGATGCCGTGTTTCTCGGCAAATCCTCTGAAGATCTCTTCTTCCGAACGAGACGTATCATTTGCCCATTGCGCGATTACGTAGCTGTTGAGCTCGCACCAGAATTCATTCTTGAGATACGGTCCATACCAGCCCCCCCCGCGAGACCAGGTGTAGAATCCAGTGAAATGGGTTTCATCTGCGACGATTTTGCCAATGCTTGCGCCGAATTGGTCTTCCTCGAAGCCATTGATAATTCCATTGGCCACGTAGTTCGGGTAGGCGCCTTTGCCTTCGTATTCGCGCTGACACTGGACCTCGATGATTTGCTTGTGCCGCCCCGTGTTCAGGCAGGGGTTCACGGGAATCCTGCGGAAGAAATCCATCTGCGTGTGCTTGATCGAGAAAAGCAGTTTTTCGTGGGGTTCAATCCGATCCGTCACGTCGAGGTAATAGCGTGGATTTGCATGGAATCGGTCTTTGCAGATATCCCAGGTTCTGAACATCAGCCACTTGTCATGCTTTACACAGACCTCGTCGCGAAGAAAGTTGAGCAGTTTTTCGAAACGCGGTTTCTCTTTGGGTTTGTCGACAAATTCTCCATATAGGGGAACGGGACCATTGCCAGTGTGAAAGGGAGTGTCAAGCAGGTAGGTCTCACCGTGTCTGACGATGAGCCCATCGATGTCGAAATCCGCAAAGATCTCGGCAAACAGAGCGCGATGAATCTCAAGCGTCTTGTCTTTCTCGATGCTGATGCGTCCGTTCTCGTCACAGATCGCATCGCGGTATATCTCAACCAGTTTTTTCGGCAACACAAACAGATCGATATGGTAGAAGATACGGATTCCGGCATCTCGTGCCGCCTGAATCTCCGCCTTGATCCGCGCTCTTTCCGCGTCCAGCCAAGCCTTCTCCTCCGTTCCTTGGGCAAAGATCTCGGCATCGTAATGGGCAAATCCCACCGCACAATTGATGTGCTTGAAGACTTGCCCATTATAACCGAACTCGTTGAGCTTTTCGGGGTTGAGGAAGGTAGTAGGGAAAGGAGCCTCTCCCGGATTGTGGTGCACCATATCCAAAATAAAACGTGACGCCATCGGTCTCTCCTGTCGTGTTGGGCTGGGGGGGGGCCTACTTGCCGGTTTCGCAGTAGCGCGCCCAGATTTTAGCAAATGTTTCATTGGGGAGGTAGTTGGCTGTCTGCCTGTCGCCCTTGTACTCGGATGCCGGGGCAATGGCGCGTTTCTGGAAGCCGCCTTTCTCCAGGTCGTACACATCGCCAAGCCACGCGGACTTGAGCGTTTCGGCCAACCTCGCCACTTTCGGCCCGTCTTGCAGGCGACCGTCGATGCAGGCCTGGCAATAGTCGGCCAGGAAACGGAAGGTGTCGTCCGTATTCTTGGGCCAGTGGGCCACACCGTATTCCATGACCATGGTGATCGGGGCGTTGCGCTTGGTTCGCAGCTCCATCACGGTCTTGTCCTGCCCCTTGAAGAACTGGTCTTTTGTACCGTGCAGGACCAGCCCGGGCACCTGCTCCACCCCGGGAAATTCAAGATGCCATGTCGACCCAGAATGGTAGGAGATCCAGCAGATGCTGCGCTCTGGTCTAAGCGCTGGATAGAGCGCGGAGAAGCCGGTTCCGTTGGAGTGGCCGAAGGTCATCACCGGGACCTTGGCTAGCTCGGGATGGTCGTACTTATTCCCGATCTGAGCAATGATCTCGTCCAGTTTGGCGGCCGGGTAGATCCCGCGCTGGATGGGGTTGCCTTGAAAACCGATCAGGGCTAAACGGTTTCGGTCGGCAAGATCCCAGAAGATCTTGCTCTGCATCATCTTGCCGCCCATGCCGTGCTCGGAAATCAAAAATGCGCCCCTGATCGCTCCCGCGTTGTGCGGCAGCCGGACGCGGTAGCGCACCTGTTCCTCCGCCCGGGCGCCGAACCGCTTCACGACCTCTTCATACAGGCCGTCGTCGAGGGTCTTGGCGGTCTGGTCCGCGTTGCTCTTCTGAAGGAACTTGATCAGATGGGGGTTGATGGCGTGCGTCATCGAGAGGTCAAGCGTCCCCGCGAGCAGGCCGTTGTTGTCGACTACCGGTGTCAGGCGTGGGTTGGCGGTCTTGGCTGGATCCGTAACGATATATTTCAGCGTCAGGTAATCCTTCTTGCTCAGGATCAGCGTCGAAGGCTGCTTTTTATCCGCATTCACCGCGATCGTGAATTCCCCTCGGTCGTCGCTGACGGTCTGATCCGCACCCCCCTTCACACTGATCGCCACCCCAGGAAGGTTGTTGTGACTGGTATCCTGCACCAGGCCCTGGAGCGTAACCTGCCCCGCGTCCTCTGCAGGCGCGGCGGTCAGAACCATGCCAAGAAAAGCAGCAACAGTCAGCGCTTGAAAACGTGAGTATCTATCCAGCATCTTATTCTTCCTTAAGTTTGAATCCGGGAACAGGTTCCGGATCCGTATTATTGGTCGAGCCACGGCTGAGCGCTCCCGAGGGGTAAGCACGCGGGGCATTCAATGTGACTGCCCCCTTCACCCAGCCGCTATGGAATGCACCAGCAGATTCTCCACGTGGCTGAAGTGGGCGTCAAGGCTCAGCAGAGCGGCACCGCTTTCCATCGTCTGGGCGGCGATCCAGATGTCGTTCTGGGGAATCGGAGCGCCGTCCCGCCTCAACTGGGCGGCGACCAGCCCGAAATAATCGCAGGTGTGCCGGCCTATCGACAGCGTCTCGACGAAGGGATTGGCCAGGAACCGCTCCAACTCGGCCAGATTTTCCTCGTAGCGATTCCCATTCCGATAACCGAAGAGAAGCTCCCCGATCACGACGGGACTCATCACAATGCCTTCTGCGGACCGCACCGCACCGGCAATCCTCGCGTCCCCTTTCAGCAACCCAGTGTAGGCATTGGTATCGAGCAGCAGTTTCATTTCCAGAACTCCGGGTCGATTCGGTCCAGTTCCTGCACCGCCTCGAGAAGCTGCCTCTCCTCTTCAGCACTCCAAGCCCCCACAAATCCGTCCAGCGCATCGCCGATTACAGGCGGGCCACTCCTCGCAGTCGAAAGTCCGCTGCCCCGCCGCATCAACTCCAAAGCCGCCCGGTTCAGGGAAATCCCCTCGGATCGGGCGTAGCGCTCCAGCTGCCTCTCCAGCTGCGGATCAAAACCACGCAGAGTCAATTGTTTCATCGCCCGCCTCCGTACCTGCATCACGTTCGAGTCACTGTCCAAGCCACTATAGAGTCATCAATGATTCACCGCAAGACTCAGTCCGCCAGAGTCCGGAGGATTCATGAGGCAAGAATGAGGCAAGGGACGTAGGCGCGCAATTAATTCGAAGCGGACCTGGCTGTGGCGATTTCGACGGATTAAACGGGCTTAGATTCAAATCGGCCATGCAGGGCATTTTGATTTTAATACCTAGTTTTTTTTATTTTGCTTTCCTTAAAATCGCCCGGCCTTCGCCCTCACTCCAGCGGTTCCACTCGGAGAAGGTGGGTCACCGGGACCACTTTGCCGGCGGTATAATCCGCCAAGCGGTCGTCCACCTCCCGAAGGGAACTGCCGGCACGGCTCAAGGCCGGCATCGTTTCGGGAATGGCCCTGGCAATGGTCGGTCGGTTCTGCCCCAGGAACTCCTTGATAAAGAAGATCTCGAATTGCTGATGAGCGGTGACCGCATCATCCAATTGGCGGAACGCGTCGCAGAATGGGTTTTCCAGAAATTCCGCCGCCAGATTGATCCCCTTCTCCAATTGCGGTGCAGAGAACTCCTTCGACTCAGTCCCCCAAATCACTCGGGCCGAGGCGGTTTTTAAACCGGTCACCCGAAAGACGAAACGGTTCAGGTCTTCATTGAACGGAAGAAAGGGCAGAATACTGGTCACCGAATCCCGACGGCTTCCACCGCCCCGCGTGAAGCAAAACGGATAGCGTATGCTCTCGACCTCGAGTTCGGTGCGGCTGGCCCGCACGATGCGGTGCCCTTCGGAGACGGTGGCTTTTCCGCTGGCGACATCCAGGCTCAGGGCCGCGATATCCCCCTGGCATCCCATCGCCTTCAAAAACGCATAGGCCATGGCCAGGTGTCCGTTCGGCCCCGCATGCACCCCATCCGTAGGCCCCGTCACCGGATAGGACTCATCAAGCGCCGCTTTCGCCCGCGCCATGACCGGTCTCAAGGTCCCATGCACATCCGCGAAGCCGACACCCTTCTCCTCGGCAACCTTCCGGGCAATCTCGCTCAACTGCCCGAGGGTCCGGTTGTATTCCTCGGCCGAAATTTTGGTCTTGGGATTGCGGAAAGTGAAGGTGTCGACGCACCCCGGGCCCCCGATAATCACCTGGCGCGTTCCGGCTTGCCGAAACCGGTCGATGATCTCAGCCAGACTTTTGCGATAGGTCTCGGCGATCTCCTCCGAAAGATGGTCGTAGCGACCGTCGTTCATGCCAAAGCACGTCGTGGCCAGCGTCGGGGAGAAGGTCTGCGCGCCGTTCTCCATCCGAGTCACGAATCCGGCGGCGGTCATGCCTCCCCAGCCGCACTGCACGGTCCGGATCGGCCGGGTGGGCTGGCAGGCCAGAAGATAGGTCTGGAGAAAACAGCTGTAGACCGACTGCCGGGTGATCGAGTCTCCGCAGATCGCCACGACATCATTCGGCCGCAGACGCGATTCGCCGGCGATGGCCCCGGCTCCCGCGCAAAGCAGAGCCCCAAGCCCCAGAATACGAACGCGCCTGACAACCCACTGGGAAATCCGGCGGGCCATGATTTCAGATTTAAATACAAACATAGGATTGGCTGTGGAATTGCTTTTCCAGTTCGGGTTTGAGCAGCGATGCCAAAATTTCATAGCCGTACGGGTTGTGATGCAGCTTGTCCTCGACGTAGATCTCCATCCGGTGCTCCCCGGCTTCGTCGTACAGCAGCGGATCCACATCGATGATGGAAGTGTCGTCGTGGGCCTGCGCGTAGTCCGCGAAGAGCCGGTTGCAGCGCTGGCCTTCGGGGAACGAAATGTTCAACCCCGGCGAAAGCTTGATGGGAATGATGACGAACCGGATGCCGGGGAAGTCCTGCCGGCACCATTCGAAAAGGCGGTGGGTCATGGCGATGACGTCGTCGGCCGTGTAGTGGTTCTGCAGATCGTTGGCGCCTTCGTAGTAGGCCATGACCGAGGGCCGGACCGGGCGCACAAGCTGGTGGTAGTAGTACAACGCCTCTTCGGATGTGGATCCCCCGAAGCCGGTGTTGGTGACCGGCAACGGCGCCAGCTGCCTGTGGCAGAGGTCCTCCGCACGCCAGTTGGCCATGGTGGAACTGCCGTAGAGCAGTATGCCGCCCGGGATTGGCGGTTTAGCTTGGAGATCCTGCTCGATCGCACGAACTTGGTCGTCGAAGCGGTGAAGATCGGTCTTGGTATCCATTAGTATCCTGTTTTCTGCCTGTCATCTTTTTGCCACTGCTGTGGCGTTGACCGCGCTGGTTCCAGTACGTCTGCCTGTACTTCTTCTTAATGAAACGTTGAGAAGATGGCGGGGTAGTTGAAACGCAAGTCGTATTCACCGACGCGCCTGAAATCGTCGAGCAAGGCGCTGAGCGGCCCGACCTCCGCCACGGTCGGAACCGGGCAGGCGGCCGATTCGCCCTTGACGCCGTCGGCTTTGCCGACAAACGAGCAGCCGACCAGGTTCAGCCTGAGCCCCTTGGCGGCTCGGATCTCGAACGGATAGCCGTAGAAGCAGCAGCCGAGAAGATCCATCTGCAGTTCCGAACGGTCGCTGACCTGGAAGATCATCGTGCGCTTCTCGCGGTAGAACTGTCCGGACAGGACGCCCAGAGTCCCGCGATAGCCATCCACGCCGATGGCCACGGCATGATCCATATTCGCTTTCTTCTGGATCTTGGCCAGCCCGAGGGCAACCCGGCCCTTGGGAGAGGCCGTCGAGCCCTCCAGCACGATGTTCTCGCGCGGGCACTGCTCCATGTAATAGTCGCTGATGGCGATAGAGTTGTTGTCCTTCACCAGGAGGCAGCTGTCGGACTGGGTGACCAGCCGGGTCATAAACCCGAAGAAACCCCGCTTGCCGCCGATGGCCCTGCCCTGCACCGTCAGGGTCCCCTCGAAGCTGCAATTGCTGAACACTTCGGCGGCGCTGGAGTCGATAAAGCGCATGTTGCCCTCGACGAACTTCAGATGCACCCGGTCCGCCGCCGTCAGATCCTTGAAGGTCAGTCCGTACCAGGTGGGGTCCTGACGGTACTTGCCATAGGCATACACGCCGTAGTAGGTGATGGACGAGCCGGTCGGGCTGCCGAACTGGGCGATATCGGCAGCGTATCCGGTCGACAGGTCTTGCTCGCGCAGCGTTGTCACCGCACGGTCGACCCGGTTGCCGCCGTCGACGGTGTGCTCGAACGCAAAATTCTCCAGAACAACCCGCTCCGCATCGCGAACCTCGACGGCATTCTTGTGTTGGTCGCCGACGAACTTGATCCTGGTGCCAATCCCGCAACCGCCGAAACGGTAGTCCCGCCCCGAGATGGTCAGCGTGTCGCGGATCAGGTACGTCCCGGCGGGCAGATAGGCGATGGCATCTTTACCGTGGGCGGCGGCCGCGGCGATGGTCTGGCGGATGGCGACGGTGTCGTCCGTCCGACCGTCGCCCTTGGCCCCGAAGTCGCGTACCGCGTCGAAGAGTTTCGAGGGCACGTCGATCTCGCGTTTCAGAAAGCTGACCTTGGCGTCGAGCTTGAGGCCCCGGCGCTCGCCGGAAGGGATGACGGTGAGGTTCTTTGGAGCGGAGACAAAAAGATCCTTGCCGCCAATCACCTCGTTTTCCGAGACGATCACCTGCTGGTTGCGGTCCTTCGCGTTGAGGGGCGCGGTCGCCCCCTTGAACTGGCAGTCGAACACGGTCAGGGGCGCCCCGCGGCTCTGGATGGCGCCGTCCGGCGATGCCCAGTCGGCCACATAGCAGTTCTCCACCGTCATGGGGGAGACCGAGTTCCCATAGTCGAGGAAGGTGCCGGAGCCGACCGACACACTGCGCCGGACACTGCACATGTGCTCGGGACGCGCATGGATGTCGGTCCGGTTGTTCTCGAACCGGCATTCCCGGACATAGAAGTTACTGTGCTCGGCGAAAATCCCGTAGGTGTTGCGGGTGAATTCGCAGCCCTCGAACGAGTAGTTGTAGTCGTTGAAGGAGACGAACGAGACCCCAGTGCCGCAGGCCTGGAAGATGCAGTTCTCGAAGGTGATTTCGGCGGTGGCCCCGCCATCCCCCTTTTCAAAGCAGATCCCGGTGCCGGTGAGGTGGCGCGCGGCGACGAAGCGGTTGCGGATGTTGGTCTCGAAATGCCCGTTGTTGAAATGGCTGATGCCGGTGGCGGCACGCTTGTTACCCTCAAGCTCGAACCCGACGAACCGGCTCAGCGTGAGCCCTCCGTCACGGATCATCACGCCGCCTTCGGCACCCTTCCACTCGATCACGGTGTCGCGGCCGTGGCCGATGACCGCCACGCCCCGCAGCCGTTTCGCTCCCTCCCACACCAGCGTGTCTGAGATGACGTAACGGCCCCCGGGCAGATACACGGTCACGTCGTTGCCGAGTTTGGCGAAGGCGCGTTGCAAAGCCGCCGTGTCGTCGGTCGCGCCATCGCCCTTGGCCCCGAAATCCTTGACGTTGATCCAGTCGGACCCCGGCTGCCAGTCCAGAACCGGCAGCGTTCCGGCCGCATGCAGCCAGGAGTTCAACAGAATCAGCGTCAACGCCCGTAAAGCCGTTTTCATACCATATCCTTTCGCTTCGACTGTCTGGTGCCGAGGCGCCGGAGCACCCGGCCCATTGGTAGGTTTGATAGCCCCCTAGTCTACGGGGTGTCTGGCGGCCTGTCAAGCCATGTGAAGCAAACGGCTGAAAACTCGAGCAAGGACCGGCTGGGGGATTCGGCCCCGCGCCGCGGGCGCTCCCCTTCAGAACAAGCCCCGGTTTTTTCCCGGCCAGGTTTGCATTTGCCCAAAGACCAACCACATTTTCCAGCACACCCGACTATCAATCCTATCAAAACGGCGCCATTCTGCCGGCGCCGACCGCCAG
>JBFJXC010000048.1:0-14569 GCA_041623325.1 Lentisphaeria bacterium | reverse complement strand
CCGGGCGTACCGTATAGGGCAACATCTGCCGAAGCTAAAATCCCACTGAGTATTTGATGAGCAGCATCTTCATGCCGTTGTTGGGCTTTTTTTAGCCCCCCATTGGAATAATGCATCACTCGCAGGCCCAGGGACTGCCGGCCATTGGAACCAATAATCAGACCCAGGCCGAGCAGATCCTCGAACTGGTAGCTGGAGGAGAGGTCGCGGTGGTCGAACTCCGTGTTGGTGAGCAAGGCCAATCCGACGACCACCAGCGATTCTTGAACGGCTTGTGTGCTGACAGGCGGTACACCACGGCGGATTCATTGCCGCCGCCAGACCCGATGCTCATGTTTTCGAAGCCTTGCGACGGGTCTCTCGGCAGGGGGGAGAAAAAGAGGCGCGCCGCTGCCGGGGAAGAGGGGGAGGGAGGTGGCAACGGCGCGCCGGGACCCGTAAACTACAGGTCGGGTAACGAAATGCAAGACGCGGCTAGTATTTTTCCCGATCCGCGGTCCGGGCGGCCCTGACCCAGCCGCTGGCCGCTGGCCGAGACCGGCTCGCGGGCACCCGCTTGCTTTTCCGGACGGCGATGACATTTTACCCCTCCCTCAGCCCCCCCCTTGAAGTGCCCGGGTGGCGGAATTGGCAGACGCAACAGACTTAAAATCTGTCGGGCTATGCTCATACGGGTTCGAGTCCCGTCCCGGGTACCATTCGATATTTCAAAGCCCGCCTGGTTTTTCCCTCCAAGCGGGCTTTTCCGTGCAAGGCTGCCGGCAATTGCCCGCGTTGCCATCACAAGCGCGTCCTCGAACTGTCCACCCATGTTCGCGAGGAGGTCCCCGCATCGGCAGCAAGGCGCGGGTCCTTGGGGTGATACAGGCCGTCATGCAGGACGGCGACGAAGTGGTTGTGGACGGCGAGGATCGAGAAGCCGATCGAAGCTTGATTTCTCGGCAACAGTCAACACGTGAACGACCCCTTCTTCTGCATTGCCGGTTTCTTTGCACCGTATTCACCGGTGAATCCACCGCAAAAATGGTTGGATGCTTATCAGGATGCGGAGGTTCCGTTGCCGGCTATGACTGATTCGGAGAGGGCGAACCTGGGACTCAGCGATGAGGTGTGGATTTGCATCCGTCGTGCTTACTATGCACTGGTCAGCCATGTGGATGAAGCGATTGGCCGCATACTCGACCACCTCGACAATCTGGGGCTTGCAGACAACACCCTGGTCGTCTTTTCATCCGATCATGGCGAGCATCTTGGCGATCATGGAAAAATCCACAAAGGTCCCCCGGGCCTGGACTCCTGCGCCCATGTGCCCATGATTGTGGCCGCTCCGGGCAAGATGGATGTGCCACGGGGCCAGCATGGCGACGCCTTGGTGGAATTGGTGGACTTTCTGCCGACCTGCCTCGACTTTGCGCGCATGCCATGTCCTCCGTTTTTACAGGGCCTTTCCTTGAAACCCCTGGTTATGAAGTCGGGTGATCCAGACTTTCACCGGAATAGCGTGTACATCGAATGGAGGCGGGCCTATGAAGCGGGATGGAAGGTCGTGCGGACGCGGAGCGCATGGTATGCCCGCTCCCGCGATGGACGTGAAATGCTCTTCGACCTGCGCCAGGACCCTCAGCAGTTGAATGATGTGGCAGACGACCCGGCCTACCATGAACTGCGGGATGCCATGCGGACAGCGCTTCTGGATAAATGCTTTCAAGTGGAGGACCAGGGCAGGAGGGCTTCCGGTCGCTACTGAGCAAAAGCATCGGGACGAAAGCGGCCCTGGCCCGGGTGTCCGGATGATGCTGCCAATACACCAAATGCTGGCGCAGGAAGCAAGAGGATAAGCGGGACCAGTGGCGCTCAATAACTTATCCGGTCACTCGACCGTGGGCTGAAAAAGTCCAATTCGTAGGTCTGACCCTAATGCCCCCTGGCCATCCCTGTTGATGTTGCTGAGTCCGAGTGCCTTGTCGGCTGGGTAAGGGGCCGTACATTTTACGGTTGTTTCCTGTTTTCAGGTGTCCCGAACGGGAGTGAAATCGAGGTGCCAGATGAGTCTGAGGGATTTGCCCAGCGTGGTGACGGTGACCGCGAATCCGGCGGTGGACCAGACCGTGATGGTGTCCGGCTTCCGGGCGGGGGAGGTGAATGTGGCGAGGGAGGTTTGTGCCACGGCCGGGGGCAAGGGGGTGAATGTGGCGGCGTTTCTGGCGGACTACGGGATTTCGGTGGAGGCCACCGGGTTTCTGGGCCGGGAGAACGAGGCGATTTTCACCGAGTTCCTGGCAGAGAAGAGGGTGGCGGACCGCTTTGTGCGCTTGCCGGGAAGCACGCGAACCGGCACCAAAATCGTGGACGAGACCACCCAGACCACCACGGACCTCAATCTGCCCGGGCTGACGCCGGAAACGGAGCATGTGGAGGAATTGCTTCACATGCTCGACCAGCTGGTCCGTCCCGGCCGCTGGTTCGTCCTGGCCGGCAGTCTGCCAGCGGAGATGCCGCCGGATTTTTACGCCCGCCTGATCAAACGCATTACCCAAGGAGGCGGCCGGGTGGCGTTGGATACCAGCGGGGAGGCGCTTCGGCAGGGGGTGCAGGCGTGCCCGGCGTTGGTCAAGCCGAACATCGAGGAGCTGCGAACTCTGGTTGGGCGGCCTTTGGAAGGCGTTGACGAGGTGGTGGAGGCGGCGCGGGGGCTGGTGGCCAGCGGGATCGGGACCGTGGTGGTGTCGATGGGCGAAGAGGGGGCCGTGTTTGTGGAGGGCGAGCAGGCCCTGCTGGCACGGCCGCCGGCGGTTCGGGTCAGGAGCACGGTGGGGGCGGGGGATGCCATGGTGGCGGGCATGGTGGCCGGGGCGCTGGGCGGCTTGCCGCTGCCCGACCGGGCCCGGCTTGCCACCGCCTTTTCCCTAACTGCCGTGACCCGCATCGGAGCCGGCCTGCACCGGACGGAGGTTGAATCCTACGATTGTCTGGTTTCGCTTGAGAAGCTTGAGCAAAACAGAAGCGGACGAGGGAGAACATGATCGCCATGACGACCTACCAATAGGCATTCCCGCACCTGATTAAACGTCCCGCAGTCCGATCCCGTAGCCAAACCATTTGGGAGGATGCCTGAAACCTTCACGGAAGTCTACGGATCCTCGACTGTGTTCTGGGGGGGCAATCCGGGTTAAATTCCGCCTGTCTGATCTCCGGGGAAAGGCCCCGGCTGCTCGTGGTTTCCCCTAGGCCGGAAGCCGGGGGGCTCCCTGTTGCCTGGCCGGGGGGCAGTGGGTATAGTCTTTCTCCGGTGAACAAGGCATGAATCGGCGAAGGATTGTGAAGCAGATGGGCACGGAGACGGTGCGACATGAACGGACGGTGAGGTTGCCGAACCCGGGAGGCATCCACGCCCGGACGGCGGCCCGCTTTGCCACGCTGGCCAGGTCTTACCAGTCTAGGATTCTGGTTACGAAGGACGGCCATGCATCGGACGGAAAAAGTCTGTTGTCGCTATTGCTGCTGGGCGCCGCAGGTGAGGACGAGGTGACGATTTCGACCCTTGGCGCCGACTCCCGCGAGGCGCTGGACGCGTTGGTGAGCCTGGTCCAAAGAGGATTTTCCTCGTGCGCGTTGCAGGAAGATTGCCCGACTTGACCGGTTGCAAGACCACCAGGCCTGTGGCCTATTAGAGGGCGGGTCGCGGTTGGTCGCTCTAATCACAACACAGGCCTGGTGGTAACGGAATCTTGGTGAATAAGGAGTTGGGATATGGCTAAAACCAAGGGAGTCAGCGGACGTCGGCGGGTGCGTTTCGAAGTGCGTGCGGAACCGAAAAGCGAAGTGTTCGTCACCGGCAGTTTCAATTCTTGGGATCCCAAGAAAAAGGCTCTGGAGGACAAGAAGCAAGACGGGTTTTACTCGGGCACGCTCATGTTGCCGAAGGGCACGTACGAGTACAAGTTCGTGATCAACGGCGTGTGGTGCGCGGACCCCGAGTGCGAGGAGTGGACGGCCAACGAGCATGGCTCTCTGAACAGTGTGATCAGAGTCGATTGACCGTCGTCGGAATTGGGGGAGGGACTCAGTCCAGCTGCTTCCGGCATCCTTTCGGGGAGCTGGAGGCAGCTGGCTTTTTTTGGGGGGGCCGGGCCATGGCAAGAGCCGAGGTGGCCACTCCTTAGGCGGGCCGTGCCAGCATGTCAGCCAGAATGCGGCTGAAATCCGCACGCTGGTAGGGCTTCTTGATGAAACCTAGCAGACCCTCCTGGCCAAGATCGGCAATTTCGTTGTCCACGGCGAAGCCGGAAGACATCAGCACTTTGGCCCGGGGATTCAGCCTGCGGATGGCCCGAAAGCAGTCCGCACCGTTCATGCGTGGCATGGCCATGTCCAAGATCACCAGATCGATCTGATGGCCTCTGTGCCGGTACGTTTCCAAGCCCTCGAGCCCATCTCTGGCCAGAATGACCTTGTAGCCGAGTTCTTTTAGCATGAATTGGGCCGTGGTCAGGATCATGGGCTCGTCGTCGACCAGGAGAATGCAACCGGTGCCCCTGACGGCTGTTTGCCTTTCGCTAATCGGGGAGTCGGGGGCCTGGTCGCTTAAGGGCAGATAGATACGGAAGACCGTTCCCATGCCCGGTTCGCTGTGGACGGTAATGGCTCCGTTGTGGCTCTGGACCGTGCCGTAGACTGTGGCCAACCCCAGCCCGGTGCCCTTTCCGGCGGCTTTGGTGGTGAAAAACGGTTCGAAGATGTGCTCCATGGTGTCGGGGGCAATGCCACCGCCCGTGTCGGAAAAGCTCAGCAGCAGAAATCTCCCGGGAATCAGGTCGAAGGCGCTGGCTTGGCAATCGGCCTGGTCCAGGCACACATTTTCGGTGATGATATCGATCCTGCCTCCCTTCGGCATGGCCGCGGCGGCGTTCAGGCCAAGGTTCAGGATGATGTTCTGCAGCTGGGGGGAGTCGCCGTTGACCGTGGCATTTTCGGCGGCCAGGTCGCAGTTGAGTTGAATCCGGGGGTCGATGCTGGGGGTCAGCAGCTCGATCCCGTTGTGCACGACGGCATGAAAGTCCAAAGGTGCCGACGACACTGCCCGTTTACGCGAGAAGCTGAGCAGCTGATCGGTCAGGCCAGCGGCCCTCTTGGCGGCGTCTGTGATCAGGCGGACGTAGCGGGATCGCTTGGGGTCGTCCTTGAGTTGGGAGTCTAGCAATTCGGCAGCGCCCATAATGCCGGCAAGCATGTTGTTGAAATCATGGGCGATGCCCCCGGCGAGGCGGCCGATCGATTCCATCTTTTGGGACTGGCGCAGTTGTTCTTCCAGACGTTGGCGGTGGCTAATGTCCATGAACACGGCGGCCATGCGGCCGGGAGAGGTCTGGAAGGCATAGACATCGAAGAGGCCGTCCACGCCCAGCCCCTGGTAAGTGAAATTGGTGGTCTGCCAAGGGGTCCCTTCTGCGGCGGCGGCCTTGTAGCGTTCGGGCACCTCTGTGTTCACGAGGCCGGGAAAGGCCTCCTCGAGAGTTTTCCCGATCAGCTGTTGGTTGTCGATTCCGGTAGCCCGGTCTGCGGCGGGGTTGGAGTCGATCAGGATCAGATTGCCGTCGGGGTCGAGTTCGTAGAGGTACATGCCTATGGGGGAGGAGCGTACGATGTTGCGGAAACGCTGCTCGGATTCCTGGATCTCCAGCAGGCGTCTTTGCAGCTCGGGGTAGTAGCTTTTGCGAAGGGAGGTTTCTCCAAACCCCAGAATCTTCTCCCGTAAGCGGGCACGGGAGTCCAACTTGTCAGAGTGCCTTGCCATAGAGTTCCTCGATGTCGTTCAGCGTTGGGATGCGTGGATTGGTGACCGTGCAGATGTCGGCCATGGCCAACCCGGCCAGGCGGGGAATGTCGGCGGCCTTAATCCCCAGATCTCCAAGCCCGTGGGTAACGCCGGCCGCGCTTCGCAGCTGGCGAACCGCCCGGAGAAGCGCCTGGCGCCGGGCCGGGCCCGGGGTGCCCAGTTCCAGTCCCATGGCCTGGCTGGCTTTTTCGTAGGCCTCTTCGGCGGCATCAAAGTTGTATTCCATGACATGGGGCAGGAGGATGGCATTGCACAGCCCGTGTTGAAGGTGGTGCAACCCCCCCAGGGCGTGAGACATGGCATGGACCAGTCCCAGGCTGGCATTGGAGAAAGCCAGGCCGGCCTGAAGGCTGGCCAGGGCCAGGTTGGTCCGCCCCGTCAAGTCGTCCAGTTGGTTCAGGGTCGGAATGAGGTTGCTGGTATTCAGGCGGATCGCCTCGAGGGCGTGCAAGTCGGTGATCGGCGAGCTGGCGTTGGAAGCCAGTGCCTCCATGGCATGTACCAAGGCATCCAGTCCGGTGAAGGCGGTCAGGTCGCGGTCCATGGTGAGAGTTGTTTCCGGGTCGATGAGGGACGTGTCGGGGATCAGGGCTTTGCTGACAATGGCGATCTTGAGTCTGCGGTTGGTGTCGGTGATGATGGTGAACTGCGAGATGTCGGCGGCGGTTCCGGCGGTGGTGGGCAGGCAGATGAGAGGGGGGCATGGGGACACCAGGGTGTCCACCCCCTCGTAGTCCAGGATATGGCCCCCGTTGGTGCAGAGAATTCCGATGCCCTTGGCGCAGTCCATGGGGCTGCCGCCGCCAATGGCCACCAAGCCGTCGCAGCCGCTGGCCTGGTAGAGATCCAGCCCGGCGGCGACTTCATAGTCCTTGGGATTCGGGGTCAGGGCCGAAAACACGGTGACGGCCAGACCGGCCTCGCGCAGCGATTGCTCGATTTGGGATGTCCAGCCCGCCTGAATCACTCCCGGGTCGGTAACCAGAAGGGCGTGGCGCACGCCCAGGTTGCGGGCATACCGCCCGGCAAGACCGCGGGCGCCCACCCCAAAAACAAATTCAGGGGCGGCGAACTTGCGCAACTCGGAAACGGAATGCATTCAAGAGCCTCTCAGGGATTCGGGGTTGTGCGGCTTTGCCGCCAGGCGCCTGATGCAGGCGGCGAAGCCGGAAAGGTCGGGCTGGGGTTTGCGGAGAATGTCCTCGGGGCTCATGCCGAGTTGGATCATCTCTTGGGAAACGGAGTAGTTGACCGAACCGGTGTGAATGATGAAGCGCATCTCCGGGCAGATGGGGTGGGCCTGCAGAATCCAGGCTTCGCCACTCATTTCGGGCAGGCGCAGGTCGACAATGGCCACGTTGTAGCAGGTCTTGGAGATCAGTTTCAGAGCCTCCTCGGCGCTTTCGGCCGTGGCCACTTGGAAACCGACGTCCTCCAGGTAGGCGGCCAGGCTCATGCAGATGGCCGGCTCGTTGTCGATGACCAGCACCGATATGGGTTGGGTCTTCACGGGGCTTTCCTCGCGGGCTTGGCCTCGCCTCTTAATAGTTCAACTACGTCATGGAACTGATCGCGGTTTTTTTCGTTCATGTCCATCAGAATCTGATGGGCCTCCAGGATGGTCCCGGCCTCGGGTCCGGACAGGCCCGGAATCCGGGCCAGCTGGTCGGTAGGCAGGTCGTATTGGGGGATGAGGGTGAAGAATTCCTGGAATCCCATGTTCTGCAGCAGGATGGTCACGTCCGGGTTGGAGGAGACGACCACTGGGGTCCGGCGGGCTTTCCCCGAGCAAAGGCGGGCCACTTTGGCCAGGAGCCCGAGGATGGTGCTGTCCAGGTAGACGGCTTCGGACAGGTCAATGATAAAGCCCCGGATGAGCTCGTCGGCCCCGGTGCTCTCGATGATGGCATTCAGGCCGTTGCCGTGGGTGTAACGGACCGCCCCGATGAGTTTGATGAAGCAGTTGTCTTCGCGGGTGGCATAGAGAATCTGGCCGCTATCCATGGGTCTGGCTCCCTTTGATGGTCAGGACGGTGAGGTCGTCTGGCAGCGGCTGCTCGCCTTGCAGCTGAGAGACGAAGTTTTCAATGGCTTCGGAGCTGCTCAAGGTCCGCAGAAGGTGCAGTTTCCGGTCCAGGTTTTCCTCGGCGATGGCGTCGAGGACGCCGTCGGAGAAAATGACCAGGAGAAAGTCCTTGGGCAGGGTCTTGACGGCGGCCTGGTAGGTGGCCTGCGGGAAGAGGCCCACGGCCGTCCCCTTTTGCTCGATGAGTTCGGCTTTGCCAGCGCTCCAGAGCAAAGGGTGGGGAAACTGACCGCCGTTGGCGAAGGTCAGGGTGTTGTCCGTGGTTTTCAACAGCCCGTAGAAAAGGGTCAGGTGCTTGCCCAGGTCCTCCCGCAGGATCTCCTTGTTGAGTTCTGCCAGCAGGGTGTCGGGGTGTAGGATGGTGTCGTCCTGCGCAGCCCGGTAGTTTTCCAGATGTTTTCTCATGAAGCTCTTGAGCAGGACCGTCACCAAGGCGGAGGAGACGCCGTGTCCGGAAACGTCGGCGGTGTAAAAGGCGATGCAGGAGTCGTTGACGGCGAAGTAGTCGACGAAGTCCCCGCTCAGAGAGAGGGAGGGCATGAAGAGGTGGCTGAGGGCATATCCTCCGAGGGAGCAGGCGGGGGGGGGTAGGAGCTTGGTCTGGATGCGGCGCCCGGCCTCTTCATCCTGCCTGAGCTTGTCGAGGGTCTCCTCCAGGTGATGCTGGTATTGTATCTTTTCCCGGCGCAGACGGCTGCGCTCCAGGTTTTTTTCGATGGTGTGCATGAGCACGGAAAGGTTGGGGATCGGTTTGAGCAGGTAGTCCCAGGCCCCAAGTCGCAAAGCCTCGACCACGTCGGCGATGACTCCGGTCCCGGAGACGACCACGACCGGGGTGTCCGGGAAGGCCTGCCGGGTTCGGGCCAGGACCTGCAGGCCGTCGACCTCGGGCATGCGCAGGTCGACCAGAAGCAGGTCGGGATGTTCCTGTTCCAGAATCTCCAGCCCCACCCGGCCGTTCTCGGCTTCCAGCACCTCGTAGCCGGCGTCCTCCAGGATGAAGCGAAAGCTCTGCCGGATGACGTCTTCGTCGTCGATGGTCAGGATCCGCGCTGGTTTGGTCTCGTGCATGTGAGTGCTCGCTTCGCTATCCCGTTGGCGTGGTGGTCGCATCCAGAGGAAGCTCGATGATGAAAGTCGTTCCCTTGCCCAAAGTGGACTCGAGGTCCATGCGGCCGCGATGGTTTTCGGTGACGATGAAATAAGAAACCGAAAGCCCCAGTCCAGTTCCCACGCCGACTCCTTTGGTGGTGAAAAAGGGCTCGAAGACGCGCTTGCTGGTGGCCTCGTCCATGCCGGGCCCGTTGTCTTCGACCTCGATGCGGGCCTTCTGGCGTTTGGCGTATACCCGCAGCACAAAGCGGGGGGGCTCTTTGTCGTGTCCGAGCAGGCGGCGTTCCTCGCTCATGGCCTGGGCTCCGTTCTTGAGCAGGTTCAGGAAGACCTGCTGAATCTTGCTGGCCTCGCAGCGGACCTGGGGCATGGCCGCTTCGTATTCGCGCACGATCTGGATCTGCCGGAAGTCGTATTTCTTTTTCAGATCATAGTCGTTGGCGGCCAGTTCGACGGTCTTGTCCAGCAGGTCTGCCAGGTCGTAGAGGGCAAAATGCTCCTCGCTCTTGCGGCTGAAGCTGAGCATGTTGTTGACGATCTTGGCGGCCCGCATACCCGAGGTGCGGATGGACTCCAGCATGGTGGTGATGGCCCGTTTTTGGGCATAGGCTTGGATCGTCTCCATGTTG
Organism: Lentisphaeria bacterium; assembly: GCA_041623325.1. GTDB lineage: Bacteria > Verrucomicrobiota > Lentisphaeria > Oligosphaerales > JBFJXC01 > JBFJXC01. Next base: position 4,905 of record JBFJXC010000048.1, on the reverse strand, counting down.
GTGCCGCACTCTTCGGCCACTCGCTGATTGGCGGGCAGGTCCGGAGACACTCGGTTGAGCACGACTTCGGCATTCTGCACCATGCCGGCCAGGGGGTTGTTGATTTCGTGGGCCATGCCGGCGGCCAGGCCGCCTACCGAAAGCATCTTTTCGGACTGGATCATCATCTCCTCGATGCGCACCCGCTCGGTCACATCGTCCATGCGGATCACGGCCCCCTCCACGCCGTTGGCCACCAGCGGATAGACGGTCACGTTCGAATAGCGGGTCTGGCCGTCAACCTCCCGGGGCAGTTTTTCATCGTGGGTCGCCTGCCGGGTATGGATGGCTTCCCGAACCTTCTCCATTTCGGAGGCCAGCTGCGGAAAAATCTCGCCCAGGATTTTGCCCTCGGCCTGCTCGGGAGGCACCCCGGTGGCTTTCTCGGCCTCCACGTTCCATTGGGTGACCCGGCCGGTCTGGTCGACTCCCACCAGGACCGAGGGCATGGAGTCGATGATGTTCTTCAGATAGTTGCGCAGGTGCCGCATCTCCTCTTCGGCACTCTTGCGCTCGGCAATCTCGAAGTTCAGCTTCTGGTTGCTTTCCAGCAGCTCGGCATCGCGTTGCTGGATCTGGCCGAGCATGTCGTTGAAGGTGAGGATAAGCTGGCCCATCTCGTCCCGGCCGCCTTCGGGGGCCCGTACTGAATAATCTCGCTGTCTGGAGACAATCCGGGCGGTATCGGTCAGTTGGAGGATGGGGGCGGAGATGATCTTCTGGAGGTTGGCGGACAGCAGGTAGGCTACCCCGGAAACCAGAAGGATGGCCACGGCCAGCACGCCCAGGTCCTGGCGGATGCCGGCGGCCAATTCGCTCAAGTCGGATTGTATGTGGACCGTGCCAATGCGTTGCTCGTTGAGTTCGACCGGTCCGAAAAACACCAGTTGCCCCTCCTGGAAACGGCAGCCGTCCCGGCGCGGCGCCACCGGTGCGGTCACGCCGGCGTGCTCCCGCCGGTAGCTGGCCAGGATGGAGCCGTCGGCGCGATAGATGCAGGCCAGCAGGATCGGTCTCTTGGCCTGCAGGGAGAGCATGATTTCCTTAGCGTCAACCGGGTCGTTGAAGGAGAGGGCACCGGTGCAGTTTTGGGCCAGCATCTCGGCCAGGGTGGTGAGGTCGCGGACCATGCGTTGGCGCCCGGCCAGGTAATCGTAAATCAGCACCCCGGTGCCCACCAGCACAATGGCGGTGCCGCTGATGGTCATGATCAGGACCACCAGCTTGTGGCGAAGGGAGAGCCCTCTCATGAGGCGTGCCAAGCCTTTAGCGGGCAGTCCAGATGGTTCAGTCTTTGATCTCATAACCATTTCCAATGATGCGCACGGCAATGCGCAACAGCTTGGAGCGCAACGTGATGCCGGAACGCTTGGCGGCGGCTTGGTTGACCTCGAACCGGAGATTGTCCTTGACCCGGATGAAATTGAGCATGCCCCCGGCCTCGGCAAAGCCGTTGACCTCGCTGACGGTCAGCACCGGGGCATCGGCCAGACGGGCGATAATTTCCCGTGTCCGGTAGTGGGCCGAGGAGCAGATAAACAGGACCCGGCAGGATTTCAAACGGTCGGCGGGGGTGTCGGTGGGGAAGCGCCGGATTCTCAGGGGCAGGCCGTCGACGAGGGTGCCCTCGACCGGTTCGAAGGCATTGTTGAACAGGTCGTTTCCCAGAATGCCGATGACCACCTCCGGGGCGCTCTCGGCCGAACTGGGCCACTGGGCAAAGAACAGGAATTTGTAGAGGAAGGCGGCCTTGATCTGATACTCTGGTTGAACGGCTGTACAGGTGGAAGGTAACAAGCCGGCAAGCAGGAGCAGCATTGCCATGCTTAGCCTGATTGCCTTCATGCCATCCTTTCCCCGTTGTAGGTGCGGCGGAAACCCCAGATCCGACTGCCCAGGGTGTCTGCAACGAACCCTCCCCGATGCCGCAAGCGATCGTTTCGTTGCCAGCCTTCTATACAATAATAGGCTGCTGCCTCTTTCCCGTCCACCCTGCCCGGGTGTGGATTTTGTCGGCAACCGCCCTTACAGAAGCTCGGCGAGGGCGAATGCCCAGGCCGCGGCCAGCATGACCAGGCTGATCAGGACCGCGGCGCTGCCCATGTCCTTGGCCTGTTTGGCCAGCTGGTGGAACTCGGGGCTGGCATGGTCCACAACCGCCTCGATGGCGGTGTTGAGCAGCTCGGTCAGCATGACGATCAGCATGCATAGCAGTAGGATCAGTTTCAGAAGCGGGGTTACGGGCACGAGCAGCGATAGGGGGATCAACACGCAGGCCAGCAGGCATTCTTGGCGGAAGGCTTGCTCGTGGCGGGCGGCGTGCAGGAGACCCGATACGGAGTACATGCCGGCCTGGATGACCCTGGCCAGGCCCCGTTTGCGTTCCGGAATGCGGTTTGGTGCGGTCATGGCGGCCCTGGTTGGTGGGATGAAAGCCGTCAATATAGAGTGTCCGTTCAGGATTGACAGGGGGGCGTTGGTGGAAACGGGCGGGAGTTTGCGCCCAAGGGTGTCCGGCTTTACCTTGCATGGTCTCGGGCTTGCTCTCCGAGTGTGGAGGATTGGGAGGATACGGTGCAATTTTCATTGGCGGCCAACTATGATCTGAATCTGGTGGAGGAGTTGGGCCGATATCCCGTCGGCGAGGTATACGGGAAACTGCCGGCCGATTCTGTGGGTGGGGGGCGTCCAAGCTACATGGCCCCACCTTTGCGCAAGCGGGAGTTGCGGAAGTATGTGGCGGCATTGGCTCGGCAGGGTATCGCCTTTAATTACCTGTTGAACAGTTCCTGTCTGGGAAACCGGGAGTGGGGCCGGCGCTGGCAGCGCGATTTCATGAGGCTGATGGACTGGTTGGGGCAGACGGGGGTGCGCCGGGTGACCGTTGCCACACCCTATCTGCTGGAGATCGTAAAAAAGCGTTTCCCGGAGTTCAAGGTCCGGGTCAGTATCTTTGCCCAGGTGGATACCCCGGGCCGAGCCCGCTATTGGGAGGACTTGGGAGCGGACGCGATTACGCTGGAAAGCTATTCCATTAACCGGGACTTCCAGCGCCTGCGGCAAATACGCGAGGCGGTGTCCTGCGATCTGCAGCTGATCGCCAATCATGTCTGCCTGCCGAACTGCCCCATGCAGCCGTATCACCAGAACGGTTTCGCCCACAGTTCCGATGGCCGGGGGGGGATCTTCCTGGACTACTGCCTCTTGCGGTGCGCCAGGAAACGCTTGGAAAATCCGGCTCTGTTTCTAAAAGCGGCCTGGATTCGTCCCGAGGATCTCGGCGTTTACGAGGCGATGGGATTTGAGTCGTTCAAGCTATTGGAGCGGGGAATCCCCTCGGCCGAGCTGCTCAAGCGCCTGCGGGCGTACGCCAGCCGGCGGCACGATGGCAATCTGGCCGAGCTGATTGTGTCCTACGGCTTCAGGGAGCCGTTGCGCAAAGGCCGGTTCTGGGGGTTGCGCCACTTCTTCAAGCCGCTTGAGGTTTCGCCTGCCAAGTTGAAACCGATACTTGACCTGGCCAGGCAACAGGGGATGCTGTTCCCCCTGGAGACGGCTCCGGTGCTGATTGAAAACCGCAAGATTCCCTCCGACTTTCTGCATATCGTGGCGGGGCGGCAGTGTGCGGCTACCGGCTGCGGAGCCTGTCGGTATTGTGATGAGGTGGCCCGGGAAGCGGTGAGGGTCGACCCGGTGTTCCAGCAGGAATCACTGCGGTGTTTTGGAAGGGTGGAGGACGCCATGGTCGCCGGTAGTGTTTGGGGTGTTTAAGCAACGTTCGTCAGAACCCGAGCTGATGGACTCGGCCGCCTTCGGAGGGGCGCTGGCCGAGGCCAGTTTCCGCTTTATCGAAGGGGTCAACCGCCACCTTGGCGGGGAGCGCCTGGTCTGGAATTTTGTTTGGGGGGAGGCTTCGCGTCTGAAGCTGATGCGCCCGTTGCGGATTTTGGACATGGGTTCGGGAAGCTGCGACATCCCGGTCGCGGTCTGCCGGCGGGCCGCCCGGGCGGGAATCGCCTTGGAGTTTGTTTGCGTTGAGTACAACAGCCATGCGGTGGCGCGGGCACGGCGCCTGCTCAGCGCCAATGGCGATCTGCCTATCACTCTGTTGCACCAAGACATTTTCGCGCATCGGCCCGGGCATCCGTATGATGGCGCGGTGGCGTCCATGTTCTTCCACCACCTGGGCGAAGCCGCCATCCGTGAGTTGATCCTGCGGCTGGCAACCCAGGTGCGCGGGCGGCTGTTGATCAATGACCTAGGCCGCTGCTGGCCCAACTATCTGGGGGCTGCTCTGCTGGCTTTGGGCTGGCCTGCCGGAGTGCGGCATGACGCCATGGTGTCGGTCAAGCGAGGCTTTCGTCCGGCCGAATTGCGGGAGATGTTGCAGCGGATTGGGGTCGGCAAGTTCACAGCGGGTTGGGCCTGGCCTTTTCGGATCCGGGCCGTGCTGGACTATGCTGGGTGAGTTGAACGCCATCCACCCGGTATTGGCGGGCGAGTAGGAAAGCAGGGAAGTAGGTGGGAACATGGGCGACTTGAAAGTGAGTATGCGGGCTCTGGCCACGGCGAATCCGTCCCTATACGTGACCCAGGCGGAGGCGGTTGTCCATTATGAATCGCTGTTCGATCTCCAGGACGGGGAGCGGGATTTGTACCGGCGCCTTTTGCTGGACGGGCCCATACGGGGCCGTTACATCGGCATGGACTCTCCGCAGGAGGCGGCCGAAACCAATCAGGACAAGCTGGTGCAGCGTTACTTAAAGTTCGGCCGCCAGGTCGGGAGCCGGGCGGTCCGGACGGCCATGGATCAAGCTGGCCTGAAACCGGACGATGTGGGGGGACTGGTGGTGAATTCCTGCACTG
>JBFJXC010000047.1:0-14683 GCA_041623325.1 Lentisphaeria bacterium | reverse complement strand
CATCAGGGCGAAGGTCAGGGCCCGCTGCCAATCCAGGACAAGCGATAGACAAGCCACCCAGACCAGCATGGACACGACGGTGCGGGGCTGAGTCAGTCCAATCAGAACGGTTCGGCATGCTCTCAGGAAAATCCAGACAGCACAGACAAGCAGGCCGGGCAGACGCAGTACCGCCAAAACCGCCCCTTCGCCACCGGCCAAGCGCTCCTCCCAGTCCCTGACCCTGTCGCGAATGCCGATGATATCCTGGTGAGTCGTACACCCGTTATCAGGCGACTGCGTAGCCTGCTCGACCGCCGGCGTGGGCCGATGGGCCAGCAAATGTTTCAGACGGCCGATTTCCCGGCCGACCTTCTCAGCCTGGCGGGTACGCGGCGGCAGCAGAGCCTGACATTTCAATAGATTTTGAAGCGCCAGGGGCAAATCCCCCCGGGCTTCCGCCGCCAGTGCCTGCGAATGGAACGCCTTCAGCTGGTCCTGGTGCACTAGCGCCCCGCAGGCCTCGCACACCAAAGCCGATGGCCCCAGCTCCTCAGCGCAACTCGGGCAATGGGAGGTCATTCGCTGGAAAACTCCGCCTGCCCAAAGTCGATGTCGCCTTCGGCCTCGAATGGTCCGTCGATCTCGAGCACTGCCGTCCGGTTCAAGCGCCAGGCCTCCCAAAGCGCGATTCCCAGAAAGATCAGAGAAAAGGGATCCCCCGCCAGAGACAGGCCGTACACCACAACAGGCCCCAGTAGCACAACCCCCACTAGCACGACAATACCCAGAAGAAACGCCCCGGTGCCCGGACGCCCTGGTTCCTTGGCGGTTTCCTGCTCTGAATCCACCGGCAGGGCCTCCACGGCCGCCTGCACCTCCCCTTCGGAGGCGGACGGATCCGCCCCCGCATCCGGCTTCGGCTGCCCCCGCTTGAAGCCCTCCGCGACGCTTTTCTTAAACTCGGGATTCTCGCGAATCTCGTTGATCAGAATGGGAATGGTGGACCAGGACAAGCCCAGAAACGTCAGCAGCACCGCCAGCACTTGTAGGGAACGGCCGCTTCTCCGCCGGGCCCCCAACCGCACCGCGTGTCCGACCAACACCCCTACCAGCACCGCAATCAAGCCCAGCTGATACCCCGTGGCAATCACAACCAGCGCCCACAAGGCCGCCCCCAGAAGCGCACCCGCAATACCAAACCCAGCCGCCCGGCAGAAAAGCCCCAAGCCCGGACGCTGGCCAACCTGCCCAGCAAGCCCATCCCGGCACCTGGGGCACAGCTTGTTCCCACCCGCCAGATAATACGTGGATTCTATCGGCTGCCGACACCGGGCGCATTCCCTTTTGTCAGCATCCTGGATTCCGTCCTCGTGCGTCTCATGTTCCGTCATCAAAGTTCTTCCTCCAATCGCCATTCACAATTCGGGACCGGCAAGACCATTCACGCCCGTGCTTAACTCCCTCGGTTCAGGCAAAATAGGACCACAAGCCCTCATTTCAAGGCCGACAGCCCCCCCCGGTGCGGCCTCCGGCCGGCACCGGGGGCGGACCCCGTCAGCTCGGGCATTCCCCTAGCCCAGAAGGGGGAAAGCTCCCCGATTGCTGCCTCATGCCAAGCCAGCTACAGTAGGAACTGTTGCGAACGGGCAATTGTTCAGCCCCGCCGCCACGGATCACACCCAGTAACAACCACTTTCAGCCGAGGGGGAATCAGCCAATGACACCGGAAAACCGCAAACAGGAGCGGACACTGACCGTCGCCGATCTTCAAACCATGTCCACCCGCAGCGCCGCCTCTTTTGTAAAGGCGGCCATGCGCTTCAATTGCAGCATCACCGTGGCCACCCCGGGCTCCAGTTGCAACGGCAAGAGTCTGATGTCTCTACTCTTCCTGGGGGCCCGCTTGGGCAACACCCTAACGATTTCAGCCCAGGGGGCGGACGCCGACCTGGCCCTGGACACCTTGGAAACGCTGTTGCGGAACCGGTTCCAGTCATCCAGCGAACATTGTGCATCAGGCAGCTTCGTAGCCGCCTGATCGAAAAAAGGGAAGAAGGAAAGGAATCCGGAAAATGGCAGAAACAGCCGTCAAAGAGCGCAAACGAGTCACCTTCCAAGTGCGGACCGAACCGGGCAGCGAAGTCTACGTTGCCGGCACGTTCAACAACTGGGATCCCCAGCATAAAAAACTTAGCGACAAGCAGAACAACGGCCTCTATCGCGGCACCATGGTCCTCCCCAAGGGAACCCACCAGTACAAATTCGTCATCAACGACACCTGGTGCGCCGATCCCGACTGCCAGGACTGGACTCCAAACGAGGCGGGGACCATAAACAGCGTCATCACCGTCGGCTGAAGTGCCAGTCCACTGGCTGTCCGGCAATCATCACGCTCCGACTTGCTTGAGGGGGAGGGCGGAACGGGTGGTTGCCGGCCTTTTTTTTTGGGGGGGGAAGGAACTAAGAATGCACCTGGCTCATTGTCAGGTCAGCCCGTAGCTGTCGGCCTTGTACTTGACAATCCGGCGAGTGGTCTGCAGCAGCTCGGCCACTTTGGAAAGATTGCCATCGGCTTCGGCCATGGCCTGGCGAATCAGGCGGGTCTCCAAGTTGCAGACCGCCGCCTCCATCGACAACGGGAAGGTCGCCGGGACCGGCTCGTGTCCCGCCCGGGCACCGCCTTGACGGATCTCCGGCGGCAGATGCTCGGGCAGCAAGACCGCTTCCCGGCCATGCAGAACCACGATCCGCTCCATCAGATTGCGCAATTCCCGAACATTGCCCGGCCAGGCATGGGCATTCAGCAGGGCCATCGCCTCGGCGGACACGTCCCTCATTTGCCCGCCGCACTCCCGCCGGAAGTGATCAAGAAAACATTCCACCAGCAGCGGCACATCCCCACTTCGCTCCCGCAGCGGGGGGATCATTATCGGGACCACGTTCAGGCGGTAGAACAAGTCCTCGCGGAACCAGCCCTCTTGCACGCCTTGCCGAAGATCCCGGTTGGTGGCCCCCACAACCCGCACATTGGCGTGGCAGTACGTGCGTCCCCCCACACGCATGAAGGAATGATCCTGCAGAAACCGCAACAGCTTGCTTTGCATGGAGACAGGCATCTCGCCGATCTCATCCAGAAAGAGCGTGCCCCCATCGGCCATTTCAACGCACCCGCGCCGGCGCTGGCTGGCCCCGGTGAAACTGCCTTTCTCGTGGCCGAACAGTTCACTTTCCAGAAGCGTTTCGGGGATGGCGGCGCAATGGATCGGAATCAGGGGCGCGGCTCTGCGGCTACTGAGATTGTGGGTCAGACGAGCGAGCAGCTCCTTGCCTGTTCCGCTTTCGCCGTAGAGCATGACCGTGGTGTCGGCGGCTTTGGCGGCCCGTTCCAACAGAGACAGGGTCTCCCTCCACTGTGGGGACCGGCCGACCACGCCGTTCGGGTCGTACCAGCGGGACATCTCGGACTCCAAGGCGCTGATCTCGTTGGCCCGCCCCGTTTCCCGCAAGGCCATTTCCACAGCCAACCGGATTTCCTGGACATTGAAGGGTTTGGGCAAATACTGGGCCGCCCCCAGTTGCACGGCCTTGACCACGTCCGGAATCTCGTGCACCCCACTTAGCACCAGCACAGTCAGATTGGGGTCCAGTTCCTTGAGCTTGGGCAGCAACTCAAGCCCGGACATGCCCGCCATCATCATGTCGATGATGGCGATATCCGGACTCTCTTCTTCGGCCAGCCTTAGAGCCTCCTGGCCGTTTTCGGCCGTGATCACCACATAATCCTTGGAAAATATGGCCTGCAGGGAAAAACGAATGCTCTGCTCGTCGTCAACAACCAGGATCGACTTCATGGACGGTCTCCTTGGGGCTTGGACAGCCGAGCGGCAGCGTAATGCTCATCTTGGTCCCGCCTCCCTGGGAGCAAATACCCACCTGTCCGCCGCGGGCGCTGACCACCTGCTTCACATAGGCCAACCCCAACCCCAGTCCGCTCAGCTTGCCGGTGGTGAACGGGGCGAAGGCCACGGCCTGCTCGGCTTTATCGAAGCCGCGCCCGTTATCCGCAATCTCGACCGTTAGGCTGCCCTCCCCTGCGGCCACCCGAAGATCCAATCGGGGCTCGGCCGTATCCTGCAGGGCATCCAGGGCATTGACCACCAACTCATAAAAAACTCGCTCCAGCTCCTCGCTGTCCCCCCGGACCACCGCATTCTCGTCATAGGTCCGGTCCACCCGCACCTTCAGGCTTGGGAATTTCTTGAGAGCGGAGGCCACCGCCAGCTCCAGACACTCGCCCACCTCGATGTTTTCAAACGGGATATCCCCCTGCCCCCCCAGACTGCCGAAGCGCAGCATCTGGTCGATCCAGCCGTCCATTCGACCGATGCTTTCCTGGACAACCGAAAAGAAGGAATTCCGAAAATCGGCCGAGTCGTAGCGTTCCGGCAGCAATTCCGTACAGGTTTTGACCGGAACCAGGGCATTTTTGAAATTGTGGGCCACCGCCGAGGACATGCTGCGCCAGACCTGATCCGGGTCGGTACCGGCATGCTCCGGCTGCGTTTCCGGAGCGGGTGTCTTCACGGGGCTCAGAATCAGCAGAGCGCCCCCGTCGGAACCCGGGTCCATCGGCACGGCGGTCACCTCCAGGAGATGCCGCCCCCCGGGTATGCGCCGCGAACCGTCCGGAGCCGCGCCGGCCAGCACGCGGCGGGCCAGATCGGCCAGACGGGAGCCAGCCCGTTCCACGGGTAAATCCTCCATTTCGTCTGCCTGCAGCTTCAGTAATTGTGCCGCGGCGGGGTTCAGATGGCGAATCCGCCCGTCGGCCGAGACGGCAACCGCGCCAACCGGCAAGGCATCGACCATGCTCCGGTAGGTCTGCTCCGCAGTGAAAACCCGGTCGTAAAGCCGTGCATTCTCCAACGCCTTGGAAAAAAACGTCAAAAACAGCCTGAGCAGGCTTAGCAGCACGGGACTGTTGCTGTAGCGGTGGAAACGGCTCAGGCCGATTATGGCCAGCAAACGCCCCCCCGACAAGACCGGGCAGAGGACCTGCACGCCCAAACGCTCGCCGTAACGCATCGCCGTCAAGGCATTCTGGCGCCCGAGCCGCTCGCGCTCGTGCACCCAAATGGGTTCCCCCAGGCGGATCAGCGCGGTAACCAGCGGCGAATTGAAAGGGATAAAGAACTGCTCCTTGATCGCCTCGCTCACGTTGCCGCACGAAATGCGGAAATCCGGCGTCTGAGCCGCTGGCATCAGCACGACCACATTGTCGACATCGAACTGCTCCTGCATGCCGTCGGCGAAGGCATGGACCAGATCGTCTTGCCGCAGCGAGCGCGCCAGCAGGCGCCGGAATCGCTGCGAAATTTCCCGCACATCGACCTCTCGGGACCCCTCCCATGGATCGGGGGAGACGAAATCGGCGGCCCCCTGCCGATTGTCTGAGGCCCGGCTTTCCAAGTTTTCGAAAGGCAGGTGGTTGTCCAGCAGACTGGCCACCTCCTCGATCTGTTCCATCACCGCCCTCACCTGCTGCACCTCGAAGGGCTTGGCCACACTGTGCCGGATCCCGAACTTCAGAAACGGTTGCAGATATAGCGGCTCGCGGTTGAGCAGAATGGGGATGATTTCCACCCCATAGCCCAACGCGTGCAATCGCTGGGCCAGGTCTTCTCCATTGCCGTCCTCAAAGATCCCGTCCACGAAGATGTAGTCCAGCTTCTGACCGGCGGCCACCGCCAGACAATCCGAGGCCGAACAGCACTCATGAACCGTGCGCCCCTCGCACAGGATGAGATTCAGAGATTTTCGGACGGCGGCATCCGCCGATGCAATCAATACGCCTTGCATGCAATCTCCCTCGTTTTTGCAGAAGCTCCGATCCTGGAGGCCGCCCGGACCGGAAAGGTCAAGGTAAACACACTGCCGACGCCCAGCACACTTTCGGCCTCGATCAATCCGCCGTGATCTTTCAAAATACCATGGCAGATGGACAGCCCGAGCCCGCTGCCGTTCGCCTTGGTGGTGAAGAACGGGTCAAAGATCTGGGTCAGAGCTTCGGGCGCAATTCCCTTGCCACTATCGGCAATCTTGATGATCACAACCGGCTTGCGAGTCATGCTTTCTCTGGCTTCTCCCAGCCGGGTGGTGATGGCCAAGTCGCGAACGCGGCCTTCCATGGCCTGAATGGCATTCTGCAGCAAATTCAGAAACACCTGGTAAACCTGCTCGTGGTCGCCGCTGATCACCGGCAGACTGGGATCATAATCCCGGCTCAGCTCCACGTTTCTTTTCTTTAGTTCATTAGCCAGCAGAGTCAAGGCCCGATCCATGAGTTCATGCACATGAACCGGGCCGATCTCCCGATGGCGCGGGCGGGAGAAATCCAGCAGGCTGTGAACCAGCTTGTTGATGCGCCCCACCTCCGCCTGCACCACATTGGAAAAGCTATCCCGGAAGTCGTCGTCCGCATGACGTTCGTGGAGCAACTGGGCGAAAGTCTGGATCGAGACCAGGGGATTTTTGATCTCATGGGCGATGCCGGCGGCCAGGGTCCCCACCGAGGCCAGCCGGTCCACCCTCCGCACCTCCTGCTCGAAGCGCTTTCTCTGGGTCAGATCCTGAAAGACGACCAAGGCCCCGGTCACCCGGCCGCGGGCATCGCAGAGGATGGAGGTTTCGCATTCGCACGGCATCGTCTTCTCCTTGCCGACCACCTCAATTTCCTCCTGCGGCTGATCGTGTCCGGTTTCCAGGGTCTTCTGCAGAAGTGGCGTAAAATGCGGGCAAAACTCGCTGGCCGGACGCCCCACCCATTCAGACGGCTGCGTCCCCAAAATACCCGCGGCCGCCTGGTTGAGGGTCACCACCCGCAAATTTCGGTCCACGGTCAGCACGCCCCGCTGCATATGGCGCAAGATGGTCTCGTAATGGCGCTTGGACTCGACCATCTGTTCATACAGACGGGTGTTGTCCAGGGCAAAGGCGGCCTGGGCGGTCAGGGCCCCCAGCAACTTCAGATCATCCGAGGTGTAGACGTTATCGTTCTGGCGCTCGCCCAGAAACATCAGGCCGAGAACGCGCCCCTGGCTGACCAGCGGCACCCCCAGCTCGGCAGTCAGCTCCTCGAAGCCATCCAGGATCTCCTGGCGACTGGAAAGCTTGACGGTCCGATAGGCCACGTCCTCCTTGATCAGCCGCTCCTGACTGGCCAGCATCGTACTGATCAGCGGATGCTCCCAATCCAACGTTTCCGGCAACCGGGCATCGGCACCCGGGCTGCAGGCCAGCAAACGAAAACCCGGCCCCTCGCTCTCCGGCAAATACAACACCCCCCCGGCCGACTGCATGATGATCGGGATCTCCCGAACCAGCAGGCGTCCGACCCCCTCGTTGCCATAGGTGCCCATCAGACTGTCCCCAAACCGCACCAGAGCCCCCTCGTGGTCGTACCGACCCTGGAACAGCCACTTGTCGACAAAGCGCCTCACCCAACTCTGAAGACTCTGCAGAGACGCCGCCAGAACCGTGGCCACCGCCACCCCAATCAGCACGTCCGTAACCAGGGAATCGTTGCCCAGCAGGTAGCGGTTGCCAAAAAACGGCACCAGAAAAAGCACCGAGAGGAGGAAGGCGAGCACCCCGTAGATCAGCGCATTCCGGATCGCCACCCCGATGTCCATCAGGCGATGCCGGTAGATCGCGTAAAACGTCAGGGTTGTCAGACACAAGGGCGAGGCCCCACCCAGCACCCACCAATCAGGATTGTGAGTAATGAATGGCATTATAAAATTGGCTGCATAGGCAGGAACAAACGAAAGCACAAACCCAAACAAGCAATATTGGACTTGTAATTTGTCCCGCCCATCTGGAGTATTGAACCAGCTTCGTAACAAATTATAGGTCGCCCATCCAAAGCACATCAGCATGTATGCCACATAAAAGGGATGAAATGGCCCCAAAACCGGTTCCCGGTCATTTGCTGTAAATTTAACCGAAGCTTGCACAAGTGTGGAACTAGACACAACAATCATAAAAAAAACAAATACCAGGAATGAGAAAACAATCCGGCGGGATGGTTTGATATGATATTTCTCTGGATAAAACCAGGTAAACGCGACATAAGCTGCCCCAACAACAACACCAATCCCAAAAGCGCATCTCCCCACCATTTCAACCAGCCAATGATCTTGAAGTGTACTGACAAAAAAGACAGTCACATTCCAAATCGCGATGGAAAACACGAGAAAGCCAAAAGCAAAATGCAATGCTTTTGTATGCCGCCGATGAAAGAGGAATCCTGCCAAACTAAGATTGGCCACAGCGGAAAGAAGTAGAATGAAACTCAGCAAATTCAAGTTCCAGAAATCCTTCCCACAACTATCGCGGCGTCACTACCGTTAAGGCCATGACTGAGAACAAGTACTCTATTAATTCGGTTTCTGCGTGCTTCATTGGGCACATAATCCAAATCGCAATCTGGATCCGGATACTCATAGTTGATGGTTGGCGTAATAATGCCTTCCTGAATCGACATAACCCCCGCGATCACCTGCAGCATTCCCGCCGCATTCTGGGGAATGCCGATCATGGACTTCACGGAACTGACAGGAACACGGTAGGCATGCTCCCCAAAAACCTTTTTTATCGCCTGAGTCTCCCAGACATCCAGGTGCGGGTCTGAGACTCCGTGAGCCCCAATGTGATCAATCGCCTCCGGGCCGCAATTTGCGGCATTCAAGGCTTTCGTCATAGCCGCCGCCATCCCTTTGGGAACACTCAGCTCAGGATTGCAGTTGTAGCCAACTCCGCTTGTTCCAGTTCCGAGAACTTCAGCATAAATAGTAGCCCCACGTCGTCGAGCATGGCCGATTTCTTCAAGCAACAATCCACCTGCGCCCTCTCCCAAAACACCCCCATCCCGTTTCGCATCAAACGGACGACTTGCGTTCTTATCGAGTTTTGAAAGCATATTGGCTCTGCAAAACACACCAAAGCCGTTGGCTGTCACTGTGGTATCGGTTGCATTGCAGAGAAATGCATCACAACGGCCGCTACGTATTTCATGGAGGGCATATTCAATGGCGAAAATACCCGCGCTACAGGCGGTGGAAACAGTAATCACCTGATCCTGAAACCCCGTCATGAGACCTGTTTCGGTAGCTGCTCCATGGGTTGCACATTTGGTAATCATATACGGGAGGATACGCTTATAGCGATTATCTTTCATGTAGATAATCGCTTCCTCCATAGCGTCCTGGGGAGACCCACTGATACCAGTGGCCACCCCAAGTTTTCCGTCACCAGGGCGTTCATCCCAACCAGCATCCTCCAGGGCCAAAACCGCGGATGCAACGCCAAACTGCGTTACGCGGCCTAACTGCTTATCCTTCTTCCGGTCTAAAAAACGGGATGAATCAAAATCTTTAACTTCTGCAGCTATTTTGATGGGGTACTGATCGGGATTGAAGAGCGTAATCGGTCCGACGCCGCTGCGTCCGGCCACGAGGCTTTCCCAGTAGTCGCGCAGGCCGATGCCGATGGGGGTCACCGCCCCCATGCCGGTAATCACCACTCGCCGCCTCGCCGCTATGCTACTTGCGTCCACTGGCCAACCTCGCCTACCGCGCCGCCACGTTCATCCGTCCAGCCGCCGCCAGCTTCCCCCTCGAAGGGGCGGGTCATCGCCGGGAAAAGGCGACACTATAATAAGCGGGGGCATTTCCGTCAATACAGACGATTCACTGCCGCCACTTAAAAATCTGAGTCATTATACTTGATTCGGGAACCGATCACAACAATATTCGGAGCGCGGCGGAGGCCAGCGGCAAACAATACAGTCGAACGCAAACCCAAGGCGGCCCATGAAAAAGTATCTGATCTACAACCTCTCCGGCGAACTGGACGATATCTGCCACCTTTTTCCCAACGAGCGCCTGGGACGGATCGCCGCCATCATCCGGCAAAACGGGGATCAGGCGGACATCGTCGACCGGGCCAACATCGCCGATCTGGTCCGCCTCGGCCCCGCCTACATGAAAAATCTGGGCGACCTGCCGTTCTACGAGAGCAACGATCTGTACCGCCGGGAACTGGAGGCCGAGGCCGAGTCACTGGCCGCGGCCGGCTATGCCGCCGTCTTCCTCAACCTCTGGCACGGCACTGGATTCAAATTCTGCTTCGATCTGGCCCGAGAGCTGAAGAGCCGCCGCCCCGGCCTCAAGATCTACGGGGTCGGCCAGAAGGTCGACTGGTTCAAGGAGCACATCCTGGCGCTTCCGGGCAGCGCCTTCGACGGCCTGCTAACCGGCCTCGGCTTCGATGGGGTTCGCCATCTGGTGCAGGGCGGCGACATCGCCACCTGCCCCAGCAGCGTCTTCCGGCGAGCGGACGGAACCATCAGCCTCCAGGAGCGCGCCCCCGTGGATGTCGACGACTATCCCACGGCCTGCTACGACCAAGCGACCTACCCCGGCATCGTCGACAAAATCCCGGTCTACACCCTGACCTTGTCCAACCAGGCCTGCCCCAGCCGCTGCACCTACTGCATCCGGCCGGAGAACTACGGGCGGTCCCCCATTCGCCGCCGCATCGCCAATGTCATGGCCGAATTACGGCAGCTGTGTTTCGAGCGGAATGTGCACCACATTCGCATCGAGGATTCCACCCCTCCGCGCGGAGCCCTCACCGAACTGGCCCAGGCCATCGTAGCCTCCGACCTCAACGGCAAATTGAAGCTCAGCTGCTTCTCCCGCATCGATACCAACCGCGGCGAGAACTTCGCGCTGATGCGCCAGGCCGGCTTTCAAGCCCTCTTTTTCGGAATCGAAACGCTGGACGACGAGAATCTGCTCAAGATCCGCAAAGGAACCACCTTCCAAGGCATTGGCGACACCCTCAAGGCCGCCCACGACGCCGGCATCCGCACCGTCGGCAGCTTCATCTTCCCGCTGCCCGGCGAAACCCGACAGTCCATGGCCAACACCCTCGCACGCCTGCGCCAGATCCGGCCCTATCTCGATTCGCTCCTCTGCCTGCCAGCGGCCATCTACCCTCCCACCGAATGGGGGCGCGATCCGGAACGGTACGGTTTCCGGCTGGACGACAACTACATCGAAACGTTTCTGACCTACCCCCTCAAGTATCTGCTTCCTCTCAAGCACTGGCCTCCGGCACCCTTCCGCTACTCGGTCATGGGCAAGCCGGCAGACGCCATCGAGTTCAGCGAGATCCTCGATATCTACCAGGAATTCATGGCCACAGTCCAAAACGAGTTGAAGTTGCCCTTCATTCCGGACTACTATTACCTGCTGGCGGATTTGGCGGGACAGGACAGCCTGTCCACGACCGCCGGGCTGGTCCAGCTGATGATCAACCGCGACTACGCCGGAGTCCGGGACTTCCTGGCCGCCGAGCCGGTTGCCTAGGCAGGCGGGGCTGAAATCTGAACACCTGAACCCGGGAGCACCCGATGCAATGTCCCAGCCTTTCCGCCTACGGCACAGCCTCCCTGATTCCCTCCCCGGCCGGGCGCATGATGGCCGCCTTCGCCAAAGATTTCCGGGACGGCATCGACATCAACCTGGGCGTGGGCTACGTCAACGAAACCACCATCCCGCGCGATCTGATTCGCAGCGCCTTCGATGCCGTGCTCGCCACCCCGGACAAGTACCGGGTGCCCCTGAACTACGGTGGACCAGCCGGGTCCGTCAATCTGATCGGCGCCATCCGGAACTTCATCCTCCAGAACCAGACTGGCGGCATCACCCCGGACATCCTGGACCGAACCCGGATCATCGTGGGGGCCAATGGGGCGACCAGCCTGTTGGATGGCCTGGCCCACATCCTGGAACGGGGCCTTGTCATTACAGCGGACCCGACCTACTACATCTACACCAATTTTCTGGAGCGTATGGGCTTCGACATCGTCGCCGTTCCGGAGGAAGAGGACGGGATCGACATCGGCCGGCTTGAGCAAATCCTGGCCGAACTGGGGGAGCGCAAGAAACAGATTCGCTTCATCTACATGGTCACGGTCAACAACCCGACCAGCACCATCCTCTCCAACTCAAAACGCCGCGATCTGGTCCGAATCGCCACCGAGCTTTCCCGGGAAATCGACCGCGAAGTGCCCCTCGTTCTCGACCGGGCCTACGAGCACCTCATCCACGACCCTGCCGTGGAGGCGCCCGTGTCCGGTCTGCTGTACGACGAAATCGGCCTGGTCTACGAGGTGGCCAGCTTTTCCAAGATCCTGGCCCCGGCCCTGCGCATCGGCTACATGCTGGGCCCCCAAAACGATCTCATGTCCGCCATGGTTCAGCGCACCAGCGATGTCGGCTTCAGCGCCCCCCTCATCAACCAGGAGATCGCCAGCTACATCCTGGACCAGCACATGCGCCAGCAGATCGACAACGTCAACCGGGAGTATCGCGCCAAGGCCCGCCCCATTCAAGCTTGGCTCGACCAGCACCTGGGCCACGCCCTCCAGGAGTGCCGCGGCGGACAGGCCGCCTTCTATTTCTACCTGACTTTCAGCGACATCCGCACCGACGAGCACTCCCACTTCTTCAACTACCTCAGCCGCACCACCGGCATACCCGAGATCGACGGGCCCGCCGACAACCGAAACCCACGGGTCGCCTATATTCCGGGCGAATACTGCATCCACCCCAAAGGCCAACTGGTGGAAAAAGGCCAGCGACAGCTACGGCTCTCCTACGGATTCGAGGAACTGGATCGGATCGAAAACGCCATCAAACTCATGGCGGAGGCCGCCGACTACGCCCGTGGCCAGCCCTGACCGCAACTGGGGGCGCCTGGCAACCCAGCAGCAGACCGATTCCTCGAAAAGAAACGCCCGGTCTGCGACATTCGCAGACCGGGCGTTCTGTTTTTCAGCTGACCGCTGGCATTACTTGCCCGCCATCATGGCCTCGATGTCCTCCTTGACCTCGCCGATGGGCTTGATGTCGAAGTTCTCCACCAGCACCTTGGCCACGTTGGGCGACAGGAAGGCCGGCAGCGTGGGTCCGAGGCGGATGCCCTTCACACCCAGGTGCAGCAGAGCCAGCAGCACGGTCACCGCCTTCTGCTCATACCAGGCGATATCGAAGGAGATCGGCAGGTCGTTGATGTTCTCCAGCTCGAAGACCTCCTTGAGCTTGAGGGCGATGACGGCCAGGGAGTAGCAGTCGTTGCACTGACCGGCGTCCAACACCCGGGGGATGCCGCCGATGTCGCCGAGATTGAGCTTGTTGTAGCGGTACTTGGCACAGCCGGCCGTCAGGATGATGGCATCCTCGGGCAGGGCCTCGGCCACCTCGGTGAAGTAGCCACGGGAGCGCTGGCGCCCATCGCAGCCGCCCATCACCACAAAGCGCTTGACCGCGCCGGACTTGACCGCTTCGACCACCTTGTCGGCCAGGGCCAAGACTTGGTTGCGGGCGAAACCGCCGACGATGGAGCCGGATTCGATCTGGATGGGAGCCGGGCAGGTCTTGGCCAGTGCGACAATCTCGCTGAAGTCCTTCTGGCCACCGTTCCGACGGTCGGCCACATGCCGGACGCCCGGATACCCGACCACGGCGGTGGTGAAGATGCGCTCGCGGTAGGCGTCCTTGACCGGGGTCAGGCAGTTGGTGGTCATCAGAATGGGCCCGTTGAAGGAGGCAAACTCCTTGTCCTGCTGCCACCAGGCGTTGCCGTAGTTGCCGGCGAAGTGGGCGTACTTTTTAAAAGCCGGGTAGTAGTGGGCCGGCAGCATTTCACCGTGGGTGTAGACATCCACTCCGGTGCCTTCGGTCTGCTGCAGCAGCTCGTCCAGATCCTTCAGGTCGTGACCGGAGATCAGGATACCCGGATTGGTGCCAACGCCGATATTCACCTCGGTGATTTCCGGATGGCCGTAGGTCGAGGTGTTGGCTTCGTCCAACAACGCCATGGTGGTAACGGCCACCGCGCCGCCCTTCAAGGTGAGGCCCACCAGCTCATCCGCGCTCAGTTCCTTGGTCGTGGCGGCCAGCGCCTCGACCATGTAGGCGTGGATACTGGTGTCGGTCTTGCCCAGGACGGCGGCGTGCTCGGCGTAGGCGGCGATGCCCTTCAGGCCGTACATCATCAGCTCACGCAACGAGCGCACATCCTCGTTTTCCGTGGAAAGCACGCCCACGCTCTGCGCCTTCTGCGGGTAATCCGCCGTGGAGGCCGGCTGCCAGGTGGCCGCATCGTGCGCCTCGGCCAGGGTGATCTTGCCGGCCAGCTCGTTGCGCAACTGAAGCGCCTCCTGGATCAGGGGCACGAAGCGCTCGTTGTCGAAGTTGACGTTGGTCACGGTCGTGAAAAGCCCCTTGGTCAGAAAGGGTCCCACTTGCGGCAGCACGGAGGCATCCTTCTCGGCGTAGAGCGCAATGCCCTTCAGCGCATACAGCAGCAGATCCTGATACTGGGCCGTGCTCGCCTCTTTGCCGCACATGCCCTTGACGGTGCAACCCTTGTTTTGGCAGGCTTCCTGACACTGATAGCAGAACATACTCATTTGCTTCTCTCCTTCTCGGTTGCGGTGACCGCGTCACCCTTCCTCTTTGGGTTTCGACCGACCAGGCTACTTCCTGGTCGTCATGCTTGCTTCAATACTCTTTGGCACGACTGGTTTGATTGCGGTGCCGACAGGTTTCAGTGTTCAGTGTTCAGT
>JBFJXC010000046.1:0-14697 GCA_041623325.1 Lentisphaeria bacterium | reverse complement strand
TTGTCGTACCAGGAGACGACCTTCACGAAGGTGCCGTCCAGTTGGATGCCGGCCCCGGCGTCGAAGACGGAGGTGCAGACTTCGTCGCGGAAGTCGGTGGCCACCACCGCGTCCTCGGTGTAGCCGAGCACGCCGGCCAGTTCGCCTTCGCTAGCTTCCTTCATGGCCGCGCAGATGGCCTCGTAGGTGGTCTCGGTCTTGAGGGTGACGGTCAGGTCAACCACGGAGACGTCGGAGGTCGGCACGCGGAAAGCCATGCCGGTCAGCTTGCCGTTCAGCTCGGGGATGACCTTGCCGACCGCCTTGGCCGCACCGGTGGAGGACGGGATGATGTTCTCCAGGATGCCGCGGCCGCCGCGCCAATCCTTCATGGACGGGCCGTCGACGGTCTTCTGGGTGGCGGTGGCGGCGTGAACGGTCGTCATCAGACCTTTTTCGATGCCGAACTTGTCGTTCAGAACTTTGGCGATCGGGGCCAGGCAGTTGGTGGTGCAGCTGGCGTTGGAGACGATGTCCTGGCCGGCGTAGGTGTCGGTGTTGACGCCGCAGACGAACATCGGGGTGGCGTCCTTGGACGGAGCGGACAAGACGACCTTCTTGGCGCCGGCGGTGATGTGCTTGCGGGCGGTTTCGTCGGTCAGGAAGAAACCGGTGGACTCGACCACGACTTCGGCTTCGATCTCGCCCCAGGCCAGGTTGGCCGGATCGCGCTCGGCCGTGATGCGAATGGGCTTGCCGTTGACCACCAGCTTGCCGTCGGCAACTTCGACCGTGCCGGCGAAGCGGCCGTGGACGGAGTCGTACTTGAGCATGTAGGCCAAGTACTCAACGTCCAGCAGGTCGTTGATGCCGACCACTTCGATGTCGTCGCGACCGGCGGCGGCGCGGAACACCATGCGGCCGATGCGGCCAAACCCGTTGATGCCAATTTTGATAGCCATTGTCTTCTGCTCCCTTGGGTTGTTTTGAGAACTCTCGAGGAGTTCACGTCAGGAAATTCAACAAAGAAGCAGTAATTTATCGTAAAGTTGGGCCCCGTGCAACCGGATCGGGGGCAAAAGGCCCTGAAATCAGGAAAGTTTTCCACAATGGTGTCCGGGCCGGTTGGCTTTCGGAGCAGGCGAGGCAGGTCCATGGCGGCGGCGAAGCGATCACTTATTGACTGGCTGAAACAATTGGACTTCACGCTGTTGCTGTTGACTTCGATGCTGCTGTTTGCGGGCTGTCTGTTCATCTATGGGGTGGGTCAGGAGGCCGGCGGGGAGTTTGTCCGCTATTGGGTGAAACAGCTCATGTGGCTGGGGTTGGGCATGGGCGCGTTTGTGGCCGTTGTCTGCGTGGACTACCGCCTGTGGGGCCGGTGGTCCTGGCTGCTGTACACGGGTGGTGTGGCTTTGCTGGTGCTGGTGCTGGTGGTGGGCCGGGAAGTGCATGGGGCCCGCAGCTGGCTGGTCGTGCCCGGGGGGACCCTGCAGCCGGCGGAGGTGATGAAGCCGGCGACCGTGCTGCTGCTGGCCTGGGTTGGGTCCCGTCCGGCCTTGGAGCTGAAGCATGTCGGCCATGTTGGCATTCTGGGCGTAGTGGCCGCCTGCCCGGTGCTGCTGGTGGCCCTGCAACCGGACTGGGGGACTTGTCTGACCTTCATCCCGGTGTTTCTGGCCATTGTCTTTGCGGGAGGGCTGCGTTGGCGGTGGTTGGTTCTGGCCGTGTTGATGGCGGTCGTGTCGGCACCGCTGGTTTACGAATTCGGACTGGCACCTCATCAGCAACAGCGCATCCGGACGTTTCTGCATCCGTCCGAAGATGTGTCGGACTCGGGTTGGAACGCCCACCAGTCGTTGCTGGCCGTGGGCAGCGGCGGTGTCTGGGGTAAGGGCTACATGCGCGGTACGCAGCATGTGCTGGGCTTTCTTCCCCGTACGGTCGCGCCCACCGATTTCATCTTTTCGGTTGTGGCGGAGGAAAGCGGTTTTGTGGGGGCCGGGGCAATGGTTTGTGCGTTCGTCGGGGTTATCTTATGCTGTTTGAGGACCGCGGCGGTCGCTGCCGATCGCTTTGGCGCCTATCTGGCCACTGGGGTGGCCGCCTTGTTCTTTATCCACGCATTTGTGAATGTCGGCATGACGGTGGGTGTTGCCCCCATTATCGGCATCCCCTTGCCGTTTGTGAGCTACGGGGGGTCGTTCATGCTATGTTGCATGATTGCTCTTGGTTTGGTGCAGAATGTCCACATGCGCCGCCAGCTTGCCGATGAGTAGGCGGGGAGACTCGAGGTTCATGGGGGGGCGGGTTGCGGAGGTCGGGGGGGAGTCGAAGTCCAAACAATCCCGTGCCAGGCGTTATTAGTGAACTCTGGAGTGAATGGAGAAGCGAGCGTTTGAAGAATAACGAAACCATAGCGGTCACGGAAAAGCCTCAGATGGTGGAGCGTGCTTTTCTGGTGGGCTTGCAGCACCCGGAGATGTCCGATGAAACGGTGGAGGAGCTGCTGGACGAGCTGGCGGATCTTTCCAAGACCCTGGGGGTGCCGGTTGTGGGCAGGATGGCGGCGCGTCTGCGGGAGCCGCAGTCGCGTTACCTGGTAGGCTCGGGTCGGGCCCAGGAGATTGTCGAGCAGGCCCGGGCTGTGGAGGCGGATGTGATTATTTTCGACGATCAGCTCAGCCCCTCGCAGCAACGCAACTGGGAGCAGTTGTCCAAGGTATGTGTGGTCGATCGCCACGAGGTCATTCTGGACATCTTTGGTCAGCGGGCGCAGACGCGGGAGGCGGTCCTGCAGGTGGAGCTGGCCCGGGCCAAGTACGACTTGCCCCGTTTGAAGCGCCGCTGGGGGCACTTGTCCCGCCAGCGTGGCGCTAGCGGCGGTGCCGGCACGCGCGATGCGGGCGAACAACAGATTGAAATCGACTCCCGTCTGGTGCGCCGTCGCATCGACCATTTGCAAAGTCAGTTGCGGCAAGTGCGCCGCCAGCGCGATGTGCAGCGCAAGCAAAGATTGAAGAAGCCGGTGCCGGTGGCGGCGATTGTCGGCTATACCAATGCGGGGAAATCCTCCCTGCTGAACGCGGTGACCCAGGCGGATGTCTTTACCGAGGATAAACTGTTTGCCACTTTGGATCCGACCGTGCGCCGCCTGGTCCTGCCGAACCGGCAGGAGTTGCTGCTCAGCGACACGGTGGGCTTTGTGCGCAAACTGCCCCATCAGCTGGTCGAGGCCTTCAAGTCCACATTGGAGGAGGCGGTCAACGCGGATTTTCTGGTGGAGGTCCTGGATGTGAGCAGTGCCGAGATCGAGCAGCACCACCGTACCACCCGAGAGGTGCTGGCAGAACTCGGGGCCGGGGACAAGCCGGTGATTACGGTTTTCAACAAGATCGATTTGATCCACGACGAGCACACGGTGCCCCGTTTCCGGCGGCGCCATCCCGATGCGGTTTTCGTTTCGGCCCGGGATGGGGTCGGCTTGGACCAGTTGGAGGCCCGCCTGGCCGAGGAGCTGGAGCGAAGCCTGCGCCAGGTCGAGCTGATGATTCCTCATCATCGCTACGATCTGATTGCATTGCTGCACCGCACCAGCAGTATCAGCCTGGAGAAATATACCGATCAGGGCGCCCGTATCGTGGCCGCCGTCCCCCTGAGCGTCCTGGCAAGTGTGAAAAAATTTGCCAAAGAGTCGGGAAAAGGGTTTGACATCGGCAAGTCTTCCGAGTAGTATACGCGCAGCGAGCAAACTGCCCTTCCAGTAGTGGGGGCTGCACCCCTTGGCAAGTCATGGCCGCTTGTGCCGGGTGCTGTGATTCAAAACGCTTTCTAGCCCCGATTTTTCCCCAAGCCAGAGGTTGTGTGCGAGTAATTGCTCTTGGCAGCGCTGAGTTGCCGGGCTTCTGGCAGGTTCTTTAGGTTCCCCGAATGAGTGTAGCCTCCGCACTGTGGGGGCAATTCCCATTTTCCCGCTAACGGTTCAGAATTGGCAAGGGTTCATCATGCTCATAGGAGTGACCGGGGGGATTGGTGCCGGCAAAAGCACGGTGCTGAGCTTGTTCGAGGAACTGGGTGAGCCGACCATCGACAGTGACGCGCTGGTCCATCAGCTCTATGCCGAAGACGCCGGTCTGCGGGATGCTCTGGTCCAGCGCTGGGGGCAGCACGTTTTGGACCGGAACGGACTGGTAGACCGTCGGCAGGTCGCCGCAAAGGTGTTCGGATGCCCTCGGGAGCTGGCCTGGCTGAATGCACGGGTCCATCCGCTGGTGCGCCTTCGCCTGCAGGCGCAGGCGAAGGCATGGGCTGGGCGCTGTTTTTGCGCGGTGCCTCTCCTTTTCGAGGTGGGGTGGGACCGGGACATGGCGGCAACCCTGTCGGTCTGGTGCGATCGGCAGACGCAATTGGAGCGTCTGCGGCGGCGCGGATGGAGCGATGCCGAAATACGGAGCCGGAACGAGGCTCAAATGGATATGGATGTGAAAATGCGGCAGGCTGACTTTGCCTTGATCAACAATGGCACCCTGGCTTCTCTCAAGGAGCAGTGCCGTCGCCTGCTGCTGCGATTAAATAACGAAGAGTAGAGCAAACGGAAGGAATGGCACGGATGCCTGAACAAAAAGACAACGGACGCAAAGAAGCCGCTCCCAAGCGAGGCAGAGGAAGACCGCGGAAAACGGCTCCGGCCGCCGAAACCCCCGTCCCGGCCCCTGAGGCCGCCCCGGTGGAGCTGGCGGAAGCCGCCCCGGTCGCCCCGGCCCCGGAAACCCCCACTGCGGTTCCGGAAGCGGTTGTGGCTCAAGAAGGCAGCGACGCTGCCGAGGCGGGTGCAGAAACGACCGAGGCCGTGAAGGCGGAGGCGCCAGCGGCCGCGCAGGGCCAGCCCCAGAAGCGGCACGAGCGCGGTTCCAGACGCCGGGGAGACCAGAATCGCGACCAGAACCGGGACCAGAACCGGGACCAGAATCGCGAGCAGAACCGGGACCAGAATCGCGAGCAGAACCGGGACCAGGTGGTCAAGAATATGAATCTGGCCACCCTGCAGCAGCGCAGTATGACGGAGTTGACCCAGCTGGCCCTTGAGCTGAACATCGAACGCGTGGGCTCCCTGAGCAAGCATGATTTGGTGTTCGAGATTCTGAAGGCCAATGTGGAGAAGAGCGGCATGCTGTATGGGGGCGGGGCCCTCGAGGTGCTTCCCGACGGTTTCGGCTTCCTGCGCAGCCCGGAGTACAGCTATCTGCCCTGTCCCGAAGACATTTATATGAGCCCTTCTCAGATCCGGCGCTTCTCCTTGCGCACCGGCGATACCGTGCTGGGGCAGATTCGCCAGCCGCGGGAGAAGGAACGCTTCTTTGCCCTGCTGAAGGTGGAGTCGATCAACGGCGAGCCGCCGGAGGCCAAGAAAAAGACCGTGCCGTTTGAGAATCTGACGCCGCTGTTCCCCAATCAGCGGCTGATCATGGAGACCCCGGGGTCCGAGGACTATACCGGGCGAGTGGTCGATCTGGTCACGCCTATCGGCCGCGGCCAGCGCGCTTTGATCGTGGCCGCGCCCCGCACCGGCAAGACGGTCATTCTGCAGAAAATGGCCAACAGCATCACCGCCAACAACGACGATGTCCAGTTGATGGTGTTGCTGATCGATGAGCGCCCCGAGGAAGTGACCGAAATGAAGCGGTCGGTGAAGGGCGAGGTGATTCACTCCTGTTTTGACGAGCCGCCCGAGCGCCATGTCCAGGTCGCGGAAATGGCCATCGAAAAGGCCAAGCGTCAAGTCGAGCATGGTCGGCACGTGGTGGTCTTGCTGGATAGTATCACCCGTCTGGCCCGGGCCTATAACACGGTCGAACCCCACAGTGGCCGGATTCTTTCCGGCGGCGTCGACGCCAATGCCCTGCACAAGCCCAAGCGTTTTTTCGGGGCAGCCCGCAATCTTGAGGAGGGTGGCAGCTTGACGATCATCGCTACAGCCCTTATAGATACCGGCAGCCGCATGGACGAGGTGATTTTTGAAGAGTTCAAAGGCACCGGCAACATGGAGCTGCATCTGGATCGGCACATGGTGGAAAAACGCATCTTCCCGGCTATTAATATTGACAAAAGCGGGACCCGCCGCGAGGACTTGCTGCTGCATCCCGACGAATTGAAGCGTGTCTGGGCATTGAGGCGGGTCTTCGCCGGAGTCCCGTCCACCGAGGCCATGGAGCTGCTGCTCAGTAAAATGAAAAAAACCTCCAACAACATCGAATTTCTGATGTCGTTGCAGGTCTAACGATCTCAAGGTGCCAATTGCCCAGTGGAATGCTGGCAGTAAGAAGCGGAAGGGAGAAAACGATGGAAACCATTACGTGCCCGTACTGTGAATGCAAAGTGCGCATGAGCGATGTGGACGCCGAGGGCGGTGCCTGCCCGGAATGCGGTGCCATGATCACCGGCTCCTTGCTGTTCGACAATGTCGCGGATTTGGAGGACATGGACGAGCTGGAAGAGGGGGAAAGCCGTGATCAGTACGAGGAAGACCTCGACGATATTGACTAGAGCCGGCGGCGGCATGGCGGGCCAGCTCAAACAACCAGGGTGTGACTGTCGGTAACTATGGCTAACGAACAGGTTCCGGTTTACGACGAAAGTAAGATCAAGACGCTCAGTTCGCTGGAGCATATCCGGACCCGTCCCGGCATGTATGTCGGGCGCCTTGGCAATGGCAGTCATCAGGATGACGGCATCTACGTGCTGCTGAAGGAAGTCATCGACAACGCGGTCGACGAGTTCATCATGGGCGCGGGCCGAAAGGTCGAGATTTCGCTTGACGATCAGGGGGAGGCTTGCGTGCGCGACTACGGTCGCGGAATCCCCTTGGGCAAGGTGGTTGAATGCGTCTCCCGCATCAACACCGGGGCCAAATACAATAGCGATGTCTTTCAGTTCTCGGTGGGGCTGAACGGGGTCGGCACCAAGGCGGTCAACGCCCTGTCCTCATGCTTTAGGGTCAAGTCCCATCGGGATGGCCGCTTCAAAGAGGCGATCTTTGCCAAAGGGGTTCTTCAGCAAGAGGTCGAGGGCGAGACCCAGCAGCCCGACGGGACCAGCATAACCTTTGTGCCAGACCCCGAGCTGTTTGTCAACTGCCGCTTCGAGGAGAAATTCATCCGGCGGCGGCTGTGGAACTACGCTTACCTCAATAGCGGCTTGGCCCTGTACTACCATGGGGAACGTTTCTTTTCCCGCAATGGCCTGTTGGACTTGCTGAAGGAAAAGGTGGACGACGACAGCGTCTACGACATCGTCTATTTCAAGGACAAGTCTCTGGAGTTCGCCTTCTGCCACACCCCGGTTTTCGGGGAGACCTACTACTCTTTCGTGAACGGACAGTACACCAACGATGGTGGCACCCACCAGTCCGCCTTCCGCGAAGGGATCCTCAAGGGTGTCAACGAGTTCGCCGCCCGCAATTTCGACGGGGCCGATGTGCGCAACGGCATTGTCGGAACCATCGCCATCAAGTTGCAGGACCCGGTCTTCGAATCCCAGACCAAGAACAAGCTGGGCAACAGCGAGGTTCGGGCCGAGATTGTGGCGCGGGTCAAGGATGTGGTGGCCGCCCATCTTTACAAGAACAAGGCCACCGCCGACAAGCTTCTGGAGAAAATCGGCCAGAACGAAAAGCTGCGCAAGGAGATCCAGGCGGTCAAGCAGCAGGGCAAGGAGAAGGCCAAAAAGGCGGCCCTTAAGATTCCCAAACTGCGGGACTGCAAATACCATTTGAATGATGGCCGCGGGCAAGGGGCCGGCTCCATGGTTTTTCTGACCGAGGGGCAGTCCGCGGCCGGCTCCATCGTCAGCTGCCGCGATGTCAATACCCAAGCCATTTTCTGCCTCAAGGGCAAACCCCTGAACTGCCATGCGCAGAGCCTGGAAACGGTCTACAAGAACGAAGAGCTCTACTATGTCATGCGGGCTTTAGGGATTGAAAACGGCATCGAGGATCTGCGCTACGAGAAGGTGATCATCGCCACCGACGCCGATGTGGACGGTCTGCATATCCGCAATCTGATCATCACGTTCTTTCTCACCTTTTTCGAGCAGTTGGTGCTGGCCGAACATGTCTATATTCTGGAGACGCCCCTGTTCCGGGCCCGGAACAAGAAGGAGACGATCTACTGCTACGACGAGGCCGAGCTGGAGGCCGCCTGTGGCAAATTGGGCAAGGCCGCGGAGGTGACCCGCTTCAAGGGATTGGGCGAGATCTCGCCCAAGGAGTTTGGGCAGTTCATAGGGGAGGATATGCGCCTGGTGCCGGTGACCGTCAACAGCATGCACAAAGTGCCCGGCCTGCTTGAGTTCTTCATGGGCCGCAACACTCCCGACCGGAAACAGTACATCATGGAAAATTTGGTTTGATGGCGAATAAGGATTCCAAGGACCCCATGCCGGAGGACAAAGACCCGGTGGACATGGTCGAAGCCGAGGACGGCTCTGATGAGGCCCTCGCCTCCCATGCGGTGGATGAGGATCCGCTGCGGGAGATGATGGCCACCAACTTCATCGAGTACGCTTCCTACGTGATCAAGGAGCGCGCCATCCCCGACGTGGTCGACGGCATGAAGCCGGTCCAGCGCCGCATCCTGCATTCACTGAACGTGATCGACGATGGCCGCTTCCACAAGGTGGCCAATGTGATTGGCCATACCATGCAGTACCATCCGCATGGGGATGCCTCCATCGGCAGCGCCCTAGTGGTGCTGGCCAATAAGGATTACTTCATCGAGAAGCAGGGGAATTTCGGCAATATCTACACCGGCGACCAGGCCTCCGCAGCCCGTTACATCGAGTGCCGCCTGACCCCTCTGGCCCGCGAGGTGCTCTTCAATAAGGAAATCACCGAGTTTACCGATTCCTATGATGGCCGCAACAAGGAACCGGTTCTGCTTCCGGCCAAGATTCCGGCTCTGCTATTGCAGGGCGCCGAGGGAATCGCGGTCGGCATGACCACCCGGGTGCTGCCGCATAATTTCAACGAGCTGCTCGAGGCCCAGATCGACATCCTCAGAGGAAAGTCTTTCCAGCTCTATCCGGACTTTCAGACCGGCGGCCTTATGGATGTGAAGGAGTACGCCGATGGCCTGGGCCGGGTGCGCCTGCGTGCCCGGATCGATGTGGTCAGCGACAAGTGCCTGGCCGTCCGGGAGATTCCCGCCACGACGACCACCGAGTCCCTGATCAGTTCCGTGGAGGATGCCGCTCGCCGCGGCAAAATCAAGATTGCCAGTATCAACGATTACACCGCTGAGAATGTGGAAATCGAGATCATGCTGCCGCGCGGGGTCTATGCCAAGGAGACCATTGCCCAGCTCTATGCCTATACGGACTGCGAGGTCTCCATCTCCTCCACATTAAACGTGATCCACAACAACACGCCCGTGCAGATGACGGTCACTCAGGTGCTGGAGCAAAACACCCGGGATTTGGTGCGCAATCTGCAGCGCGAACTGGAAATCGACTTGGGCAAACTGCAGGACAGCGCCCATCAGAAGACGCTGGTCCAGCTGTTCATTGAACATCGCATCTACAAGCGCATCGAGGAGTGCGACCAGTTCGAACAGATTTTCCAGGAAATCCGGGCCGGCTTCCAACCCTACGCCGGCTTGCTGAGGCGGGAGCTGCTTGATGAGGATATCGAGCGCCTTCTGCAAATTCAGATCCGCCGGATCTCCCGCTTCGACCTCAACAAGAATCGTCAGGACATCGACGATATACTCAAACGCATCGAGGAAACGCGGTACAATCTGGAGCATCTGACCGACTACGCCATTGCCTATCTGCGCAAATTGCTTGAGAAATTCGGCGCGGACTATCCGAGGCGCACGGTTATCGACCGTTTGAAGAAGGTGGATGTCAAGCAGGTGGCCCTGCGTAATCTCAAGGTCGGACACGACCGCCAAGGCAATTTTATCGGCTACCAGGTCAAGAACAGCAACAAAAGCGACGACTACCTGATGTGCGCTGAGGTGGACCGCCTGGTTCTTCTCAAGAATACTGGGGAGTACAAGGTCGTCCCGGTGCCGGACAAGGAGTATGTCGGCCCCCTCAAACAAGTTCTGATCTCGGACAAGGATCAGGTTTACTCCATGATCTACCGCGACCGGAAGAAGAAGACCTACTATGCCAAGCGCTTCCGCATCGACCGATTCATCATGGAGCGCGACTACGCCTTGCTTCCGGAGGACTGCATCATCGAGGGATTGTACACCAACTACGGGGTGGTGGTGCGGTGCGAGTTCAAGCCAAAAAAACGCTTGCAGGGGACTCATGTGGACGTGGTGTTCGAGGATATCCCCATTCGGTCGACTGGCGCCAGAGGCTTTAAAATCACCGCCAACGAAGTTTCCGGATTTACCCAGATAAAGCGCGGGACGGCCGAGTCCCCTCAGGAGGAGGACGCCCTGGAAAAGCCGGAAACCCCGGAAAAGCCGGAAGCCCCGGACGCCCCGGAAAAACCGGAAAAGCCGGAAAAACCGGAAAAACCAGTAAAGCCGAGGGCAGCCGAACCTGAAGAAACTGCCGCCGCCGTTGCCCCCGAGGTGGTTGCTCAGGCCCCCGCGCAGACTTTGGGGGAGGGCGAACCAGCCGAGCTTGCTACCCAAGTGGGGCCGGATGTCCAGGTTGAAGCCGGGGCGCATATCGAAGAGGAGGCTGCACCCGGGGTCCCGCCCGCTCAGCTTCGGCTGGAAGCGGTTGAACCCAGCGCGAAGGAACCGGAGGAGGGGCCACGGATGAAGGCGGCCGAAACAAGCGCGAAAAAAGGCGGCAGGGCGGCTGGCAAGAGCATAGATGTCCGCCTACTGATCGACGAGGATACGCCATTTTTTCTGGAGTAGTTCTGCGCTAGCGTTTCCGCACCAGGATATAGGCACCCCAGGCGCTGAAGGCGATGGTGGGGGTGGTTCCGGCCAGAAGGGGCGGGATGCGACCGCTCTTGCCCAGCAGCAGCATGATCTGGCCGCTGGTGTGGTACAGGAAAATGAGGCCGATGGCCATGGCCAGGCCTCGCATGGCACTGCCCCGCTCCTCGGTGAGGGAGAAGCCGACCCCGAGGAGGGCGGCCATCAGGCAGGAGAACGGGAACGAAAGGCGGTACCAGAAGGTGGTTCGGAAGATGTCGCGGGTGGTCTTGGGCAGGGCATGTTTGTCCCTCAATAGCCGGTTTAGCTGCAGGGCGGACAGCTCTTCGGCGGGCTGAAGACTGTTCAGAATAATGTCGGGGGATTCGCTCAAATCCGGGTTTGTGTAGTGTTCGAACTCCTGGCCTGGACCGGAGGGCAGCAGGTCTCCGGTCTTGTACCGGGTCAGAGTCGCCTGGTGGAAGTGCCAACTCCGATTCCTGAACTCGGCCGAGGCGGCGCGAAGTTCCCAGTCCAGGCTGTTGTCGGCCCGGAATTGTTTGACAATCACGCCTTGTTGTAGGCCCTGGCTGCTGAAGCGCTCGAATAGCCAGTCGCGATTGGCCCGACGATTGCGGAAGGCAAGCCGCCGCTCCTTCTCACGGGGCTTCTGGTGGGGGCTGCTAAGCTTTTCCAGTAGCATTTCGGACTGTTTCGAGCAGTAGGGAACGATGCTTTCATTGAGCCAGAGACTGGCCAGGGAGAGCAGGCCAGCCAGTATCCAGACGGGCAGGCAGCAATGCAGGATGGAGACGCCTGCGGCGCGCACGGCGGTGATTTCATGGTGGCGGGTCAGGTTGCAGATCATGTAGCTGGAGGCCAGTAGGATGGCCATGGGCAGGATTTGGATCAGGTTGACTGGCTGCCGGACCAGAAAGAACAGCACCACGGACGGGATCGGGGCTTTGCCGCTAAGGAATTCCTGGAGATAGTCCAGCAGGTCCATGATCACGAATAGGGCCGTGAACGCCAGAACGCCGCACAAGAGAGGCAGTGCGAATTCTCTGGCGACGTAGCTGAAGAGTAGGGGGGAGGTTCTGAAAGCGGGGGGCCTGGGGGGAGGCCCGGCCGCGGAGAGGTCTGGCTGCGATGGTCGGCTCATGCTGGGTTTTCGCTTTGGAGTCTGGGTGTCGGTTTGGCTGGCCGCATCGTCCGTCAGGCCGCGCCGCCGGTCACCCGGATGCGGACGACACGGGTCTTAGTGAAGAGGTCGTGAACACTGCGGTTCGCGGGCATGATCAGGGCGACAAGCGGCGTCAGGATGCCGGCCAGCATGAGCCCGAGCGAGAAGCACAGGGCGCGCAGCAGAAAAACCGGTTTGCCGCTGCTGCCGATCACCATGATGCCCCAAAACCATTGTCCGATGGTTTGGGCCCGGAGGCCGATGGCCAGAGTCAGGTATAACAAGATGCCAATATAGGCCAGCGGCACGGCAACGTGAGCGGCGAGGGTGGGGTCCGCTTTCGCAAAAGCCACGGCGGCGGTGGCGGCTCCAGCCACGATGGCGGCGTAGAGCACAATCAGCACCAGGTCTGTCAGTCCGGCCATGACCCGCAGCACAACCGGGGCCGGTGTGTAGTGGAACCGGCCTTGCAGCAACGAAAACTGGAACGCCTGGAGGGTGTCTACGCTTTCGGTCAGGCGGCCGGCCACCTTTTTCAGGACTCCTGGGTGTCGCCGGGCATGCCGGGCGCGCTTGTCGTAGATTTCTTTAAGGAACGGGACGGAGTCGGCGGGCGCCCAGCGCGGAACCAGGCTGCTGCGCAGCTGGGCGTCGGCCGTCAGGCGGCCATCCATGGCCATTTCGAGCAGTTCGGACTGCGATAGAGCCTGGCTTTCCGAGCCGTCCGGCAAGCGTACAATGTAGCATCGTTCCTTCATTGCCCTGGCCTCGTCATTAAAATCGTGGCGAAAGTGTTTGCATGGGTGACTATGGATAGGTAACATACCCTTGTCGACCGCATAGTCGAACACAACGCTAAACTGGATTTGAAACGGAGAACCCGGATTATGGTAGAAAGGCCCACGGATCGTCTTTATGGGCATCGGCACTTGTGGGTACGTGTCGATGATGGCGAGGGGGTCGCCACCGTCGGACTGACTGATGACATGGCCGAGCGCTTGCCGGAAATCATCAGCCTTGATATGCCTATGATTGATGATGAGCTGGAGCTGGACAACGACTGCCTGCACATGCACCTGGAGTCGGGCATCAAAATCGTTTACTCGCCGCTGACCGGACGGGTGCTGGAAGTCAACCGCGATGTGTTGGACAATCCCGAGCTGCTGCATGTCTCTCCATATGATAGCTGGCTGTTCAAAATGGAGTATGACGAAGAGGAGGAGCTGGACATGCTCATGCAAGCCAGCAAATACAACCAGTATCTCGACCAGCTTAGCGGCTAGCCCGGTCGGTTACTTGATCATGCAGTTTGTACGTGTGTTCGACGCCATGACCTACAGCCTGCTGGCCCTGGGTCTGGTTTTTTGCTGGCCGGGTCAGATCGTGTCCGTGACTGGGCAGGTAAACCTGATCTACATGTTGCCGCTTGCCGCCCTGACCGTCGCCACCTTCTCCCTGCGTGAAGACGCCGCAGCAGGCAAGGGGAGGGCGGCCAGGGTTCGCCGTCTGAAGCTGGCCGCGCTCCATTTGTTCGGCCTGGCCCCCTTTTTGGCCTGGTATGTTCCCGTGCCGCGCAGCCTTTATTTGCTGTTGGTGGTCTTCCTGGCTGTCCTGTCCTTGTTCTGGTACCTGTTCGAATTGATCAGTCTGGTGCGCGACCTCCTCTTGGCCCGCCCCCAGCCCCGCCTGCAAAGGCAGGCCAGGCTCGCCAGGCAGTTGATGATCTATTGCGGTTTGATTCCGGTGCTCAGCGTTTATGCCGCCTTTTTTTCGGGGGTGCTGATGAAGTCGGTGTCCCTGACGGCTCTGCCTTGGGTATGGGCCGGGGTGCCGGGATTGCTCAAGGCGGTGGTGTTGCTGCCTTTGCTGGTGACCGTGCAGCTTCTCTGGCAAATGAGGGGGCATCTGGCGGCCGACGATGGCCGGGAGGAACGGGCGGCCCTACGCCCTGATACTTGAGATACTAGCAATGAAACGAATGCGGAGTTGGCAAGATGAAGAAGACCGAACTGATTGTGGCTTTGGATGTTGATACCCTGGACCAGGCCCGGGAATTGGTGGCCCGGCTGGGCGAAAGCGTGTTGTGGTACAAAATCGGCAAACAGCTGTTTACCCGCCATGGGGCGGAAGCGGTTCGCATGTTGAAGGAGTCTGGGCGTAAGGTGTTTCTGGACCTGAAATATCACGACATTCCCAACACGGTGGGGCAGGCCGTGCGCTCCGCGGCGGCCATTGGGGCGGACATGGTCAACGTTCATGCCGGGGGTGGGCCCGCCATGCTGAAAGCGGCCGCCGAGGCGGCCGGGCAGACGGATGTATTGCTGATTGCCGTGACGGTGTTGACCAGCATGGATGCGGCCGAACTGGAGGCGGTCGGGGTGAATGCCGACCCCGAGTCCCAGGTGCTGCGTCTGGCCAACCTGTCCCGGCAACAGGGCGTGGCCGGAGTGGTCTGTTCGGCTTTGGAAATCGGCCCGATTCGCCAGGCGTGTGGTCAGGATTTCGTGCTGGTTGTGCCGGGGATTCGGCCGTCCGGCAGCGCCTTGGGAGACCAGAAGCGTGTGATGACTCCGGCCAAGGCGGCGTCGGCCGGGGCTGATTACATCGTAGTTGGCCGCCCGATTACCCAGGCCCAGGATCCCGCCGCCG
>JBFJXC010000045.1:0-15596 GCA_041623325.1 Lentisphaeria bacterium | reverse complement strand
CCGGTCAGGTGTATGCCGGCGTGGACCTGGACCTGGAAAAGCTGTTGGACTGGCAGGACACCATCATGAAAATTTCGATGGTGAACCGCCATGGCGACAGTGTCGCCTCCGACGTCGGCGGCATCTACGACCCCATGTGCCTCTACGGCGGTCCTGATGGACAGAAAACCATTCTGTATCAGGTCTGGATCGAGAAAACCGTTGGCGAGAAGCTTTCACTTAAGTTCGGCCGCGACAGCCAAGACTCGGATTTCGCCAACAACGGTCTCTATCGCTACTCACTGAGCACCGCCATCAACGGTCCGATCCGTTCCATGATGCTGGATAGGCTCCAGATTGTCTCCTTCCCATTAGGAGTGTGGCATGGGCGGGTGAAGTACACGTTCAACGACGAGCACCAGCTGCAGCTTGGTGTCTACCAGGTCAACGACCACATCTGGGAGAACATACGGGGAACGGACTGGGGCATCGACCGCGACGATGGGGTGACGGTTATGGCGCAGTACGACTGGACCCCGGAGATCAGGGATCGACCGGCCCGCCTCTTTGTCGGCATCGCCAATTCCGAATATGACACCACGGAGTTCGATTCAGACAGCACCGACAACATCTTCCGCGTCTACGGACATGTCGATTTCGAAATTGCCGACGGTCTTAAACTGTTCGGTTTCGGTGCGTATACTGGCCAGGACGATGTGGTTCAGATGCCGCTTCAGGTCAGCTGCGGGGCCAACTGGAAAGGCCTGATACCCGGGCGCGAGGATGACCACACCATGGCGTTTTTCACCTATGGCCAGCTCAGCGACGACTACGGCGATTCCATCGGGGAGGATGTTGATTACGAAATCGTGGTTGAGCTGGGGCACCGCTTCCAGGTCACCCCCGCCGTCTACATCCAGCCGTCCATTCAATATGTCCAGAAACCCGGCGGAACCGGCGATATCGACGATGCCGTGGTTCTGGGCGCCTGGATCGGCGCCTCATTTTAATGCCATTTGCATAGTCTGGCAGTACCCTTTAGGGGCCTGTTCGAAAACCCGACGGCCACCTTTCGGGATGTTGACCACCACCAGGCTTCGTGTCTGATGTTGCAGGCGCAGGTCCGGTGACCAGATATTCAGGACAGGGTCTTGACTTCTTACCCTCTTGCCTCACATTTGGCGCAGTGACGAAAATCACCATCCCGCCCAGTTTCTTGAGGTTGCCCGTGTTCTGTCTGTCATTTCGCCACCTTGTGAATGGCCTGGCCGTTTTCTGTCTTTTGACTGGCATCGCCCACATCATGACTGCTGCCCCCTCCCAACCCCAATCGCCGTCCTTGAACCTGCCTGACCGACTGCCTGACCACCCACGTCTGATGATCACACCGAAGGTCAAGGCGCGGGTGGCGGAATCTCTCAAGTCCGACGCTCTGGCCAGGCGTTTTTTTCAGCGGATCCAGCAAGGCGCATATCTTGTTGAACGAACGCCCCCGATTCAGCGACAACTCAAGGGGGACAAGCGCAAACGCATGCTCGACACCTCGCGCACAGCGCTGCACAACATCGTGATTATGGGCATGGCGCACATTTTCGCCCCGGATCCCGCACTGCGTGACCGTATCATCTCGGAGATGACCGCTGCCGTGCAGTTCAAAGACTGGCATCCATCACACTTTCTGGACACCTCGGAAATGACGCTGGCAATCGCGCTGGGCTACGATTGGCTCTACGACGAATTGTCCGACACCCAGCGCCAAATCATCCGCGACGGGATCATCCGCCTGGGGTTGGAGTCCGCCTTGAGCCACAACGGCGGCCTGGAATGGACTAATAATTGGAACCAGGTCCGGCACGGCTCATTGGCCGCAGGAGCGCTGGCGGTCTACGAAGATTCCCCGGAACTGGCCAGGCGGATTCTCCAGCAGGCCAGGGACAACTTTCGCCAGGGCCTGCAAGTCTATCAGGGGGACGGCGTCTATCCCGAAGGACCGGTCTACTGGAGCTACGGCACGAGCTTTAGCTGGGTGATGGCGGCCTGCCTCCACTCGGCGCTGGACGATGACTGGGGCATTGCCCAATCGCCCGGTTTTGCTGAAAGTTTTGAATATGTCAAGCAGGTGACCACCCCCACCGGGTTGCTGTTTAACTATGCCGACTGCAATCGGGGCCCCATCGACCAACCCATTCATGTCTGGGCCGGCAGCATGCTCGATCGCCCGGACTACATCCGGTTCGGCCTGGCCTCGCTGGATCGTTACCTGGCCAAGCCCAGCGCACGGGGGTCACGCCTGGCACCCTTGGCATTGCTTTGGTATGAACCGGTCGGTGATGTTCAGCCAACCCACGGGCCAACTTGCTACGTGGGAAACGGCAATAAAGTTAGAATCGCCGCCATTCGCTCGGCGTGGGATGAGGCCACCGCCAGTTTCATCGGCATCAAGGGGGGCTCCATCCAGGTCAACCACGGTCACATGGACATCGGCTCGTTCATCATCGAGGCCGAAGGCGTGCGCTGGTCCGAAGACCTGGGCATGGAAAGGGAAATTTACGATCGCCACGACAGTTGGGGCACGCAGCAGACCGCCCATCGCTGGTCGTTTTTGCGGGCCAATGTCCATGGCCATAACACCCTGAGCCTGGGGGGGACCTTGCAACGGGTCAAGGGCATGAATCCGATCATCCGTCATGGTCAGAGTGGCAACCTGCAGTTTGCCATCCTCGATATGTCCGCCGCATACAAGGGGCAGGCCAAACGGGCGGAGCGCGGAATTGCCTTGCTTGCCGATCAGTCCATGGTGGTCATGGATGAATTGACGGGAGTGGCCGACGGACTGGACCTGTGTTGGACCATGTGGACACAAGCCCGGATTTCGCTTTCGGATGATGGCAAGCAGGCTGTCCTCAAACGCAAGGGCAAACAGCTGCTCGTATCATTGGAATCGGATTCTGCCGGGCGGTTTGAAGTGGCGGATGGCACACCGCCCACGGAAGCCGAAAATCCCAACAAGGGGTATTCGCGACTGTTGGTCAGACTGCCTGCCCCTGTGGGCAACCTGAAACTGGTCGTGCGCTTCAGGCCGCCACGTGCCGCAGACAAGTCAGTCGGGCTGCCTCAGGCACTTGCCGACTGGCCGTGATCGCCACCGGTCGGCAAGTCGCTTCAAACAGCGCCACGGTCCCACAGACCCGCCGATGGGCAGGCCGCTCTCCTTCGCTGCTTATTGCCGAGAACCCCTTTGCAATCTGCCATATTCTGGTGTATCCTACGGGTCAAGTTGAATCACAAGCGAAGGGTGCCCATGAAGCGATTGCTACAGCGGGAAAGCTTGGGTGAGCAGGTTGCGAACGCCCTGGAGAAGGGGATTGTGCGGGGGGAGCTGCCGGCGGGGGCGCGATTGCAAAGCACGCGCGAGCTGGCGGCGACGTTCGAGGTCAGCCACCAGGTGGTGTTGAGCGCTTTGGATCTTCTCGAGACCAAGATGATGATCCGGCGCCTGCCGCGCAAAGGGGTGTACGTGGCTGACTCGGCCACCTGCCCGGACACCCGGGAGGTTCTGCTCCTGATCGTGGCCGAGGCTCCCACCAGCAATTCGTTCTTCTGGCAGATCATCAACCTGGTGGATTCCGAGCAGGCCGCCGGGCGCTTCCATTTCACTCTCCGCATCCTGACGCTTTCCAAAGCAAACTGCGGCGACGCCCTCTACAAGCGCCGCATGCTGGCCGCTGAACTGCCCCGGCTGACCGACAAGTTCCACCCGGATTGCGCTCTGGTCATCTATCCTTCCATCGACCGACGCCAGATGGACATGCTTCTGAAACTGCCTTTTCCGCTGCTTTTCGTCGGCGACTTTCTCGAGGGCAGCTTTCCGGGGCTGGACTACAACCAGCTCGCCTTCACGACCAACCCGCTCAAGTCGTTTGCCGAATACGCCGCCGGGCGGGGTCTGGCCCGGGCTACCCTGCTGGACCGGGGCGACCGGCCCATTCCGCCTTTCCTGAAGAAGATCTTTGCCGAGGGTGAAACGGCTTTCGCCGAAGCCGGGGTCGCCTTGGACACGATTTGCCTGGCCGACATGGGAGAGGAGGCATTTGTCCAGAATCTGGCTGAAACCAGGCCGGACATGCTGATTTTCACCACCAATAATGGCCAGTTCCGGGACGATATCATCGACCGGTTGCAGACGGCGGGGCTGGATCCCGGCGGCGCCCTCCGGTTGTGCGTATTGCTGGGGCGGGAGCGGGACAAGCGTTTCCTGGGCTTGGCCGACATGCCCGAGCAGCTCACCGGCATCCACACCCGCCTTGTGGAGTTGATGGATCGGTTGGTTCGGGACAAGCCCCGTAAACACCACGAGGTGTTTCATCTGCAGAGCAAGTTGGATTTATAGATGCGAGGAACAAAGGCGTGGGGACAGCCGACGAGACCGGCTGTCATGGTTCTTGGGGACAGGCGGAGAAACACAGCACTGGCGGGTCGGTAGGCACAAAAAGGAGACAAAATCATGAAGCGGAAATTTACCTTGATCGAGCTGCTGGTAGTCATCGCGATCATAGGCATTCTGGCCAGCATGCTTTTACCTTCGCTCAACAAGGCCAAGGCCAAGGCCAACAGCATCGACTGCCAGGGACGGCTCAAGCAGCTCATGGTTGGCATGTTGCTCTACAACGACGACAACAACGAATGGTACGCCTATCAAAACGTTGGGGATTGGATAAAAGGCACGAACTGCTTCGAGGCCATCAACCCGTATGTCTTGGGGTTGGATGAGGACCCCATCGATTCGGACACCCTCAGCGACGCGGCCAAGGCCTTCTACAGGTGTCCAGGCGAGACTCGCACCAAAAGTAAATTCATGATGAGCTACGGCATCAACACCCATCGCAACGGCAGTAATGGCGTACGTGACGGTATCTTGCTGGGCAATGACTCCGGCACCTTTCCCGACGGTACAAGCTATTCCGGCACACCGTGCCGCAAGACCCAGGTCGTGGATCCTTCGGGAACATTCGTTTTTGCCTGCTACGCCCCGAACGGCAGTTGGGGGCAGAGTTACGCGATGAACAACACCATCAACATGCGAAACGTGGATTACAACAACCTGGGTTCGAGCGCCATGGGGTTGTTGCACAACAACGCCTCGAACTGGGGCTTTAGCGACGGCCATGTGGAGTGGATGCGCTGGCAAGATTCCGTGGGCACCGGCAACAAAGGCGGCCCCAAGGGCATCTGGACCAAAACCGGAGGCGACTGAGGTCTTCTCCGGAAAATCCGTGAAATCTGTCTTTGCCAGCGGCGTAGCCGCTTTGGGCCGAGGCCTGCCTCGGCGGGCAACCGTTTGGTCGTAGCTCACGCAGGGCCTGCGTGAGACATTCAGACGCGGGGGCCTGCGTCTGCTACTGAGTCGTCAGCCATCTAGAAAAAAGGAATCACATGAAAGCGAATCGACTTAAAACCATGGCGGCCGCGGCTGCCGTCGGCATTGGCAGCTATTGCGGCGCAATGGAACTGGACGAGCATACGGTCGGCTTGTGGAACTTCGACGAGGGGGCGGGGACGGTCGTCAAAGACCTGAGCGCGGGCCGGAACGACCTGCGAATCTCGGGCTCGTCAGCGGACAAGGCCAAGCCGGCGACGCCGAAGTGGGTGGTCACGCCCGCCGGCCAGGGGTTGCTCTTTCGGGCCGAGGACCGCAACCGCTTGGGAAGCCGCTCGGTCAAACTCACCAATCAGGTGACCTGCGAGATGTGGCTCAAACCGGTCAAGTACGGCAAGAGCATGGGGCTTTACGGAGCCATGAACTATACAAAAAACGGTTTTCGTACCGGCCTGGGCGCCGACCTGAGGGTCTACTTCAGCCTCAACGGCAACGGCAAGGAGATCGGCGTGAAGTCGACCCAGGCTCTGAAGTCGG
Organism: Lentisphaeria bacterium; assembly: GCA_041623325.1. Classification (GTDB taxonomy): domain Bacteria; phylum Verrucomicrobiota; class Lentisphaeria; order Oligosphaerales; family JBFJXC01; genus JBFJXC01. The sequence goes on along the minus strand of JBFJXC010000045.1, from coordinate 9,703 downwards.
GCGAATGGACCCATGTGGCCTGCACCTACGACGGCCAGGCAGCGAAAATCTACCTCGACGGCAAGCTGGATAACGAGAAAACCCTGGTCGGCTACGATCTGTCCGGCCCCACCTACGCCCAGTTCGGCTACACCGGCGGCACCCCGTTCTTCAACGGTGTGATCGATTCGCTCAAACTCTCCGATGTGGCTCTGACCGATTTCAGCCAATCCCTGGCCTCGTTCAACAAATAATAAACAAAGGGCCAAACCATGCTCAAGTATGTCGTCGCGGGAATGTTGCTTGCTTTGCCGATCGGCTCTGCGGTGGCCGCGCCAATTTTCGATTTCAGTGGGCGCATCAGCGACGGCGAGCTTTATGCCGTCGAGCTGTGCGACAACGGCCTGGTCACGCTCACCAGCCCGAACTGCGATGTCTGGACCTTCGCCTGCCTGGTCACGGCCAACGGCAAGCGGGTCACCCTAGGCGAGCTGGCCAATGGGAAGCTGCGGATCGAGGAGCAATCCAACCGCGCGGTGTTCAGGGGCGTCTGCGACGCGGGCACGGAGAAGGTGGCGGTGGATTTTGAACTGTCCCTGAACGGGACCGACATCTTGCTGGGTGCCACGGAAAGCAGCCAGGGCAAAGCGGTCAGGCTGGAGATCGCCGCCGTGCAGGACGCGGCCAAGCTGGCCGAAAAGGATGTGCAGGCCGGTGGCGAGGTTTTGGGGTTCGAGGCGGCCGACTCGCAGGTGGCAGGCGATTTGAAACCGGTCGTGTTCTGTCCCGAGGTGCCACCCCGCAAGCTGGCGTTGGAGCCGCAGATCGGCGCCAGCCAGGCCTTGCTTTCCGGCGAGCAGATTGCCGGCGTCGGCAAATCCTCCGGTCTGGTTCTGGCGGCCAAGGACGGCAGAGCGAGGCTTCACATTCGCAAAAACACCCAGGTCGAGGCCAATCACTCCCCGGACACCTACGGCGGAGTGGATTTCTGGAAGCACAACCAGCTGAAGATGCCCAACTACAATCTGAGCCGCAACCTCATTCAGAACCCCGGCTTCGAGGAAGGGTTTAAATACTGGACCTATGGGCCGCTGGGGGTTACCACCGACATGTCGCAGGGCGAATTCTTCGCCATCAGCCAGGAGGCTCCTTACTCGGGCACCCGCTGCCTGCAGATTCGCGGCGACCAACGCCAGGATCCGCCCCGTCTGGCCACCTTCGCCATTCCGATCGAAAAGAACCAGACCTACACCATCAGCTTCTACGCCAAGGCCAAGGAGGCGGTTCCCCTGGGCATCTTTGTCCAATACGAGCGCTGGGGCGGCGACCTGTTCCACTGGAAAAGCGTGCCGGTCACCACGGAGTGGAAGCGTCATTCGGTCTCCTTTACTTCCCGCTTCACCTGCACCTCCTTTGCGTTGGGGCTGGGCAAACGCGACGGCCTGGTTTGGGTCGACAACGTCCAGTTTGAAAAGGGACCGATGACCGCCTTCACCCAAAAGGAGGCCGGAGTCTGCCTAGTCACCGCCGAACGGGGCAACCTGGTGGAACCCGGTACCGGAAAAGACAGTTTTTTCCGCCTCAGCGGCAAGCCCGGCGCCGAGCTTGACCTGACCTACAAGGTGGAGGACATATTCGGCAAGGTCAGGTTCAATGGCAAGTCGGCCGTCGCCCTCGACAACCGGGGGACGGCGACCGTGGCCGTCGACTGGGTGCCCAAACTGCCCGTCGGGATCTATTCGATCGAGATCAACCTTGCCGCCGGCGGTCAGCACCTGTTCCGGGAGTTCGACCGGGTTTGCGTCATGAAATCCGCGGCCAAGACCCCGACCAAGTACCCGGTGTTTTTCGCCGACAATCTCACCTCCCGAAACGCCAACTGGCAACGCCAGCTGGAACGCTCCAAGTATTTTGGCCTCGACACGGTCCTCAACTTCAAGATTCCTGATTATGAGGCCGACAAGGACGGCTTCAAGAAGGCGGTCAAGGCCGCCGGTTTGTACCATGTGGGCTGCCTGAGCTCCGACGGCTATGACACGTCCGCGATCAAAGAACCGACAGCGACGGTCAAACTGGCGGATCTAGAAGAGCATGGCTACCAGATCGCCAAAAAGCACGCCGGCATCACCGCCTGGAAGACCATCAACGAACCGCACACCCTGGCCAACGAGGACGACATGAAAACCATGGTCGACTACGTGGCGGCGCTCTCCAAGGGGGCCAAGCGCTTCAATCCGGACAACTTGGTCATCACCCCGGATCCGGCCAACATGTATCCGAAGGCGGGCATCAACTATATCGACCTGTTTCTGAAGTACGGCGGGGGCGAGTATTGCGACATTATTGGCATCCATCCCTACCGGGGCCGTCCCGAGGAACCGGACCTGGACGGGGACATCGCCGCCATGATCGGCATGCTCGACCGCCACAATGTCAAGAAGGACATCTGGTTTACGGAAGGCATCTACCACAACAATTACGTCCTGCCGTCGTACAAGCTCGATTCGCACCGGGGCTGTTCCAGCGACCATTTCCGCACCGGCGACTTCAGCTATCATATCGGCTGGGGTGAAAAGATCGCCTTCGCCTATACCATGCGCTCCTGGATCATTACCCTTAAATACGGCGACCGGGTCAAAATGTCCGTCGACTGGGTCTTCGGCCGTTACAGCGCCCTCGACCACGAGCTGACCCCGACCGTCAAGGCCTTCGCCCCCAACACCCTCAAGCATCTGCTCTGCATGGCCGACTACCAAAACGATCTGGGCTTCGGGCGGGAAGTGCGCGGCTACATGTTCCAGGACGATCAAAAGCGTCCGATCGCCGCCATCTGGACCTACAACTTCCTGATCGACTCGGGCGAGGAGAAGGGGTTGGAACTGAATATCGCCAGCCTGCCCCGGGACATCGAGATCCTGGACTGCTTTGGCGCCACCATCCAGCGGCCGGCGAATAATCTGATTACCCTGAGTTCCTTCCCGGTCTTCGTGCGCGGCAGCGCCAAGTCGTTGGCCAAGCTCAACGCGGCCTTTAAAGAAACCACCATTGTCTCCAAGAATTTCAAGCAGACCTTCATGTCGGTCAACGCGACCGAACTGAACGAACGGGAATTCACCCTGAAGAACATGCAGCCATACCGTGCCATCTCCGGGCAGCTGAAACTGACGGTCGATGGTCGGCCGGTCTTTAGCGACAAGATTCAGGTCGCCGGTGGTCAGGCCTGGCAGAAGAGCTTCTCGATCGGAGCCAGAAAAGGCAAGGTCCAGATGGCCGAGATCCAGGCCGAATTCACCGACACGGAGGGCGGCAAGCCGGAAGTGTTCAGCACCAGTTCGGAAAGTCTGGCCGCCATCAAGGCCACCAAGCCGATTGCCATCGATGGGGATTTGGCCGACTGGCCCCGGGACTCCATGGTGCAGCTGGAACCCCGATTCAAATCGTTCATGCCCTATCTGAGCGACCAGAAGAAAAAGCGCGAACTGACCGAAAAGTATCCCCAGGGGATTCCCTGGAAGGGTGAAGGCGACCTCTCCGCCAAGCTGCTGCTGGCTTGGGACGCCGACAACCTCTACATCGCCTTCGACGTGACCGACGACAAGCTGGAAACCGCCGACCAACTCGCCTCGGCCTGGATGGGCGACAGCATTCAGCTGTACTTCGACTGCTGGGCCGACGCCGCCGGCAAGTACACCCGCGGCTTCGACATCAACGACCAAGTCTTCGACCTCTGGCCCCACGACAACCAGGCGGTTCTCAGGCGCGCCTTCGCTCCCGAACAGCAGCTCGGCTTCCTGAAAACCGGGGTGGTCGAGAAGGCCAAAACCGCGTTCAAGAAGACCCCCGCTGGCTACGTCGTCGAAATGGCCATCCCGGCTCACGACATCTTTCCGGTCAAACTGTTCAAGGGCAGTGTCTTCGGCTTCGCCGCCATTGTCAACGACCGCGATGTCGGCTTCCGCCACCAGGGTCTGGTTACCACTCCCCAAGGGACCGAACCCTATCCCAACCCACATTTGTATCCCACGGTCATTTTGAAATAGCGGTATTCGGGTAGTGTGCCCGGATTGAGTTAAGAATCAGGATGGTTTGTCTGGCGTCACCGTGCCCGTAATCGTCTCGCGGTTCCGCGGGCGGTACACGACGAGGGTGCACGATAACGGGACACGGCAGTCAAGAAAAGGTGAAGTGCATCATGAAAAATGCGAAACATGTCATCCGGGCGGCGGCCCTGGCTGGGGTCATGAGTTGCTTGGCCTGAGACGCCAGCGGCGAAACCGCGCAGGAATTCACTGTCCGGCAGGTCGGCGCCCGGTTCACCAAGATTCCCGACCGCCGGACAATCGACTCCCCAGCTGAAGATCGATCCGGATAAGCAACAGGCCGTCTCCAGCGTTGGTGGCAAAAATGGGACAGTCCATTGACCCGCGATTCTCTTCAACTACTGTTAGAACTGAGGATGAACATCCGGATTCGTTCTCAGCAGCGTGCCAAAACCGAACTAAAGGAGACGAACGATGATGCGATTCAGAAAGCAATTGACCTGTGGGACAGCGATGGTAGGAGCCGTGATTCTATCCTGCCTGTCGGGGCAGGACAGCTATGGCCAGCAAGCCAAGCCTGAGAATCTGTTGAAAACATGGAACGGGCAAAAAATCGGTCCCTCCGAAGAAGTCCAGGTCAAAGATTCGCTGACCCAAACGGTCGAACTCAACCAGACTCAAGCCAGCCCCATCTACTTCTCCGCGGAAAGCAAAGCCGAAGACGCAACCGGAAAATCGAGCGCCTATTACTCGATTTATATTAACATCCAGTATACGGACGGCACCAGAAAAGGCGGGGTCAATTGCCAGTTCAATCCCGGAACTCACGACTGGGAGAAAGCCTCGGGTTCGTTTACGCCGCCCAAACCCATTAAAACCCTTCAATACTACCTGTTGTTCCGAAAGCGCCCGGGTACCGCATGGTTCAGAAATGCAACCTTGACGTTGGCCGAGAGCCAGGACGAAACCCTTCCGGAAGAACAGCCATAATCCGGTCGTCGATGGCGTACACGGCCACGAACGGCAGTTTGCCGAACTCACAAACGCGCCATCCCGGCCGGGATGGCGCGTTTTTCGTCTCGAAAAAAAACAAGGGCAGCCTTGACTAGTGCGCGTCCTGTTTTACTTTGGACTAAAGCAGGAGCGCGAACAATAGTGGTATTCCCATTTTGGGGTCTCGAGGCGCAGTAATGGCCGTTGTGTTTGAAAAAGACAAGGCGTACATGGAGGCCCTCAAGGTCTTCCGACGCCTGATCGAGCGCGACTATCAGGAGGGAGGCTGGCTGCCGCCGAGTCGGGAGATGGCTGGGAAGCTCGGGGTCAGTAGCGTCACTTATGTGAAGGTCACCAACCGGCTGGTCTCCGAGAGCATGGCCGCGAGCTATCCGCGCAAGGGGATCTACATCACCCCCAAGCGATACCGCCCCCGGAAGATCGGGTTGGTGATCAACGGTGGGGAGGAGTCCCCCTTTATTGACGGCAACTTATTGACAGCCGTGTTGCAAAAAATCGACAAGGCCGGCTTCGATCCCCAGCTGATCCAGGGCAGTCCGGTGACCACTATCCCTCGCAACGCTCTGGCGCATTGCGTGCAGGGACTGATTTGGGTTGCCCCGCCCGCAGCCAGCTACCCGGTGATCCAGCAAATTCAGGCCGAGGAACTCCTGCCCCAGGTCATGGTGATGACGATGCAGCCAGGCAGCGAGGCGGACCTGCCGCCGGCGGGGATTCCCGCCGTCTCGGAAGACTACCAGGCCATGGGCACCAAAATGGCCGATTTTTTTATCGACCGCCATCATCAAAGCGTCCTTTATTTGGGCGATGCGTGGTTCGCCGAGCATATCGGGTTGGCTGACCGCCTGCGCGCGGCAGGCCTGGAATTCGACCCCACGCATTGTTTGGGTGACAGCATGCCCAAGTCCAGCCTTCTTACACAGTTGTTAAAAACACACCGCGCCACCGGCCTGATTGTCGAAGGCCGGGAGAAACGCTTGGAAGCCGTGTTCGCGGAACTGTCTGATCTGCCGGACAGCGTGCAACCGGAGGTGCTGGTGAGAGATTGCTCCGGGCTGGCTCAGATATGCCAGGCCCATCCCCGCGTCAAAGTGATCGGGGTCGCCCGTGAACGACTCTCAAAAGGTGCCGCCGCCGCGGAAATGCTGACCGCTCATCTGGCAACCGGTAAGGAAATGCAAACCAGAACCGTTGAATCGTACCAAATAGAAAAAAAGGAGATGACATGAAAAACCGCCATCAAAACACGTGGTCTGGCCTGGGGATGTTCACGCTGATCGAGCTGCTCGTGGTCATATCGATCATAGCGATTCTGGCCAGCATGCTCTTGCCGGCTCTGGGAAAAGCCCGTGAGAAAGCCAAAAGCATCAAATGCCTGTCGAACCTGAAGCAGTCCGGTTTGGCCATTGCTCTGTACGCGGACGACTACGACGGCTACGCGCCAAGGTCCGAGGACGATTTGAAAGCCACCAACGGTCGACGGTGGGTCAACCAACTGGTCTTCAACGGCATCATGGAAAGCCAGGCCACCTTCCACAGCTGCTGGCCGGCCGAACGCTGCAACGTGTCCAAGCTGGTGCGCGACACCATCTTCGCCTGCCCGGGATTGGAACCGGCCACGACCATCACGGACTCCGGAGGCACGTACACCAACACGGTTATCTCGGCGACCAGCTACGGGATGCGGGGAATTAGCAATACATGGTGTTATCCGGATGAAAAGGTAAGCGCTGTGAGAATGCCGTTGCTGCGGACCTTGCGGATGGACGCGCCGTATCTGGGCGACAGCGTCCGCCTGGGCGGCAACAGCGGCGTTCCGGTAGGCGAACTGACCCAGGCTTCCAGTCTGGGCTTTGACCGAAGCGCCTACGCCCTAAGTGTCGGCAACATCTACCTGGCCCACAACAACCGCTGCAATGTCTGGTTCCCCGACGGTAGCGCGGCCAACCTTTCCAGAGGAGAGCTGGCCGCCATCAAACGTGTTGGCGGAGCCGGCACTACACCGACCCAACCCATCCTGCCCTATCCGTAGCGCCAACACCCGTCACCGGGTTTGTTCCTCCACCGGGCTTGCCCCGGTGGGAATACGATTGTGAAATAGGCGAGAACAGAAATGTTTGAAATGGATGCGCAGCGAAGCAGAGACACTCGTGGCTCTGCTCCAACATAAACCGTTCGCCGAAAGACGGGATTGGTTGCAACGATAATGCTGGGGTGACAGATGATGCCCAATCCCGGTTTTCGGCGAACCTCCGTCTCCGTGCCTCTGTGTCTCCGTGGTAAGTTCGGGGGGTATCAGGAAACAACTCCCGGGAGCGCAGGAAGACGTGCGGAATGCGAAAAGTGTCGTGTTCGGCAACTATACGTTTACGGGCCGTCGCCCGCGCGCTTCGCGCTTCGTAGTCCCTGCATTGGCAGGGTCGCTCGAGCATCGTTCTGTAGGCTACGGTGAGGCTGGCCTGTTGGGCCGCGTTTTGACAATTTCCGGTTTCTTGAAACAGACAAAGGAAAGAGATTCAGATGAAAACCAAAACTTACGGGCGGACTGTCGCCTTGGCATGCCTTGGCCTGACCTTGGGACTGGCGCCGAATCTGGCGGCGGACGACGGCATTGTTGCCGCGGGGACACGGGCGGTCAAGAGCCTGAACGGTGTTTGGGATGTTTGTCCCATCGAGGGACTGGAGTTCAGCTACCCGCCGCCGGGGGAGGGCTGGAGCCAGGAGCAGGTTCCAGCCCAGGATGGCCACACCCCTACCATCAAGAGCATCCCCTACATGATGGTCCACGGCGCCGATCCGCTGAAAACCGGCAATTTTTCCGAAAAAGACGGCATGGCCACTTGGTTTCGGCATCGCTTCCAGCTGCCGGACAAGCTGCCCGCAGGCAAGCGGGTCGTTTTGCATTTCGGGGGCATGGCCTACCGCAGCGAGACCTGGTTGAACGGAAAAAAGCTGGGCACCTCCTACCAGTGCGCTCTGCCCATCGACTACGACGTGACCGACGCGGTCAAATCCGGCCAAAACGAGTTGCTGGTGGGGCTGACTGGCTTGCAGGGCATCATGGATTTGAAGAACAAGACCATGCTGACTCCGGCCTATGGCGCGAATGCCGGCATCCGCGACGGCGTGGAACTGCGTTTCGTACCCGAGCTGCATGTCGAGGACATCTTCGTCAAAACCAGCGTCAACAACCGGAAGCTGGAAGCGGTGGTCGGCATCGCGAATTCGGGTGGAGCAACCCGGAAAGTCCAGGCCAGTCTGACCGTGTTCGATCCCGATGGGGTTCCGGTCTGCGCGGTCGAGGGTGCGGCAGCGGTTTCCAAACCTGGCGAGACTGCGGAGATGGTGCTGGCCAAGTCGTGGCTGGCCGAACGCTTGTGGAGTCCCAGCGATCCGGCCATCTACACGGCCAAGGTTGAACTCAAGAGCGGCGGTCAGGTTGTCGACTGCCGGGAGCAGACCTTCGGCTACCGGGAATTCGAGATTCGCGGGCGGGACTTTTACCTGAACGGAGTGCGCACCGTGTTGTTCCGCAATAGCCTGTTGACATCGCTGGGGACGCCTGCGGCCGCCGCCAACGGGTTCGCGGAAGTGCGCAATTCGGTCGACAATCCCTACAACTGCATTCGCCTGCATCTGGGCTTCAACAACCGGCACCTGCTGGACGCCGCCGACCGCGTCGGCATGATGACCATTCCAGAGGCCTCCTGGAACCATATCAACAAATTTCCGTCGGCGAAGCGGGACTTGTGGCTGCCCAACACCCTGGCCTATTTCCGGGGCTGGATCAAGGAAAACCGCAACCGTCCGTCGGTGATCATGTGGAGCCTGGCCAACGAAACCTACTGGGATCACCGGGATCCCGCCGAACTGGCCATTGCCAAGGAGATCCTGGCATTGGTTCGGGAAATGGACCCGACCCGTCCCCAGCAGGGCGACGGCGAAGTTTCCTGGAACGGCATGCTGCCGACCACCAATATCCACTATCCCGAAGGCACCGCCGGCACGGTGCGACTCGACTTTCCCAATGCCGGTCTGGTGGTACCCAACGACTTGCACTGGCTGAAAACCGAGGGCCTCAACAAGAGCTGGCGCGCCGAGTTCGCCTGGGACCGCCCCCTGATGCTGGGAGAATACTGGCATCACGGCGGCGACATTCTCGCCACGTCCAGCTACATGGGCGACACGGCTTTCGACTGGGAGAAGTGGCGCTTACAAAAGGTCGCCGATCCCTCGTACTCTCCGGACAACCGCTACATCGAAACCCTGCAGAAAGCCACGGACTGGTATCGCAAGATGGGCGTGGCCTGCCTGAATCCATGGGCCGGAGACCGCAAGCTTTTCATGAAGGCGGTCGATGTCCGCCCCCTGGATTTCCATCCCAACTTCCAAGGCGGCCAAACCGGTGCCCGCAAGGTGATCGTCTTCAACGACTCGTTCCAAAACTATGACAATCTGCATCTGCAGTGCGATCTGAAAATGGCGGATATCACGGTCTGGCAGGATGAAATCAAGACGCACGCCCCCAAGGGCACCCACCGTGAAGTGGAGGTTCCCGTTGCCTGTCCCGTTGTGAGCCAGCCAACCGAGGCGACGTTGACCGTGCGGCTGCGCTACTGGCGCGGCGGCGGCTGGCGGGAACTGTCCCGGTACGACGAGACGGTCTACAT
>JBFJXC010000044.1:0-15627 GCA_041623325.1 Lentisphaeria bacterium | reverse complement strand
GACCTTGCCACTTACGGGACGCGGCGCTGCCCGCCACCCACCCAAAACATTTTCCCCGTCTTGACATAAAACATGCAGACAATCCGAGGGATTCTATCGGTCGCCACGCTACTTCCGGCACTTGCCTGTGCCCGAATCGCCACCGTGGAAATCGGCACCTCGCCCAATCCGGTCGGATCCGGCGCCCGCGCCATGGGGCAGGGCAACGCCTTCATCGCCGTGGCCGACGACGCCACCGCGGCCAGTTGGAATCCCGCCGGCCTCACCCAACTGGAAAAACCCGAAGTCTCCTTCGCGTTTGAGACGATCCACCGCCAGGACATTCTCTCCTCCGACCGGCATCCCGAATCCGACTCCTCCGAATCCCTTAGCCTCGGCGACCTGAACTACGCCAGCGCGGTCGCACCGCTCGACCTGGGTCGGCACCTGGTGATTTCACTCAACTACCTCAAGCTCTACCGCTTCGACAAACAGCTGGCCTTTCCCCTGGCCACCAGCAATGGATTCTTGGATGTCGCCTACGAGGCGACCCTGGACCAGGACGGTACCTTCGCCGTGCTGGCTCCGGCCATCGCCATCGATCTCACCCCCGCACTCTCTCTCGGCCTCACCCTCAACATCTGGAACCACGGCCTGACCGGCGACAGCGCCTACAACCGGCGCGAAACCTTCACAGGGACTTTTTCAGGATTGGTTGCCGGGACCTTCGACCAGACAGAGAACGAACGCTTTGAGGTCGAGGCGGGCTATTCGCTGGTGGCCGGGGCCATGTGGCGTCTCTCCAGGCAATGGACCCTGGCGGCCGTGCTCAAGCCGTCTTTCAAGCTGGATCTGGACCACAAAACGTCCCTGGCCTACACCCAGACCGGAGATTCTCCCGGCAGCAGTTTCCAAACCAGCCGCAAGACCGCCGAACTGGAATTCCCCTGGGTGGTCGGACTCGGAGCGGCCTGGCGACCCTCCGATCCGCTGACCGTCTCCATGGACCTCACCTGGACGCAATGGTCGGACTACACCTTCCGCGAGGACGGGCAGGACGCCAACCCGCTGACCGGGCAAGCTTCAAACCTGGACGAATGCGAGGATACCCTGACCTGCCGCCTCGGCGCCGAGTACCTTCTGATCGGCAAGACCTGGGTGGTTCCCCTGCGGTGCGGCCTGGGCTACGATCCGGCTCCGGCGGTCGACGAGGTGGACGATTTCTACACCCTCAGCCTGGGAACCGGCCTCCAGAAGGGCCGTTTCATGTTCGACATCGCCTACGAGTTCCGCTGGGGAAACCATGTGAACGGCAGCATCCTCAGGGACCTGGACGCGCACGAAAACGTGCGTCAGCACCGCCTGTTGACCTCGCTGATTGTTTATTTTTAGGGCAAAGATTTAGATAGGGGCGTCAAGACCATGATTGGGCAACACCAACACGGACTCTTTCCGGCTGTGACCAAACCGCTGGCGGTCTTCAGCCTTGTGTTTCTGGCTGCAGCCTTGCAGGGGGCGGATCCGGTCATCGAGGCGCTGACGGTGCGGCAGCGTGCCGGCAGCAAGCTGGTGGACATCGACTACACGGTCAGCGATGCGGACAGCCAGGTGCTGGCCATTGGCGTGCAGGCGGTCAACACCGAAACCGGGGAGCCGATCGCGTTGAAGTCCCTCAGCGGCAACACCCAGGTTCAGCCGGGAAGTCACCGGGTGACCTGGGACGCCGGGGCCGACTGGGACGGAAAAGTCTCTAACAATCTCAGCTTCACATTTTGGGCCAGCGACGACACGGCCCGCTACGTGGTCATCGACATTTCCGGGGGGCCGACGGCCACCTCCTACCCCTGGACCGAGGGACCGGTGGCCGATTGGGAAGCCAATCCGGAGTACAAGACCAGCAAGATCATAATGCGCAAGCTTCCCGCCGGAACCTTCACAATGGGTTCCCCGGTCGACGAACTCACCCATCGGCCATCCGAAGTGCTGCACCAGGTCACCTTGACCCAGCCGTTTTATATGGGCGTATTCGAATTGACCCAGCGCCAATGGGAACTGGTCATGGGGCAACTGCCTGCCGAAACGGATTTGTTCGGACAGACTTTGCCTGTTCACTACGCCAGCTGGAACGACTATCGGGGAGGAACCTGGCCGAACGGTATACCCGCCTCCGAAAGCTTTCTCGGACAGCTGCGCGCCAAGACGGGGCTTGCTCTGGATCTGCCGACCGCAGCCCAGTGGGAATATGCCTGCCGGGCCGGCACCGCCACGGCCTACAACAACGGCACGGACTGCCTGGTTACCGACAATGCCGCCGACCAAAATCTGGAGCCGCTTGGCTGGTACCTTGCCAATGCCGACGCCAAGCCTCATCCCGTAGGGCTGAAGCAGCCGAATGCCTGGGGGTTGTACGACATGCATGGCAACCTGTTCGAGCTGTGCCTGGACTGGCCCCATACGGAGCCGGACGGTTCTCCGGTGACCGATCCGGTGGGGGCCCAAGAGGCTCCGGAGGTAAAACCCTATCGAGTCATGCGGGGCGGCTCTTTCCTCAGCCGGGCCCGGATGTGCCGCTCCGCGTACGAAGTCTACGTGTACGATTACTACCGCCGCAACATGGTTGGCATGCGCATCGCCTGCAGGGTCTTGACCGCCGAATAAACCGGGCAGAAAGGTGAAACTTGATGGGAACCAGAATCATTGCAATGGGGTTGGCCGGTCTGATTCTTGGCTGCTTGGGCACGTGCCGGGCCGGAGAGGCCAGCAAAACCGTGTCGGGCATACGGGTGGACACCCACATGGTCTACGACGACTATGTCTATGGCGGGAATCCCTCCGGGGCGCCGGCGTGGCCGGTCGTGTCCAGCCTGGTGGTCAGCCGTCAGGAAGGCACGAACCGCTTCGCCATCGACTACTGCGTACAGGATGCCGACTCTGCGCGGGTGGAGGTCCTGGGGCTGGTCATGAAAGAGGGCCCTTTTCCTCTTGCCGACCACTTCGTCTGCCCCATTGCCACGCTGGTGGAGGGGACCGCACACAACCTGGGGGCGGATGTCCCGACCGGAGATGATTTGAAACACCTGGTCTGGGATGCCGGCGCCGATCTGGGCAAGACCACCGAGGGCATCTACATCCGCTTGATGGCCTCCGATGGACGCCCCCCCCTGAGCCTGCATTTCGTGACCCTTCCGGCGGCGGACGGCCTGCCGCCCTTGCGGATCTCCCGCTACAGTGGTTTCGGCAATCCGGCCATGCTGGACAATCTCTGGCTTTGGCTGCTGGCCAAGGGGACGGTCCGGAGGCAGGACCAGCAGCTGCTGGGGACCGCCGGCGCCTACACCGACACCGTGCTGGCCGAAAGCGGAGGAGCGTTGACCGAAACCGGGACGCGCTTCTTGCTGGAGACCATCGGCAATGTCCGCCTGGCAACTCCGGACGAAATCCAGCGCGCCCAGGAGGCGACCACCCCCGGCACGGTCACCCAATGGCCGCCCGTCCGTCAGACCGCCGGGCGGCCGGTGAAAATCAACGAATACAACATCGAAACCGACGGTCCGGCGGACATCTATCTGGTAAGGGAGTAGGGCTTGCTCGTGCAGGTGAGGCGAAACAACCGGTCCGAGCGCTTGTTGGGCGCCCTGTGTCTGCTGGTCTTGGCGACCGCCACCGGCATGGCCGAACCGGTTGACTTTGTCCAGCAGAGCGATCCGGCCGGCATCCTGTCGGTTGTCGGCGAGGCCGAGGTCGGACAAGCGGCCGCCAGCGTCGAAGCGCCGGCGGTCTCCGGACCATGGCGTTTCACCGGTTGGACCGACCAGGAAGGGGTTCGCCAACAGGATGCCGGCGGAGCGGCAACGAACCCCTGCCAACCGGTCGTCTACCAACCCACCACCCTGACCGCCCACTACCTGGCCGACCATGTCGACGAGGATCAGGATGCGGTCCCGGACTGGTTCGAACTCCTGCACTACGGCCATTTGGATCACAGCGCCGGGGACGACACGGACGGAGACCGATATGATCTCGCCGAGGAGTTCGTCCGGCAGACCTCCCCCCATGTCGCCGATCCGTTTGCCTGCCGGTATGGCGAAGCCTCCTGGCCACTTGCGCTGTTTGCCCCCCTGCAGTCTTACGTTGAGTCGGGCACGGCCACGCAAACGGTCACCTCCTCCCGATTCGGCCAACTCGGGGATTATCGCTTCGCGTTCTGGACGGTCAACGGCAGGCGCCAGGCCGACGCTCTGGGGCGGGCGCTGGACCCGGTGACCGTGGCGGTCCACGCCGACCCCGTTGTCCAGGCACAGGCCAACTTCTTTTCCGCCACTGAGGATGACGACGCCGACGGCTTGCCGGACTGGTGGGAGCATCACGTTTTCGGCACACTGGACCATGGGGGGGACGAGGATTGGGACGGGGACGGCCTCACCCTGGCCGAGGAGGCCGACCGGGATACCCACCCCTGCCTGCCTGACGCGATTGCCTACGGCGGTCATATACCCGCCCGGTCCGGCTCGTTTTGCTTCACGTCCACCGGCGACGTCCTGGTGACCACCTCCTCCAGTCCTGCCGGACTGCTGGACGAATCCCGACGCCTCACAATCGGCGAAGACCTGATCCTTTCAGCGGAGGCGGCCATCGATTCCTTCCGTTTTGCCGGCTGGATCGTCAACGGCATCCCCCAACGGACTTCTTTGGGCGAAGCAATCAATCCGGTCATCATGACCGCCACGGCCGACATGGTGGCCCAGGCCGTCTACATCCAGGCATCCCTGGATGCGGATTCCGACACCATACCCGATTGGGCGGAACTCTTTTTCTACGGCAGTTTGATTCAGAATGCCCACGATGACACCGATGCCGACGGCTATACCTTTGCCGAGGAACTCGTCCGGAAAACCAGTCCCCGGCAGGCCGACCCCATCTCATATCGCCTTCTCGAACGATCCAGCCCTGCGGACCTCCTCGGGGAAAACCAGGTTTATTTTGACACTTCGGCCGCCAAGCCCCTTTCCTCAAGCCGGTTCGGTCTGTTGGGGGTCTGGCGCTTCACCCACTGGACCCGCAACGGCGAACCGGTAAGGGACGCGCTGGGGGGCAGTCTGGACCCGGTTCCCGTCGTGTTCGACGCCAACAGGGCTTGCGAACTGACCGCCCACTATGTGGATGAGCAGGCGGATACGGATGGCGACCATGTGCCGGACTGGCTGGAGATGCGTTTCTTCGGAACCTTGGGGGGCAAAGCCGAGGACGATTCCGACTTGGACGAGTTGACCATGGGCCAGGAGGCGGCGTTGGATGCGCACCCCCTTCTTGAGGATTCCCTGGCTTTCGGAGGTTTGAGCCCGGCACGCTCACAGGGACTGGACTTTGTGGATCAGGGCGACGTGCTCCTTCGTCAGGTATCCGACCCGGTTGGCCTGGTCGAGGCGGCCGACTACATCCGCCGGAATACCGAGCAGACACTGGAAGCGGCCACGGTCTACGGGGACTATCGGTTTGTAGGATGGTTGCTCGACGCAGTCCCTCAGCAGGACAGTCTCGGACGGGCCGTCAACCCGCTGACCTTCACCATCAGCCGGGATACGACCGTCACCCTTCTGTTGGTGCGGGACGACGCGGATGCCGATGATGATCTCGTGGCGGATTGGTTTGAATGGTTCCATTACGGCAGCTTGGAACATGGCGCCCTGGCCGATACGGATGGGGACGGAATTCACCTTCTGGAGGAATGGATTCGCGGCACGGATCCGCACGAAGCCGACCCGCTCCGGTTCCGCTATCTGGAATGCTCCCAGCCGGACACTGTTTTCACGCCCAGGGAAGTCTACTATTCCAAGGAAACTGCGGGCATCTTCTCGTCCTCGTTCTACGGGGAGGCGGCTGGGCAACGCTTTACCCACTGGACGGTCAATGGCGCCCGGCAGGCCGATGCCTTGGGGCGGGCGCTGGATCCTGCCAGGATCGGTTTTGGAGGCGCAATCGGCCTCGACGCCATGGCCCATTTTACCCCGACCGCCCAGGACCTGGACCAGGATGGGGTGCCGGACTGGTACGAGACCCACTTCTTCGGCCAACTCGGCGCCGACGCCACCCTGGATGGGGACGCCGACGGCTTGCCCTTGGCTGAAGAGGCCCGCCTGGATACCCACCCGGCATTGGCCGACGCCCTCCGGCCCGGCGGCTTCGCTCCCGCCCGGAGCAGCGCTTTCAACTTTACCTACCGCTTTTATTTTCAGCCGCTGACCACCCTCTTCGTCGAGGGGCTGCGCCGCGATTTCTTGTCCACCAATCCCCGCCAGGCCACTGGCTCCTTTGCCTTCAATGGATTCAGCGCTCCGGCCCTTGGCGACTGGGACGGGGACGGGGACCTGGATCTGCTCGTGGGCGGGCCGGCCGGAGGCATCCGTATGTATGAAAACGCCGGCTCGCCGGTCATCCCCAATCTGGTGGACCGCAGCACGGCCGATGGCGTGATTCCGGCCCTGAGCCGACACCGGGTCTACCCCGCGGCCGGCGAGTGGAGCGGCAACGGCATCGACGACTTTGCCATGGCCGGCGGCAACCTTGTGCAGATCTACGGCTGCGGACCGGAGTTCGGGGGCTTCAGTCTGGTCCAGGAACTTGCCGTGTCCGGTGCCGACACCGTCATTCCCGAGTTCATGGATGCCGACGGCGACCAGCGTTTGGATCTGATCGTGCTGCTGCCCTCGGGCCGGATTCGCGTCTACCTCAACAATGGCACCCCCGTTCCTTTCGGCGCAAACGCCTTCGACGATGAGCGGTTCGACCTGCACGTTCCCAATGCCACCGGCCTGTCCGCCGCCGACCTGGACCGGGACGGTCGGACCGACCTGCTCGTGGCCGACCAGGCCGGCCGGATCTGGGAATTTCGACGGCAGGAGGACCAGAGCTTCCTCCTGCGCAGCAAAGTGTGGGGCAGTACCTTCGCCGGATTTGCCGACGGCTTGACTGTGGCCGCCCGGGATTGGGACGGCGACGGCGATGTCGACCTGATCGGCGGCTCGGACAGCGGAGGCCTGATCTTCTATCGCAATCCCGAACCGCATCTGCCGGTGGCCCCACCCCTGCAAACCCTGACCACCGGCGAGCAGCTGCAACTAAACGCTGACCAGGACCAAGCCGTTGTCTGGAATCTGATCCGCAATGACAGCGGCGCCGCACTCGACACGCAAACCGGTCTCTACCATGCCGGACCGCAGCCCGGCACCGACTGCGTGGAGGCCAGGCAGGCGGACGGAACCTATGGACGGGCCTGGATCCAGGTCATCAGCCCCGCTCAGGCCTCGGCTTCCGGCAAGGCCCTGATCGTGGCCGGCCGGCGCGGCGACGGCGACCCCGTCTGGAGCGCCATCCGCCACATGGCCAATACCGCCTATGCCGCGCTGCGGCAACGGGGGTTGGCACCCCAGGCCATTTCCTACTTGAGCCATGCCAGCGGCGACCGTGGCGTGGATGCCTCCCCCAGCCGCCAGACCCTGCAGAGCCTTTTGACCGGCAACAGCCTGGTAGGCTCTTCCGACCCCTCCCTGACCCTGTTCCTGGTGGACCACGGCCGCTTGGCCGGAGGCGAAGGACACTTCGTTCTCAACCAGACCGAATCGGTATCCGGCCCCGAACTGAATCAGTGGCTCGATCTGTTCCAGGCCACCCACCCCAATTGCAACCTGACCGTGGTCATCGACTGCTGCTACGCCGGGGATATCGCCCGGGCCCTCACCACCAGCTACCCGGACAGGCGGACCGTCGTGGCCGCCACCACCACCGGCCAACTCACCCACTTCCTGGCCGACGGCCACGTCAGTTTCTCCCAGTCGTTCTGGGCCAACATCGGCACCGGACTGAGCCTCGAGGGCGCCTTCCAGGATGCCCAGACGGCCATGGCCCAGTTCCAACAGGCAACCTTGTGGGATCCGGGCGTTTTGGGCGCCAGCGCCCTGGGCCCGGAGCTGATTATGGGACTGGACCGGCCGCAAATCGGCCAGATCAGCCCCGACCTCGTGCTGCAGGACCGCGACGACGCCACCATCTGGGCCCGCGACATCTCCGCCGCCTTCCCCGTTGACCGGGTCTGGGCCGTGGTGATCCCCCCGGACTACCAGGCCTCCGGCCTCAACCCGGTCGTCGATCTTCCCGAGGTCGAGCTGGCCTGGAATGAAGCCAACCGCCGTTGGCAGGCAGCCTGCGGCGGCTTCGGCAACGGCGGCTCGGACGCTCCCTACACCGTCCTGGTCTACGCGGAGGATATTTGGGACAACGTGTCGTATCCCCGGCAGATGACCGTGCTGCCGACCGGGAGTTTTCAGAGGGCGTTTATCGTGGGCGCCAGCACCCCGGAGCATGGCAGTTGGCAGGCAACGGGCCGCCTGGCCAGCCAGGCCTATGCCATTTGCCTAAACCGGAGACTGAAAACCGACGATATCCGCTTGCTGTCGGACCACACCGACTTGCCAGGCGTTCAAGCCCCGCCCACTCTCCAGTCGATCCAGGACGCCCTGCTGGCCTGGGCACCCGGCGACGGCGGTCTGACCGCCCTGACCGTCTATCTGGTCGGTCAGGGCACGACCACCGGCCTGGCTCTGGGCAGCGGAGAGGTGCTCACACCGGCTCTCCTCAACGACTGGCTGGGGCAGCTGCAGGCCAGAACCCGGGCTAACCTCAACCTGATCGTGGAGGCGGATTACAGCGGTATTTTTCTGAATGAGATCGGGGCCGGAGGCCCCGACCGGGTCGTCATGACCAGCCGCGGGAACAACCAGTCCGGCAGCCTGACTGGCGGCGGCTGGATCTCCTTCGGTCACTGGTTCTGGAGCGGCATCGCCCGCAGCCAAAACCTCCGGGAAGCCTTCGCCCAGGCCCTGGCCATCGGCCGATCCAGCGGCCTGGACGGACACTTCGCCCTGGACGACACCGGCGACGGCCTCTATCTGCTCAAGCACGACGGCGAGCAGGCCGGACAGCGCGTTCTGGGAACCGCCTACGTCACCGGCGACCTGCGGCCGCAAATCGGCCTGGTCTGCCCGGATTTGACCATCTCCAGTGGTGAAACCGCATGGTTGTGGGCGGCGCAAATCGAAACCCCGGACGGTTCGCAGCCCGAAAGCGTCTGGGCCGAGATTGCCGCCCTGGAGCCAGACGACGGAACGGAGAATCCGCAGTGGAGCCTGGCCCTGGAGTGGGACGAGCTGAGCCAGAGCTATCGGGCCGTCGTTCCGGACTTGCCGACCAGCGGCGGCTACCTGGCTCACATGGTAGCCGGATCGACCCGCGAAGCCGCGGCGGTTTCGGATCCGGTTACCGTGCGCATCTATTATCAGCTCCAACCCCAGGACGCCAGCGCGGAGACCATCGACCCGACCCTGCCTCTACTTGCCCAGGGCGAGACGGAAACCGCTGGCCTGGCCACCGCCGACGCCCCCGTCTGCTATCGTTTTCTGGCCGAGCCGGGCATGGCCCTGCAACTGGATGCCCTTCCCACCGCTCCGGAGGGGGACCTGGCCCTCGAAATTCTGGACGCCAGCGGGTGCTCGCTGCTCGCAGTCGACGACTGGGGGGCAGGCTTCGCCGAGATCCTGCGCTACTGGCAGGCGCCGGCCGCCGGCTGGCACGTGCTGAAGATCCTGCCCGGAAGCGGCCTGGCCGATGCGGCCTTCGATCTGACGGCAACTCTGAAACAGTATTCCGGACCCGATGTCTATGAACCCGACGACGACCCGGAGTCGGCCCGGCCCATCTCCATGGCTCCAGACCAGCTCCAGCACCACACCTTCCACCAATCCGGAGACCAGGACTGGATGTCTTTCTTCGGCGAGGCGGGCCAATCCTACCGCATCGAAGTCTCCGACGAAGGCATCGGCTGCGATGCCGAGCTGGCCCTCTACGGGGCCGCTGGCCAAAGCCTGATCCAAACCTTCAGTTGGCTGCCCGGAGAAGCGAAGGCATGGGATTGGCACTGCACCGAAAGCTCCCTGTATTGGTTGCGGGCCCGCAACCGCAACGAATCCACCACCATGGCCACGGCCTACACCGTGAGGCTCCGGCTGGCGACAGGCGCCATTCCGGGTTTCGTCTACGGAAGTCTGCGCGACCAGGATGGCAATCCGCTGCCGGGACAGCTGACCCTCTCCAATGGCGTGTCCATGCGCGTTCTGTCCAACGGCCTCTACTTCCTTTGCCTGCCGCCGGGCCCTTACGTTCTGACCCTGACCGCCACCGGCTACCCGCCTGTGGAGGCCACAATCCTTGTGGTCGCCGACCAGATTCTGGAGCGCAATGCGGTCTTTGCCTCCTCGGCCAGTCAAACCGCCTCCCTGGCGCTGACGGCTGGCTGGAACCTGATTTCGCTGCCCCTGGTCCCGGCCGACCCGGATCCGGAGGCCGTCCTGGCCGGCGTCGACCGGCTTGGCTCGACAACCTGGGCCTGGAATGCAGCTGAGTGCACCTACGAGATCGCCAGCGAACTGCGGCCCAAACGGGGCTACTGGGTGTATTCGGAAGCGGAGAGCGTGGTCGTGGTCTCCGGCCGGGCGGAGAGCGTGGTCACGGCCACGGTCGAAAAGAACTGGAATCTGGTCGGCCCCCTGGCTTGCTGCCCCCTGCCGATAAACGCCAGCCTTGTCGGCCAGCCGCAGTGCTGGAAGCAAGGCCGCTACCAGTCGGCCACTCAGCTGGAGTCCGGCCTCGGCTACTGGATCTACATGGCCCAACCCGAGACCCTCCGCCTGGCTCCCTGACGTCCCCCGGGTGACATTTATTGCCTACATGGGCCCTGTCGGCGTTGTTTTTGCCCAAGGCAACGGTAATATGGTGGGAAACGCTTTCCCGCTGGCCGCCCATGCGGGCTACACAATAGAAGGGCCGACCGATGAGCAGCGACTACGTCATCTCCATCATGACCCGGGACCGGGTCGGAATCATTGCCGACGTCACCGGAGCGATTCAGAAGCTGGAGGGCAATCTGGCCGATCTGAGCCAAACGGTCCTGCGCGGCTACTTCTCCATGATCGTGATCGCCTCCTTCCCGAAAGCCGTTCACCCGGAGGACATCCGCCGGGCCTTTCTGGCTTTGGATCCTGATAACCCCTTTGAAATCGGCATCAAGCCTTACCTGGAACTGCCCAACCTTCCGGATTCCGTGCCGGAGGAGAACAAGTACGTGGTGACCGTGACCGGACCGGACCGGGTAGGCTTTGTGGCCGCGGTCAGCCGGCATTTGGCCGCACACGGCATCAATATCGAAGACCTGACCACGACCGTCGAGCAGGATCACTACATCATGTTCCTGCTGGTGGACCTGCCGGCCGAGACCAGCGTGGCCCATCTCAAGAAAACCCTGCAGGCCGAAATGGCCGAAATCGGGGCCACGGTCGAGCTCCAGCATCGCGACATCTTCCGGGCCACCAACGAGATCTAGGATTTCACGATGGCGCCCGATCCCCATCGCGACGATTTTCTGCGCTACCTGAGCGTCGAACGGGCCGCCTCGGCCCACACCGTGGCCGCCTACCAGCGGGACATCGCCCAGTTTGTGGAGCTGATCCGGCCGGGACAGGACGATTCCGTCATGGACTGGCCGGCGGTGGACACGGCCAGCGCCCGGCGATTCCTAGTCGGCCTCCAGCAGGCGGGCTTGTCCCGCCCTTCCGTGCAACGCAAGCTTTCCAGCCTGCGCTCCTTTTTCCGCTTCATGGTGCGGGAAGGTGTCCGGGAGGGAAATCCCTTTTCCGGCCTGCGGGCCACGGTTAGGGCACGGCGCCTGCCCCACGTGCTCTCCGTGGACGAAGTCGGCCGTCTGCTGGAAGCCCCCCAACGCTACTGGCAGCGGCTGGAACGAAGCGCGGAAACCGCCAGCCAGCGGGAGGCGGCCCGCTTCGCGGCCAAGCGCGACGGGGCCATCCTGGAGATCATCTACAGCGGGGGGCTGCGCATCAGCGAGGCCGTCGGCCTGGACTATGGCGACCTGGATTTCTTTGCGGACAGCTTCGTGGTGAGAGGCAAGGGCAAAAAGGAGCGGCTCTGCGCCTTGGGCAAACCGGCCCTGCGGATCATGCAGGAGTATCTGGCCTTGCGGGAGGAGCTGGGAATGGCCGGCCGACGGCAGCGAGGCGCGGTCTTCCTCAACCAGCGGGACGGCCGACGCCTGACCGCCCGCTCCGTGCAGCGCTCCTTCAAACTCTATCTGGCCGAAAGCGGCCTTCCCCCCACTTGCACACCCCACCAACTGCGCCATTCGTTTGCCACCCACCTGCTCGACGCCGGAGCGGATTTGCGCAGTGTCCAGGAGATGCTCGGACACGCCAATCTGTCCACCACCCAGATTTACACACACGTCAGCGCCCAACGCCTGCTGGACGCCTACAGCCAGGCCCATCCACGGGCGTGAGGCTCTTCCGGCCCCCGCGCCTCGGCCTGTCCCCGCCCATCCGGAGAGGTCCGCCGGCCTCCAGGCGCGGCCCAGTTTTCAAGAGAGTGCCCTTGACGGCAGCCCGGAAGGGATAGATTTATAGGAGCGCTTTTCGAGGCAGGGGCTGGGGCGAGCCACGAGTGCAACCGGCCACGCCGAGAGCTTGTAGCACAAAATGGAGGGATGAGACATGGCCACACCACTTCCGGAACAAACCGTTGCGCTGATGGATGCCTATTGGCGGGCGGCCAACTACCTGTCGGTCGGCCAGATCTATCTGCTCGACAATCCCTTGCTGCGGACTCCGCTGGAGGCCAGCCATGTCAAACCGAGGCTGCTGGGACACTGGGGGACCACGCCGGGACTGAATTTCATCTACGTGCACCTGAACCGGGCGATCACCGACCGGGATCTGGACATGATCTACATCATCGGCCCCGGACACGGCGGACCGGCCATTGTGGCCAACGCCTACTTGGAGGGAACCTACTCCGAATTCTATCCCGACATCACCCCCGATTACGAGGGAATGCGCAAGCTGTTCAAGCAATTCTCGTTCCCGGGCGGAATCCCCAGCCATGTGGCCCCCGAAACCCCCGGGTCCATTCACGAGGGCGGCGAGCTGGGCTATGCGGTTTCCCACGCCTTCGGGGCCGCATTCGACAATCCCGACCTGGTCGTGGCCTGCGTGGTCGGCGACGGGGAGGCCGAAACCGGCGCCCTGGCCGCCTCCTGGCACTCGAACAAATTTCTGAATCCGGCCCGGGACGGCGCGGTACTGCCCATCCTGCATCTGAACGGCTACAAGATCGCCAACCCGACGCTTCTGGCCCGCATTCCGGCCCCCGAACTGGACAGTTTCTTTGTGGGGCACGGCTACAAGCCGATCGTGGTCGAGGGCGCCGAGCCGGCGGCCATGCACCAGCAGATGGCCGCGGCCATGGACGAGGCGCTCGACCGCATACGGGGGATCCAGCAGGCAGCGCGGGCCAACGGGGTGACCGAGCGCCCCCGCTGGCCCCTGATTGTTCTACGCACCCCCAAAGGCTGGACCGGCCCCAAGGCCGTGGACGGCCGCAAGACCGAGGACTCGTGGCGCTCCCATCAGGTGCCCTTTTCCGAGGTCCGGACCCGCCCCGAACGCCTCAAACTGCTTGAAGAGTGGTTGCGCAGCTACCGCCCCGAAGAGCTGTTCGACGAGACCGGGGCCTTCCGAACCGAGCTTGCCGCGCTGGCGCCCAAAGGCGCTCGCCGGATGGGGGCCAATCCCCACGCCAACGGGGGATTGCTCCTGAAGGATCTGAAGATGCCCGATTTCCGGGAGTACGCCGTGGCCGTGGAAAGTCCCGGGCGGCAGCAACTCGAGTCGATCACCCGGATGGGTGGCTTCCTGAGGGATGTCATGCAACGCAACGCCGGAGCCGCCAACTTCCGGCTGTTCGGGCCCGACGAGACCGCCTCCAATCGGCTGGGCAGTGTGTTCGAGACAACCGAGCGGACCTGGGTGGCCGAAACCCTGCCGGACGACGACTGCCTGTCTCCCGAGGGCCGGGTCATGGAGATTCTCAGCGAAACCACCTGCCAGGGGTGGCTGGAGGGATACCTGCTGACCGGTCGACACGGCCTCTTCTCCTGCTACGAGGCCTTCATCCACATCGTCGACTCCATGTTCAACCAGCACGCTAAATGGTTGAAAGTCACCCGCGACGAAATTCCCTGGCGGCGCCCGATCGCCTCCCTCAACTACCTGCTGACCTCCCACGTCTGGCGACAGGACCACAATGGCTTCAGCCACCAGGATCCGGGCTTTATCGACCACGTGGTCAACAAGAAGTCCGAGATCATTCGCGTCTACCTGCCGCCGGATGCCAACACCCTGCTGTCGGTCACCGACCATTGCCTGCGCAGCCGCAACTACGTGAACGTCATCGTGGCAGGCAAGCAACCCCAACTGCAGTACCTGGACATGGAGGCCGCCATCAAGCACTGCACCGCCGGCCTGGGCATCTGGGAATGGGCCAGCAACGACCGCAACCATGAGCCCGACGTGGTCATGGCCTGTGCAGGGGACATCCCGACCCTGGAGACCCTGGCCGCAGTCAGCATCCTGCGACAACGGGTGCCCGAGTTGAGGATCCGGGTCATCAACGTGGTCGATCTGATGACCCTGCAGGACCACCAGGAGCACCCCCATGGGCTGCGGGACAGCGATTTCGACGCGCTCTTCACCACCGACAAGCCCATCATCTTCGCCTATCACGGCTACCCGTGGCTGATCCACCGCCTCACCTACCGCCGCACCAACCACCGCAACCTGCACGTGCGCGGCTACAAGGAGGAGGGCACCACCACAACGCCTTTCGACATGGTGGTGCGCAACGATCTGGACCGCTACCACCTGGCCGGGGACGTGCTGGACCGGGTCCCGGGGCTGGGGCCGGCCGCCGCCTACACCAAGCAATACCTGCGCGACAAACTGATCGAACACCGGCAGTTCATCGTCCGCGAGGGGGAGGATATGCCGGAGGTGCGGGACTGGAAGTGGCCCGAGGACCTGTCCGCGTCAACCACCGGATGAGATCAAATATCTGCAGCCGGGACGGCCGCCGTACGTTACCCTCAGTAGTATGGGCGTCCCCGCCCGTACACCGTTGGCATGCGATTTGGTCTCATGAAAGGCCAAAACTGGATCAGTGCGTACGGCACAAGGGATGTGCCAATTTCATACTGAAGGCACGCGGCCAATGAATGAGGAAGGAGATTGTCGATGCACTACCTAAGCGAACAGAACATTCTGCTTTTCCTGGGGCAGTTGTTTTTGTTGCTCGGCACGGCGCGCCTGGCCGGGGAACTGTTGCGCCGGGTTGGCC
The DNA here is from genome assembly GCA_041623325.1 of Lentisphaeria bacterium. Classification (GTDB taxonomy): domain Bacteria; phylum Verrucomicrobiota; class Lentisphaeria; order Oligosphaerales; family JBFJXC01; genus JBFJXC01. The sequence continues at coordinate 360 of JBFJXC010000044.1, read as the reverse complement.
AGCCCGCCCTGTCGGGGGAGATTCTGGTGGGCATCCTTTTCGGCCCCAGCATACTCGGACGGTTTGCACCGGCACTGCACACGGCTCTCTTCCCCAAGGACCCGATCCAAGCCAACATGTTGGAGACCGTGGCTTGGATCGGACTGTTGCTCTTCCTGCTCGAGACCGGTCTGGAGCTGGACTTCTCCAGCGCCTGGCGGCAGCGGGGCGAAGCCCTGACCATTTCTCTGGCCGACGTGATCATCCCCATGCTGATCGCCTTCCTTCCCTGCTGGTTCCTGCCGGACGCCTACCTGGGGCGGGCCGGCGGACGGCTCAGCTTCTGTCTCTTCATGGCCGCCATCATGACCATCAGCGCCT
>JBFJXC010000043.1:0-16059 GCA_041623325.1 Lentisphaeria bacterium | reverse complement strand
CCGCTCGGGCGGCGAGCTCCGCCCGGAGAGAGCCTGGTCGCCGAAATTCTGGCCAAACTCTCCGCTTCTCAGCAGTCAGCACCACATTTGCAGGAGGGCCGGGAATCAAAATTCCTATCAGCTATTGGCAAAAGTGCATCGATGCAGTAGCATAGAGCATTGATGCACGACAATGGTCAGGGTGTAGTATGGCAAAATATGAACAACTGTACAGTCAGCTCAGGGATGAGATCATCACGCTTTCGCCTGGTGATGCCTTTCCTTCTCTGCGCACGCTAATGAAGAGCTATTCGGTGAGTCAGGCCACCGTTTCAAAGGCCACGGAGAAGCTGTTCAGCGAAGGGTTTCTTCACAAAGTAGCCGGCAGGGAAATGGTGGTTACCGACGAGGTCTGCAAGTACAAAAGCGGCGCGCCGCCGATTATCTGTCTTGCCATCCCTCACTGGCAGTCCGACTGGAACTCAACAGTCGAGCACGACTTCTTCGAACAGCAATCGGCTCTTGGCTACGAGCTGGAGGTCGTTCACTACGACTGGCACCGTAAAGTGATACATGAACTTCCGCAGAAAAAGATCGACGGCTTGGTTGTGATTCCCTCCGCCGGCATGATTTCCGCCGACGAAATTAAGGCATTGGACAACTTTGACCTTCCCTATGTCCTGTTTGCCCGCCATCTTTCCGGTCTGTCGGTAAACTGCGTCAGCGCTGACAACCGCCATTTCGGAGCAATTGCGGCCAATCATCTGATTGAGTTGGGACACAAATCCATCGCGGTGATCATAACCCAGCCACGCTTCGAGAGCATCGACGAACGGATCGATGGCTTCAGGTCCATGTGTGAACTGCGGGGGGTGGACTTTGTTGAAGTGGACTGCGACGTGTCCGATGGTGACTATGCGGTGGAAAAGGTCTACCAGAAATTTTCGCGGATGTTGGCCGGCGGATCGTTGATCTTCACCGGGGCCATGACGATGTGTCAGGACAGTTGCGCGGCCATTTATCGCGCCTTCTATGAAAACAACCGGACGATCCCTGACGACCTGAATCTTATCGGAGTCGGCAGCCACAGACTATACGACTATTTCTATCCTCCTCTCACGTCCCTGGGAGCATCCGTCAGTGAAATGGTTAAGACGGCAGTTGATATTCTCATTCCCAGGGGCACCGGCGACGACACACGGGGAATCGTTCAGAAACAAATTAAACCCATCCTGAATATCCAAGGATCGACGTCGAGGTATATCGAGTCATCCAAGGCATAGGCAACAGGAAAAATGACGGGGAAAAAGCAATCGGCGAAGTCCTCTGCCGTAAACCGCAGTCTTCAAATCGCATAGAAACATAGAAAGGAACCCGAACATGTTGTACTCGCACCAAAGCAGAAGGCGCGTGCATTTCACCCTGGTCGAGCTTCTCGTGGTTATCACGATCATCTCGATTCTGGCCTCGATGCTGCTGCCGGCGTTAGGTAAAGCCAAGGAAAGAGGGCGGGCCATTGCCTGCACCAACAACCTCAAGCAAATAATGCTGGCGCAAGCGATGTATGCGGACGACAACGACGACTACATGGTTCAGTCCGTTGCTTCTTCCGGAATAATCCCATGGTCAACCGTTCTGGTATCTGGCCAATACACGACTCTTGAAGTTTTGAACTGCTCCGCCATCCAGCACGAAACCAAAAGTCTGTCGACTGACAACGGCCAGTTCTATATTTCCTATGGCTTTGTCAATGAATGGGGTTTCCGCGGCAACGGGGCCATCTGGGATGATTCCACCGGCAGTCTCTATGGTACGTTTTTGGTCAATCTTGGCTCGAGCGGGTTGTTCTACAACTCCAGAATGATGAAACGCCCGACCGAAACTTATCTCGGGTCGGACACTGTGGTAGGAGCATCGACGAGTACAAAATGCGGCTACGGCTACTGGAAATGGAGCAAGGAGAACAAAGTGGACGGAGCAGGAATTCACCTTCGTCATCTTGGCGGCATGAATGTAGGCGCCGTCGCGGGAAATGTCAGCCGGTTCAGAGCAAATGATTTGTTTGCCAATACTCCGCTGAAGCCTAAATACTTCTACACACAAGGTCTGGATTTGTTTTCATTCTGATGCGTTGACAAAGGCTTATTATGACAAAACTATGCGCTTTTATTCTCTTGTTTTATGCCGTCCTGCTGCCAGCCGATGTCGTTGTCAATTTTGCCGATGGGCGTCTCCGACTGGTCGGCCGCGAGGAGCAACGAAAAAACCTGTCGTCGCAACCGACCACTCTTCCCAATGGCAAAGCCAAGGGGGTGGAGTTGTCTTGGCGAAAGCATTGCGCTAAATACGCGGAGATGCATATCAGCAAGGGCAAGATCAGCCCGTTTGCCAAGTTTAAATGGTTGGAGATCGCTATGAACGTACATGTTCCGGCTAACACCCAAATATGGCATCTCAGTTTGCGTTTCGCCGACGCCAAAGGAGAAATCTTCCAGCTCAAATCCAAACGGGCGCCTCTGACCGTGGGAGAAGCAAGAGAACAGCAGGTAAAATACACGCTTATCCCCGGGGAAACGAGATTGACCAGTTGGAGTGGCAACAACGACAAAAAAATCGACTGGCCCTTAGCTTTTTTGGGGATAGCATGTGAGTTTGAAGCAGAAACCGACGGCGGTTGCCTCTACTTTGAATCAATCTCATTCAAGCCAGGCGATGCGCGCTTAAAGGATATCACTGTGGATGTCGAGACCGGCTCGCCAGTTCGTTTGATCATTCCTGAATCAGGAAACATCCCCAAAGTAGTATTCTCCAACCGCGGCCCGGAAAAACTCGATTTTACTGCCCAGTTGAAAATCCAGGATTATTTTGGCAATGAATTTAGGCAAAACTGGCGTGCCTCGCTTGTTCCGGGAGCAAGTCAAAGCGTGATGCTAGAGCATAAATTCAACACGCTGGGAATCTGGTATGTGAATTACACGCTGAGACTTCATGGCTCTAACAAGACCTGTAGCGGCAAACGTTCATTTGTCGTGATGTCGCCGGCCGGCCGGCAACGTCTCGATAAAACCGTGAGAACCGACTTTAAATTTGGTGTCTGCGCTCATCCTTACTGGCTGCCCGCCAATATTCAGGCGCTTGACGCTCTGACTGCCTCGCTTTGCGGTATAAAATATGTGCGCACCGACATTGTCTGGCCTTATGTACAACCCTCGGAACAGCATTGGCGTTTCGAGAAATTTGACGCCATTGTGGACTCCTTTGCCCGACAAGGCATAGAAGTCATGCCCATTTTGGGCTACACCCCTTCATGGGCTGTGGCAAGCGATGCCAAGCCTTTCTATACTGAAGCCGGCAGAAACCCCAAATTTCTTCAACCTGACTTTGACGCCTACGCTAGATTTGCAGCCGAAGTTGCCAAACGCTATCGAGGAAGAATCCATTATGTGGAAACCTGGAACGAGCCGGATGGAGGGTTTGGCAACTTTTCAATCAAACAATATTTGGAACTGCAGCGGAGGGGATATAAGGCTATCAAGGACGTCAATCCAGGCATTACAGTTTTCACTGGCGGTTTTGTCTGTTTGTTAGAGGGAACGACGCATCATTACAAGCCGGGTCTGGTTGAACGGGCCATTGCCGAGAACAACTATGATATGCTCGCCTTCCACGGTCACGGTTCCTATGAGCATTTTGCGCCCCAGGTTGAGCGTCTTAACAGAGTGCGTCAACGATATAGAATCCGAAAACCGTGGTTTGCCGGGGAAACCGCGATATCATCGTATGGGGATGCGGAGGCCTATCAGGCGGAAACCTTGTTCAAAAAATTGCTGTTTAGCTGGGCAAACGGCGCGGCCGGCTACAATTGGTACAACCTGCGCAACACAGGGTTTGACCCCAATAATTCCGAGCATAATTTTGGCATGGTCACGCGAGACTTCTATCCCAAAGCGGTTTATCCGGTTTACAACATGCTCGCCTCGACATTCGCAACAGCGGCTTTTGTCGAAAGATTGAATCTGGGCCTAAACATCGATGCCTGGCGCTTCGACAGCCGCGAGGCCATTCTGATTCCCAGTTGGATGAATGCCGGGGCCTCATCGGCTTTGAACATTGCCTATACCGACGCTGACAGCGCGGAGCTCATCGACCTCATGGGTAACGCCATTCCAGTTGCCATCACGGATAAATGCGTAACCTTTTCGGCAACTCGACAGCCAGCGGTGTTGCGCCTGAACAATGCCTCTGTTTTTGAGGTCAAAGGAAGGCTGATCGACTACCGTGAAAACGGCCTCATTATTCCCGGGCGCAAAACGACTTTGAACCTAACCGTATTCAATCCGTTCGACTCCCCCAAAGAAATCATTCTGAAAACTCGGTCTGCTTCGCGCCAACTAAGGCTTGCGCCTCAAGAAAAACGCCCCTTTAACCTGGAACTGCTTGATGAAGAACAATCATCCTTGCGGTTGGAATGTGAAATCAGCGATAGTAATATTCGCGGCTCCCTTATTGTCCCGACCGAACTCGGAAAATTGATCAACAGCGAACCGCATTCCGAACCGGATTTCACGCTGAACAGCTCCTTGAATGTAGTGGAAATCTATCCCAACGACCCGACGATGGAGCACATGTCCTGGAAGGGAACGGAAGATTTGTCCGCCAAAGTGGCGATGTTTTGCTCAGATGATGCTTTGTCATTGAGCGCCAAAGTAACCGACAATCAGCATTGTCAGCCATATCGGGGAACAAATGTCTGGCAGGGCGACAATATTCAGTTGGCCTTTCTAATGCCCGGTCAACCAGGAACGTGGGAGATAGGATTAAGCAGAATCGCCTCTGGCAATCCAGAAGTATGCGTATGGACCAACCCATTGAAAAAACATAATGTTGAGCAAAGCATCAAGCTGACCACAACACGGGAAAAAGACATTACCGCTTATACAGCCATTATACCATTAAAGACGCTGGGGGTTAGCCGACGCACCCTCAAGTCCGGATTTCGCTTTAATATGTTGGTCAATGACAATGATGGAGGCGGCCGTAAGGGCTGGATGCAAATCGCACCTGGCATAGGCGCCAAAAAAGATTCGTCTGAGTTCCCAGTCGTTGTATTTGAATAGCCTTGTTGAGTTAATGCAGATCGCCGGTCATGCTGAGTTAAGGTCCTAATGAACAACGTGTTGTGAAACAAGCCCCTGTACAGAAATTTTGGGGAAATCCGGGAGGCGACCGGCTGTTGCGTTCACCAGACCTCAGTGAAACGGTAAAATGGGACGCCCGCATGTTCCCGGCCGAGGACGACCGGGATTACTTCAGTACCCACGGGCGTCCCCGCCCGTGGAGATGGCGTCCCATTGTACAGAGCTGCAAACTCGCGGCACTGAGGTCTGGACTACCATTCAACCACGGCGATCATCGGCGGCGGTCCTTCCGCACGTCCTCTACAACATTGCCCAGGTCCCGGCCCGCCAGCTTGACCCGATACTCCGCCGCCGCCGCCATGACCGAGGTTTCATTCAAGCGCACCTCCTGCTCCAGAACATAGCGAACCTGTTCCTGCAGGCTGCGTCGATTCTCTTTGGCCCACTCGGCAAGCCGACTGTACACCTCGTCCGGGACGCCACGAATACTCAGGGTTTTCATTGCTGCCTCCAATTATGCGACGGTCCGAGCCAAGCCGCCTCGGCCTCTGAAAGCGCTGTACAACCCAAAGGGTTGACTGCATAATGCATTCAATCGGATCGCCCGTTGACCGCCCTCTCCTGCGGCGCAGCCGCTTTGGAGTGCGGTCGCCAGCGACCGCTTTGTCTGCCTCGGCTGGCCGCTGTCCGCTCGTAGCTCACGCAGGCTCTGCGTGAGAAACAGACGCAGCGGCCTGCGTCAGCTACCGGACCATCTGGCATCAAGGACGGCGGGACAGGTCCCGCCTTTGGAAAGCTCAAGCAGGCTTGAGCACTCCAAAGCGGCGGAGCCGCAGGTTACTGTGATTTTGACCCATCAGTCGTAAAACAATGTGACGTGATTATCGTGCCCCGCCTTCGTGTGCCGAGTGACGGTCGCCACCTTCGATTCTGGAGACCGCCGTTTCCAGCGGCAAACCCAAGGCATTATTATACGGTCGTATGGGTGGTGATAGTCAGGGGCCGGTTGGAGTCGTGGGCCAGGTAGGTGGTACTGGTGGGGAAGGCGAACTCGATGCCCTCGGCCTCGAAACCGCGCATGATCCTCAGGTTGGTCTCCTGGCACCACTCCAAATACTCCCAGTAGTTGGCGGGGTGGTACCAGGCGATCATGATCAGATTCAGCGACCAGTCGTTGAACTCGCTGAAGTAGACTCGCGGGGGCAGTTCCGGATCCATGCCGCGGTGGTTTTCCAGGATGTCCCGGATGATTTGCACGGCCTTTTCGACCTTGTCGACCGGGGTGTCGTAGGTGATGGTGATGTTGGAGACGCGCTTGATGTGTGGGCGTCGGCCGACATTCACGACCTTGCCGTCGGCGACCATTTTGTTGGGCAGGGAGACCAGGTGTCCGTCCAGAGTGCGGATGCGGGTGGAGCGAAAGCCGATCTCTTCGATCACGCCGTCCGCGCCCTCGATCTGCACGCGCTCCCCGACCTTGAAGGGTCGGTCCAGCAGCACCATGAACGATCCGAAGAAGTTGGCGATGGTGTCCTGGGCGGCAAAGGCGATGGCCAGACCGGCAATGCCCGCGCTGGCCAGCAGGCCGGTGATCTTCAGATTCAGAATCGTCTGGCCGATGAACATGACCCCCACGGCCACAATGAACAGGCGCAGGGTCTTGCGCATGATGTCCACGAAGGTGTCGTCCAGATCGTTGTCGGTGCGGCTGGCCAGCTTGCGCAAGTAGTGGTCGATCACTTCCGCGACCAGGTAGATGTACCAGAGCACGGCTCCGGCGGCCACGGCCATGAAGCAGCGCGCCGCCGCCTCCTGAATCTCGATGGGGAACTTGACGCTGATCGGCAGCAGGGCAATCCAGAAGCCCACGGCGCTGACAAACAGGCTGGCGGGGCGGCCGGCGGCCTCGAACATCATGTCGTCGGCCTTCCAGGAGGTTTTGGCGGCCATGCGGGAGGCATACTTCTCCAGGAAGTATTTGACCAGCCTGGCGACCACCAGGGTCAGCAGGATCCCCACCAGAAGAGTCAGATAGCGCCAGAGCTCCAGAGACATAAAGGTCGCCTGCCCCCACTTGCCGGTGAGGCGTTCCACCGCTTTTTCCAGGGTTCCGGAGGCCTGACGGGCGGCCGCCTCCAGTTCCATGCTCCCGACCACAGGCGCCGTCTTGGCGGCGGGCTCGGGTTCAGGGGCGGCTTCCGGGGCGGCCAGCAGAGGAAGGGCGCAGAAGGTCAGCAGAACAATCAGTTTGGCGAACATGGGGGTGGTCTCCTTTGAAAGCGTTATGACAATCTCCGCCCAATACTGGGCGGCATCACCGTATCTTCTATTTCACATTCCATCCTCAACACGGCTCCAATCTGGCCAGCCATTCGTCCACGCGGGCATCGCTGGGCATGCGCCAATCGCCGCGCGGGGAGAGGGAGACACTGCCGATCTTGGGTCCGTCGGGCAGACAGGAGCGCTTGAACTGCTGGCTGAAGAAACGCCGGTAGAAATAAGCCAGCCACATCTTGATCTCATCGCGCGAATAGTCGTTTTCGAAGGCCAATTCGGCCAGTTTGAGGATCTTCTCCGGAGGGAATCCGCAGCGCACGACCTGGTAGAGGAAGAAATCGTGCAGCACATAGGGGCCGATCACCTCCTCGGTCTTCTGGCGGATCTCGCCGGACTCGTCCGGAGGCAGCAACTCGGGCGAGATCGGCGTGTCCAGAATGTCCCGCAGCACCGCGGTCACCGTGTCGTCGTGCCAGTAGTCGATCACGTAGTCGATCAGAAATTGCACCAGGGTTTTCGGCACGCCATTGTTGACCGCGTACATGCTCATGTGGTCGCCGTTGTAGGTGCACCACCCCAGGGCCAGCTCGGAAAGATCGCCGGTGCCGATCACCAGGGCGTTGAGCATGTTGCTGCGGTTCATCAGAATCTGGGTGCGCTCGCGGGCCTGGGTGTTCTCGAAGGTAATGTCGTGAGTCCTGCCGTCGTGGCCGATATCCTTCATGTGCTGGATGCAGCTGGCGGTGATGTCGATGGTTTCCAGCTCCAGGCCGAGAGCGCCGCAAAGCTCCTCGGCATTGCCTCGGGTGCGGTCGGTGGTGCCGAAGCCGGGCATGGTGATGCAGTGGATGCCGCCCTTGTCCAGACCGAGCCGGGAGAACGCCTCCACCACCACCAGCAGCGCCAGGGTCGAATCCAGTCCGCCGGACAGCCCGATCACCACGTCGCTTACCCCTACATGGCTCAGGCGGGTGGCCAGTCCCGAACTCTGCAGGGCGAAAATCTCCCGGCAGCGAGCCGCCCGGTCCGATGCCGCCGCCGGCACGAAGGGACGCGGATCGATGCGGCGCAATACCGTCTCGGTCGGCTGCCGTTCCCGCCCGAAACTGACCTCGCGCCCGTCCAGATCGCCGGCGATGTACTCCTTGGCGATGCAGTGGCTGAAGGTTACCTGCTGAAGCCGCTGCTGGTCCAGAAATTCCACGTCCAGATCGACCATCGTCATGGACGCTTCCCGCCCGAAACGCTCGTTCTCGGCCAGCATCGTCCCATTCTCGGCAATGAGGATGTGCCCCCCGAAAACCAGGTCCGTGCTGGATTCGCCGACGCCGGCCGAGGCGTACACGTATCCGGCCAGACAGCGTCCGGACTGCTGTTTGATCAGATCCCGCCGGTAGGCCGACTTGCCGACCAGATCGTTGCTGGCGGAGGGGTTGGCGATAATCGTGGCCCCGGCCAGGGCCAGACGCGAGCTTGGGGGGATGGGCGCCCACAGATCCTCGCAGATTTCGATTCCGAAGCAGAAACGGGGGTTGCCATCCTCGCGAAAGATCAGGTCGATGCCGAAGGGCACGGTCTGGCTGCAGAGGGTGATCTCGCCGATGGGGGCGGCATCGCCGGTGGTGAACCAGCGCGGTTCGTAGTACTCGTTGTAGCCGGGAATGTAGGTTTTGGGAACCACCCCGAGAATCTGGCCGCGACAGACCGCCGCCGCGCAATTGAACAGCTGCCCGTTCAAGGCCACCGGAAGCCCCAGCACCGACACCGCGTTCAAGTCCGAGGTTTCCTCTAGGAACGTCTCCAGACCCTTTTCGGCGGCTTCGAGCAGGGTGCGCTGCTGAAAAAGTTCCGAGCAGGTGTAGGCGGTCGTCCCCAGTTCGGGGAAGACGATCAGGTCGCACTGGTGGGCATCCGCCTCCCGGGCCATGGCCACCATGGCCGCCACATTCTCGGAGACGGCCCCCACCGCCACCAGCGGCACCGCCCCGGCAACCCGAATCCAACCCAACTCCTTCAACATCGTTCTACCCGCCTTATGGATAACAGTGACATCGGCGCAATCAAGGGTAACTTACGCAACTGTTCAGAACAATCCAATCCCCCACACGGTTATGCATAAATCAAGTTACCACTACGACGTCATCGTCATCGGCGGCGGGCACGCCGGCTGCGAGGCCGGTCTGGCCGCCGCCCGCCTGGGCGCCCGCACCCTGCTGCTGACCCTCAACCTCGACCACATCGCCCAGATGTCCTGCAATCCGGCCATCGGCGGCATCGCCAAGGGTCAGCTGGTGCGCGAGATCGACGCCATGGGCGGGGAGATGGGCCTGAACACCGACGCGGCCGCCATCCAGTACCGCATGCTCAACCGCTCCAAGGGGCCGGCCGTGCACTCCCCCCGGACCCAGTGCGACAAGCTCGTCTACCAGCGCCGCATGCAGCATGTCTTGGAGCGCGAACCCAACCTGCTGATCCACCAGGCCCAGGCGGTTTCCATCGCCACGGAACAGGGCCGGGTGACCGGCGTGGCCACCGAGTTCGGCGACCGCTTCACCGCCGCCAGCGTGGTCATCGCCACCGGCACCTTCCTCAACGCCCAGCTGCACTACGGCATGCGCCACTTCCCCGGCGGGCGCGCCGGAGACCCCGCCGCCGTGGCCCTCTCCAACTGCCTGCGCCACGAGCTGAAGCTGGAAATCGGCCGCCTGAAAACCGGAACCCCCACCCGCGTCCTGGGGAGAACCGTCGACTTCGCGGCCATGCAGCGCCAGGACCCCGACCCCGACGGCTTCACCTTCTCCTACCGGAAGCTGGCCGACGGCGAACCGCGCCTGGCCGGCGGCACCCTGCCCCAGCTGCCCTGCTACATCACCTCCACCACAAAGAGAACCGCCGAGATCATCCAGGAGAACATCGCCCAGTCCCCTCTCTACAGCGGCAAGATCGAAGGCATCGGCACCCGCTACTGCCCCTCTTTCGAGGACAAGGTCATGCGCTTCCCCCACCACGAGACGCACCATATCTACCTGGAGCCCGAGGGCGCCTTCACCGACGAGTACTACCTGAACGGACTCTCCACCAGCTTCCCCGTCGATCTCCAGTGGCAGATGGTCCGGTCCCTGCCCGGCATGGAAAACGCCCACATCAGCCGCTACGCCTACGCCATCGAATACGACTTCGTCCTCCCCCACCAGCTGGACAACTCCCTGGCCCTGCGAACCTGGCCCAACCTCTTCCTGGCCGGCCAGATCAACGGCACCAGCGGCTACGAGGAAGCCGCCGCCCAGGGCCTGATGGCCGGCATCAACGCCGCCCGCCTGGCCGCCGGCAACGCGGGCCCCGTCGTGCTCGGCCGCGACCAGGCCTACATCGGGGTCATGATCGACGACCTGGTCACCAAGGAGATCACCGAACCCTACCGTCTCTTCACCAGCCGCGCCGAATACCGCCTGCTTCTGCGCCAGGACAACGCCGACCGCCGTCTGACCCCCGTCGGGCACGAGATCGGACTGGTCCCCCGCGAACAGTTCGATCAGCTCCTGCAGCGCGAGGAGCGCTTCGAGGCCGCCAAAACGCAACTTCAGGAAACCCGGCATCAGGGAACCCCCCTCTGGGACTGGCTGCGCAGACCCGACACCCGCCTGAAGGATCTGCCCTGTACCGTGGAACTCGACCCCTGGCTCGAAACCCAGCTGGAGATCGAAGCACGCTACCAGGGATACATCCGCCGCGAGCAAACCCAGGCCCACAACCTGCGTGCCCTCCAGGAATGGTCCATCCCCGCCGACTTCGACTACCGGATCAACGGCCTGCGCAACGAGGCCATCCTCAAGCTCGAGCGCATCCGCCCCAACACCCTCGGCCAGGCCGCCCGCATCGACGGCGTCACCCCCGCCGAAATCGCGCTGCTGCAAGTCCACCTCAAGCGGCAGAGATGAGGTTTGGCTGACATTCTGATTGCGTATTCGGCCCGAGGCTTATGACCATGCCCACCACCCTCCATATCACCAGCGGAGACTGCGCCGGGGCAATCCTGGCCAAGTCCGGGATTGCCGGCGAGGTCTTCGTCTGGCACGACATTCTGTACGACGGGCCGCGCAAGCCCGGCTGGCCCGAACACGATACGCTTGAAGCCCGGGCCGACTTCATCCAGCAGGAAACCGGAGGAGGCCTGGACCGCAAGCGGGTCCTCGACACGTTTGTGGAGCAGTACCGCAAGCTCGAGGAAGCCGGAGCCTACGAGCGGATCGTGCTCTGGTTCGACGCCTGCCTGTTCGACCAGTCCATGCTCGCCCACATCCTGGCCTGCCTGCTTCATCTTGGCATCCGCAAAGTGGACCTGCTCTGCGTGGACGCCTTTCCCGGGATCGAGCCCTACAACGGTCTCGGCCAGCTCACCCCCGCCCAGATGGCCTCCTGCTACGACCGGCGCCGGCCGGTGACCGAGGCCCAGTTCGCCTATGCCAAAAGCGTGGACGGGGCCTTCGCCACCCAGGACCTGGCTCTCCTTGCCGACTTGTCAGGCCAGGCCAACGCCCCCCTGCCCCGGATGCCCGCCGCCGTCAGGCGCTGGCTGCAGGAGCAGCCCGACCCGAAAACGGGGCTGGGACGCCTGGAAACGCTGGCTTTGGACGCGATCCGCAACGGCTGCGAAACCCCCGCCGACATCTTCGCGGCGGTGGCCGCGGCCGACACCCCTCCTCAGTACTGGGGCGACACCACCTTGTGGGCCAAGATCAACGCCCTGGCCGAGCGCAAGCCGCCGCTGGCGACGATCCGGGGACCCGCCCGGAGGCTGCCCCAGTGGCCGGGCACCGGCGATTTGGCGCGCTTCACAATCACAGAAATTCTTCAGCGGTAAGGGCAGGCCCCGGGGAAAGGGCCGAAGTCCGCGACATTGCGGGTGATAATGGCCGTACGGCCACTGGCAATCGCGGCGTTGGCCACAACCGCATCCCTAAAATCGCCCATCTCAAGCGCACTGGCTTGCAGGAACGCCTTCTTGCCGAATTCGGCAGTTTAAAAGGCGGCCAAACACCAGGCCAGGACGATGGCCCAAGCGAGCCCCCTGGCTTGCAAATAGGCGATTTTGCAGGCCAGACAAGAATGGCCTATGGTTGTTCAGGAGCATTGAGTCTGCGGCAGCGTGATAGGAGACCAAGGAAGGGGATTGCGGGCATGAAGCGGTTTAGGTCCCGCCTGGTTACGGGCATACTGGTGCTTGTGCCCCTGCAGCAGGTCGTGGTCACACGAATATCCGTGGAGGACGGCATCAAGATGGTTGTGTCAGGCGGCATACTTTCGCCCGGCGTGCTCACGAAACTGAAGTGATTCAGCATATCATGGGGGGGGTCGTGAGAAACTCGCAAGACGACATGTATGCCATGCTGAACAGCCGGCCGGGAGGACTCAGCGATGCTGAGGCTCGCGAACGGCTCCTGCGCCATGGCCGGAACGAACTCAAACACGTTGACCGCTTCGGGCTCCTGCGGCTGATCCTGAGGCAGTTCACCAACGTCTTCCTGCTCCTGCTCCTGTTCGCCGCCGGGGTCTCATGGCTGACGGGAGCCGTCTCGGACGGGTGGATCATCGCCGCCATTGTCGGCGTCAACGCGCTGATTGGCTTTGTCCAGGAATACCGTGCCGAGCAGTCCTTGCGGTCCCTGCAGAGCATGATGGCGCCGCTGGCGCTCGTGCTGCGCGATGGCACGCTTCAACGGCTGTCTGCCGCGCTGATCGTCCCTGGCGATGTGGTGCGTGTGGAGGCCGGGGACCGCATTCCCGCCGATGGCGTTGTGATCGAGTCGATCAACGCGATGGTGAACGAGTCGCCCCTGACCGGAGAGTCGGTGCCGGTCCCAAAACGGGGCGCGACCTCGCCAACGCAGATCGGCGGCGAAGAGAGTGTGTTCCTGGGGACCAGCGTGAGTGCCGGCAGGCTGTTGCTGATCGTCACCGCCACAGGCATGAACACGCGCGTCGGTGCCATCGCGCGCGTCACCACCGAGATCACTGCGGAGAAGAGCCCTCTTCAGGCCGAGCTGGACCGCATAGGCCGACGCATCGCATGGGCTTCGGGGGTGATTTTCCTGGCGGTTTTTCTGGTCATCGTTGCCCGAAGCGGAACCGACGTGGTCTCTTGGCGCCATGCGTTCCTGTTCGCGGTTGCCTTGGCCGTGGCGATCGTTCCGGAGGGGCTGCCGGCGACCGTGACGGTCGGTCTGTCCTTGGGCATGCGCAAGATGGCGCGGAAAGGCGCGGTCATCCGCAAGCTCTCGGCGGTGGAGACCCTGGGGTGCGTCACGGTGATCTGCACAGACAAGACGGGCACGCTCACACGAAACGAGATGACCGTACGCAACATCTTTGTCCCGGGCACCCTCCTCCACGTGTCGGGCACCGGATACGATCTCCAGGGCGAGTTCACCGGCCAGGAGGGGGCAGTCGTGGACGTGCGGAAGCACCAGGGCTTCAACCGGCTGCTCGAATTGGGTGTCCTCTGCAATAACGCAAGTAGCGATCAGAAGACGGCTGTGGGCGATCCGACGGAGTTGGCCCTCCTGGTTGCCGCGCGGAAAAGCGGCATCGATCTTGAGGCACTTCACCGGGCGTGGCCGCGAGGCGAAGAAATCCCCTTCGACTCCGATCGTCGGATGATGACGACCGTGCATCGCGATGCCGGGTCGGGCGCGTTTGTGGCGGTCACCAAAGGGGCGCCGGATGCGGTGCTGGCACGCTGCTCGGCTGCTCTTGACTGGACGCAATCCGTTGCCCTGGATTCCGAGATACGGGACCGTATTGATAAAGCCAGGCATCTCCTGACCACCAACGCCATGCGCGTCATTGCCCTGGCCTTCCGGCCGCTGCCGGAACATGGCATCGGCCGTTCGCTGGACGTCGAGGAGAACATGACCTTTGTCGGTCTTGTCGGCATGGCCGACCCTCCGCGTCCGGATGCAGCCGGCGCCGTGCAGTCCTGTCGCAATGCCGGTATCCGCGTGATCATGACGACCGGCGATCAGAAAGAGACGGCGCTGGCCATAGCCAGAGAAACCGGAATTACGCCGGGGGAAAGGGCGGCCGTGGTCAGCGGCGACGAGATGAGGAAGCTCGACGATGGGCAGCTCGATGCCCTGCTGAGCCGGGTGCATGTCTACGCGCAGATCTCGCCCGAAGACAAGATGCGAATTGTCGAGGGTTTGCGCCGGCGCGGCGAGATCGTCGCCATGACCGGCGACGGTGTCAACGATGCGCCGGCGCTGAAACGAGCCGACATCGGCGTGGCGATGGGCCGAAGCGGTACCGACATTGCCAAGGACGCGTCGGAAATGGTGATTACCGACGACTCGTTCGCGACCATTGCGGACGCGGTCATGGAGGGCCGCACCGTCTACGACAACGTGCGCAAGTTTATTCTGTATGCGTTCTCGGGGATCGCCGCTGAGTTCCTGGTGGTCGTGTTCTCCCTCTTGCCCGGCATTGGCATGCTCCTGTCCGCTATCCAGATCCTCTGGATCGATCTGGGCACGGAGGTCCTGCCGGCGTTGGCCCTCAGTTTCGATCCTCCCGCCCCGGACGTGATGTCGCGGCACCCCCGGCGGAGGGATGAACGCCTGATCGGGCGCAGCGTGCTCCTGCGCGTTGCCTTCAACAGCACCGTGATTGCCTGCGGTGCGATCGCACTGTTCTTCGCCTACCGCGGTGTCGGTGCCGGGGGCAAGGCCGCGACCGTTCCCTTCGCGGCGATTATTCTGTTCCAGATGGTCAATGTGTTCACTTGCCGCAACCTGGAGCGCCCCACTGCCGCTTTCTCGCTGCGCGGCAATCCCCAGCTTCTGGGCGCGGTAGGCATTTCGACCGCGGCCACGGTCGCGCTGATCTCCTTCCCGCCTGCCGCAAAGCTGTTCCACAGCACACCGTTGTCCCCCGGGGACTGGATCCTCACCGCATGCGCCGCCACATCGATCCTTGTGTGCGAAGGGCTGAGAAGGGCGCTGATCCGATTTGCGGACCAAGTCCGCCCCCTTGGCGGCGAGTAGGTGCCGTTTCCAAGGTCGTTTCAACCCCACTCCTTCCAGTAGCGTCCCCCCTGGTCGACCGGATTTCATGCATACCTGGGCTGCCCGACCAATCGGGCCAGCTCAATTCAATATCGCCTCGCCCCACGGAGGCCCACAACATCTTGCCGCCCAGGACCTGTGCCGGCGGCCGGGGCCAAGCGCGTCCCGGAGAATGGCCAGGGAGCCGCCCTCCGGCGAGAAAAGTTTTCGCCCCCGGGAAAAAATTTTCCCGGAGGGCTTGTGTCGGGGGCCTCCGGTCGGTAAAGTAATGGTATGGAAAACGTCACGACATCTGCCCAAAATGGTCGAAAGCGATCCGGTTCGTCTCGGCGCGAACGGGGTCGTGGCGCCAATGTTTCAATCACGGACGTGGCGAACCACGCGGACGTGTCGGTGGCCACGGTCTCCCGGGTGATGAACCGACACGAGTCGGTGGATCCCCTGCTTCGGCGCAAGGTGTGTCTGAGCAGCCGGTCTCTAGGGTTCACTCCCAAGCGGGCTTTGCAGTGCCTGGCCATCGTGACCGGACGGCACAGCCCGGCCATGCCCGCAGGATATGTGAGCATTTTGACCTCCCTGGTTTCGCGCTTCGCCGCTGCCAAGGG
>JBFJXC010000042.1:0-16292 GCA_041623325.1 Lentisphaeria bacterium | reverse complement strand
GTTGCCCGGGAACTGGGTGAGCCCCGGCACCACCCCCCCCGCCCCGGCTTCGAGGTCCCCGGACACCAGCAACGGTACCTTGCTGGCCGCCTGGAACGTCTGCAGATTGACGCAGTAGTCGCCGGGGGTGTCGCCGAAACCTTTGAAAACCACATTCCGGGCGCTTTTGGCGATCGAAGCGCGAATGAAGAGGCTGCCGATCGGATAGGCCTCCAGATACGCGGCAATCTGATCAGGGGTGAAACGCTCGACCGGTAGACGCAGAATGGTTTCCTGAACCGTTTGGCCGATCTTCTCGCGGAGGGTCATGCCTGCCAGCGTCCGCTCAACCCAGACCTTGGCCGTTTCCTGCTTCACTTCGTTTGCCTGTTCGGTTGTCTGCATCTGTCTCCTCGTCAGAAATCCGGTTGTTTACGTAATCAACTGGGGTTATTTACGTAAACATAGGCCGCCGCCGAGTCCCGTCAAGCGCTCAGTGTTCAAACCGATGGAAAATACTTGTGGGAGGCCGCCGCCGGTCGGGGAGATTTTTCAGGAAGGTCGCGGGGGAATGGGTCCCACCGTCCCGTTACCCGGAATGGGTGGCGTGTCCCTGGTCTTCGAGACGGCGTAGCTTGTAGATCAAGGCGCGGCGGCTGATGCCCAGGGCCTTGGCGGTCTCGGTACGGTTGAACTGGTTGGCGCGGAGGGTTTGCAGGATCACCATGTCTTCAACCTCGCTGAGCTTTCCGGCCGGATCGGCGGCGGGCTGGACCCTGGCAGCGCCGGCTTCGGTGACCCGGCGGGGCAGGTGCTCGGGCAGAATCACGCCGCCCCGGGCCATGAGCACGGCGCGTTCCATGGCGTTCTGCAATTCCCGCACGTTGCCGGGCCAGCTATACAGGGACAGGCTCGTGGCCACGGCTGGCGACAGACGATGGCTGCCGCCGGCATGCCGAGCAGCGAAATGGTTGGCCAGCGGCAGAATGTCCGCCGGCCTCTCGCGCATAGGGGGGATGTGGATCTCGAAAACATTGAGCCGGTAGAACAGGTCCTCGCGGAAGCGGCCCTCGGCCACCTCCGTCTCCAGGTCCCGATTGGTCGCGGCCAGCAGCCGCACGTTCACCTGCCGCTGACGGTTGGAGCCCAGGCGCTGAAAACGGCCGTCCTGGGTCACGTGCAGAAGCTTGGCCTGCAGAGCCGCCGGCATTTCGGCGATTTCGTCCAGAAAGATGGTCCCGCCATCGGCCTCCTCGAACCGTCCCATCCGGGCGTCGAGGGCCCCGGTAAAGGCCCCGCGCTCATGGCCGAACAGTTCGCTCTCCAGCAGCAGCTCAGGAATGGCGGCGCAGTTGACCCGAACCATCTTGGCGTCGCGGCGGGCACTCCATTTGTGGATCAGGTCGGCCACCACTTCCTTGCCGGTGCCGCTTTCGCCGGTGATCAGCACGCGCGAGTCGTAGGGGGCGACCAGTGCGGCCTCCCGCAGCACCTCGCGCATGGCCGGGCTCTCGGCAATCACGTCGGAGGGCAGATCCATCCGGGCAATGGAGTCGGCGGCCGCGGGGGTCGCCGCTCCAATAGCGGCGGCGGCCAGCCGGCCCAGCTCTTCCAAGTCGATCGGCTTTTCCAAATAGTCCAGAGCGCCGTCCCGCATCGCCTCCACGGCGTCGCGAATGCCGGCATAACCGGTCACCATCAGCACCGGCAGGTCCGCATGCAAAGAGCGCACGCGGCGCATCAGTTCCAGCCCGCCCATGCCGGGCATGCGCACGTCGGAAATCAACAGTCCAACCGCATGCCCGCCCAACAATTCCAGCGCCTCGCCGCCACTGGCCGCGGTGATGACCGGGTAACCGCTCCGCTCCAGAAAGCCCGCCAGCAAGTCGCGCTGACCGGCATCGTCATCCACCACCAGAATCGTGTCGTTAACCACTTGGAACCTATCCTGCGTTCGCACTTGCGGCCGTTTCCATGCCGCGGATGCTGAAGATGCTGCCCCCGCCGGGATTGGACTGGCAGGCGATCTCCCAGCCATGGGCCAGCACGATCTGGCGCACCACGGCCAGCCCCAGGCCGGAGCCATGATCGCTGAGGGTAAAATAGGGCCTGAAGATGTCTTCGCGAGCCTCGGGCGGAACGCCGGGACCATTGTCGACGATCTCCAGTGCTGCCCTGGGGCCGTCCAGCGTCAGACGCACCTGGATGGTCCCGCCCTTGGGAACGGCCTGCGAGGCATTGAGCAGGAGGTTGAACAAGACTTGGCGCAGCATGGTGGCATCAGCCAACACTTGCCGGGTCGATTGGCGAGGGGCCTGGAAGGATATGCCCTTGTCCTCGAAGTCCGTCTCCAGGGTGCGGGCCACGTCTCGGGCCAGGGCAATCGGGCAGACGGCGGCCAGTCGCGGTTCGCGGGGCTTGGAATAGTCGATGAATTCGTTGAGGCGCGTGGTCATGCGGTCCAACTCCTCCAGCGCCTTCTGCAGCTGGAGGCGCGCCCGAGTCGGCACGGTTGGGTCGCTGCCGGTCATCTGAGTGATGCTGCGCACAATATTCAAAGGGTTGCGGGTTTCATGGGCCAGGCCGGCCGCGGCCAAATTCAGCTCCCTCAGATGGGTGTTCAGAGAGCGTGCCCGGGCCAATCGGATCTGAAGTTGGGAGGAGCGGGCGATGCCGCGCCAGGCCAGCCCCATCCCGGCGGCCGCCAGCAGAGCCACGGCGACCAGCACGGCCCGAAACAGCGTGTCGCGTCTGATTTGGGCCTGGGCTTGCAAATTATCCATCAGCAGGACCATCATGTGCAGGCCCTGCTTCTCGTAAATCTCCTGGTATTTTTCGGGAGACTGAAAATGAGGATGCAATTGGCGCATGCGCCCCCATCGGGCCCGGCGTTTGGCGCGTTCCTCTTCGGGCGTAGGGGCTCGTTCCTCGCCTGGGGGGGGGCCGGCCTCGGGCTCCGGCAGCGGGTCGGGGAACTGCCAGACCACCGCGGTGGACGGACGCTTCTCGGCGGGGGATTCCCCGGGCGCCGCTTCCGGACTCGGGGAGCCGTGCCGCGGGGGTTCCGGACCCAGTTCGACCAGCGCGGCCACGGTCATGCGCGCCCCCTCCCGTTTGACGGCCCCAGGGGCCAATTCGCCCAGATCGCGATCGATCGTTTGCCCCCCCGAAGCCACGACTTCGCCGGCGGGGTTGAGCATGGCGATGCCCAGCAGCTCGCGGGAAGTGGCCAATTCCTCCAACGCCCCCACCAGCCGGTCTCGCGGCACGGTCCCGAAACGCCGCTGGGAGCGAATCACCACCGCCAGAGAGTTGGCAATGTCGTGCGCCCGGTTCAATTGGGCCTCGTGCACACTGTTGCGCACGCGGCGGTGCTCGGCCACCTGCCAAGCCACAATGCCCATGCCCAGGATGCCCAGCGCCAACAAGCCATAGATCAGTCTGAAATTGGGTTTCATGGAATGCCTTTTCGGAATCAGGGTGTCGCGGTCGGAGCCGTGTCCTGGCCCATGTAGCGCTCCAGACGCTCCTGACCATGGCTGCGCTGGATCAAGGTGGCGTTCTGTTTCTCGCGCTGGGTCACGTCCACCAGCCCGCTGCCATCGGTCACGATGGTCGGGGTCAGGAAGATCAGCAGCTCGGTCTTCTGCTTGGTGGTCACTTTACGCCGGAACAAGGCGCCTAGCAACGGGATATCACCCAGCAGCGGCACTTTGCGCACACTGGAGGTTTCCTGGTCCTCCATGAGCCCGCCGATGATGACGGTCTTGCCGCTGGGAACGACCACGTGCGTTTCGGCGGAGCGTTTGGCGAAGACCGGGGCGTTGATGGTGTCGGAGATGGCGACGGTCTCTCCGGTGAGGGTGGAGATCTCCGGGGCCACGTCCATCTCGATCAGACCGTCGGCCCCGATGCGCGGGGTGACGGTCAGGATAATGCCGATGTCCTCGTATTCGACCGTGTTGATGGTCTGGCCGTCATCGGTGATCCGGCTGTTGCGAATAAAGGGCACCTCCTGGCCGATGGTGATGGTCGCCTCCTGGTTGTTGCGCGCCAGGATGGACGGACGGGAGAGCACATTGAGCCGTCCCACTTCGGCCAGGGCCCGCATGGTCACCTCCAGGTCCGCCTGCAAGATGCTGACGATGCCGCCGCGTGTTTCAGAGGCCACACCGAAAAGGGAGGCCACGGCGGAGGTCCTGCTGCCGTCGCTGCTGATATGGGTGCGGGTGGCGTCTACGCCCACGTCCAAGTCGTCGGTGTGGGTCACTTCCAGGAAGAGCACCTTGATCAGCGCCTGGGGCACGGGCTTGTCCAGGGCCCGGATCACGTCCTGAATCTGGAGGTCGGTGGCGGGATCGGTGGTGATGATCAGGGTGCGCGTGGCCTCGTCGACCTCCACATGCGCCTGACGCTTGCTGCGCGGGGCCTGCATGGCCTGCCCGGCGGCGCCAAGGCCGGTTGGCGCCGTGCCGAGAACGAAGCGCGGCGCAGTCTGCTCGGCCACCGATGGAACCAGAGCGTCATCCTGGGCCACGGCCAACGTTGCGAGCGTCACCGAGGCCAGCCATATCCGCATCCGATGTTTCATGTTCAGTCTCCTTGCCTAGCGGTTGCCGCCGGTCGTGCCGGTGTTGTTGGTATTGGTTCGGGTCGTGCGGACGGCCCCGGCGGCGGTTGAGCTGCTGCCGGTGCTGCTTCGCGAAGAGGTGCCACCACTGTTCTCCAAGTCGGAGAACATATTGTCCAGAATCTCCTTGGCGGCGCTGGCGTCCGCGTTCTTGAGCTGGTAAATGCGCACGGTCGGCACGTTCGCCGGAGTGGCGTCCAGCTGGCCGACGACCGCCTGAATGTCGTTCATGGTCGTGGGCGAGGCGCTGACGATGACCGAATTCGTGCGGGTGTCGGCCATGGCCACCACCTTGGCCTCGGCCAGGAGGCGCTTGCTCTCCCCCCCGCTGGACTCCTGCTGAGCCTGAAACGGCTGACCGCGGAAGCTGAACCTGCCACCGGCCGCGTTGGTCTGGGTGCGGGTGGCCGAGGTGCTGTCCGGGTACAACCCCGCGATCACGTTGGCGATCTCCGTGGCATCGGCGTATTGAAGGGGAAAGACGCGCAGGGTGCTGTACGCCTCGCTGGGCGTGTCCAGCTGTTTGACCAGCTCTTGAATCTGCGGAATCGTCTCCGCCGGGGCGGTCACCACGACCGCGTTGGCCCGCTGATCGGCCACGGCGCGGATATAGCTGGCGGTCTGCTTGATGTCGCTGCCGGCGCTGTCCGCACTTTCCTCGCCGCCTCCGCGGCCGCCACCG
The DNA here is from genome assembly GCA_041623325.1 of Lentisphaeria bacterium. Lineage (GTDB taxonomy): Bacteria > Verrucomicrobiota > Lentisphaeria > Oligosphaerales > JBFJXC01 > JBFJXC01. Next base: position 11,001 of record JBFJXC010000042.1, on the reverse strand, counting down.
CGGAAGCGAGCCGCGAAGTTCATCCGCCGGTTGGTGGCGCTCTGGGCGGCCGCGTTCTTCTGGGTGGGCGTCTCGTAGACCTTGTTGATGACCTCGGCGCTCTCCTGGGCATCGGCGTATTCCAGAGGAATCACCTTGATGTCCAGAATGCTGGACACGGCCGTGTCCAGCGCCTGGATGATCTGCATGAGCCGATTGATGTTGGTCTGAGTGTCGGTCACCACCAGCGAATTGCTGTCGTCGTTGGCCGTGATCACGGCCCCGGAGGGCATCAGCGGCTTGAGGGTGTCGATGAGTTTGGCGGCGTTGGTGTGGCGCACGGGAATGATCTGGGTGACCACCTCGCCGCTCCGGGGCACGTCCGCCGGGTTGCTGCCGGCGTACACCGGCAGATCGTGGGTTTTGGCGTCCTCGCGCCTGATGATGCGCAGGATGCGGCCGTTGCGCAGCAGGGCGTAGCCCTTGTCATTGAGCAGGGTGCGCAGCAGCTCGGCCGCCTCGTCCTTGTCGAGGGGCTGATGGCTGATCAGGTCCACTGTTCCGGCTACGGTCGTATCCCGCACGATCACGAAACCGGCGGCCTGGCTCAGATAGTTGAGCACGGTGTCCAGGGGTACGCCCCGGAAATTCAGCTGCAGGCCAACGGCCGGCTTCTCCCCGGCCAGCACGGCGTCCTGGGCCAACGGTGGCGGATCATCCGCACCGACCGGCCCGGCCGCCAGTAACAACCCTGCGATGAGGGTCGGACCCGCAAGAGGTTTCATGGTTCGGATCGGCTTCATTTGCTTAACTCCTGTTGACGGCGTTCGCGCAGACGTTTGAGAATATCGCTGGGGCTTGTTCCGGCGGAATGGCCGGGCGGGGAGGCCGGTTCCGGACCCTTGTCCACGCCCGGATCCGCCCGGCGGGGGGCGGGGAGGGCCGGGATGGCGCCGGCGGCGACCTGCCAGGGGCCGTTCCCGGCGCGAGTGAGAGTGGCGCCCACGCTCAGATGCAACTCGCCCTGCTCGCTGGCCAAGGTCACGCCCGTGGTTTCAATCTTGGTGATTTCCAATGAGCCGTGTTGGTCGCCTACCTGGCGGCTTCCGGTCAGGCTGTCCACCGTGCCCGCCAAAAGGGCGCTGGCTTTGCCGTCGATCACCACCACGCCAGTCAGCGTCAGGCTTTCCGCCGCCGCGGCGGGCGTCTCCGGCTCCCGAGTCTCGGCAGTCTTCTCCACTCTGCGCACCCCGCGAGTGGGGCTGAAAATATTGCCGGTGGCGATGATGTCATAGGCCTTGACCCCGTCCCCACCGGCGGCGACCGCGAATCCGTACAAGCAAAGTATGGCAACCAGGCACCTCATCGGCTACTCCTCGACTTGGCGGCGATTCCCCCACACAGCCCGCTCCATCTCATGTTCAGTCCCAGCTCGCGTCCATCCTGTCCCTGGGCGGACAGCTCGAGCTGTTCGATGGCGATGGCCGTGGGGGCCGTCTCCACCGCGTAAAGAAACCGGGTGATGGCGGACATGCCGCCGGTACCATTCACCTGCAGTTCCAGCAGGGGCTCCCTGGCCTCGGTCTGCTTCCACAGGGGGCGCAGGGCCGTCAGCTTGAAGCCGCTGTCGCGAGCCCAATCGTCCACCAGGCCCAGCAGCTGCTTTTCGGCGTTTGCCTTGTCAGGGGGCAGCAGGCGCTGCTGCATCTCGTCGCGGCGCCGCAGCCAGCGCGTCTCCTGATCCAGAAGATTGTTACCATCGGCCAGCTGGGCCCGGCGCTGGACGATCAGGTCCTGGCGGTCGCGCCAGCCTGCCAGCGTGGGCGACAGAACCAGACGGTCCAGAACCAGCAACCCCAGAAACCCGATGGCGCCAGCCAACAGCCATTTTCGGCGATCGATTCCAGTCATGGTGTCACCTCCAAGGCGGCGTCACGCTTAGAAGACGGGGTGCGCCAAGTAAAACTCAGGGCAAAGGTCATGGGGGCCTTGCCGTCGGCCGGCTCCCTGGCCTGGGAGACGCGCAGGTCGCGCACTCCCGGATTCTGCCGCAGCTGGTCCAGCACCTGCAGCCAGGCCTCCCGGTTGAGGGCCTTGCCGGACACGCCCACCTTGGTGCGTTCCTTGATCTCCAGGCGCGTGGTCCAGACCGTGCCCCGCTCCGGAAAGGCCAGAGTCACGGCCCGCAGGATGTCCAGACTCAAGGGCTGGTCGCTCAACCAGGGCTCGCGCGCCTTCACCTCGCCAAGAATCTGGCGGACCGCCTGGGCCCGCGGCTCCATGGCCGCCCAGGCGCTTTGCAAATGGTGCAGTTGACGCTGCTGGCGTAGCCCCAGCGCCGCCACGAGCCCAATTGCCAGCAGGACCCCGGCCGCCGCCCAGGTTAACTGCCGGCGATTCCAGCGCATCCAGACACGGCGCTGACTGGTCGCAGGCAAAGGCGCCAGGGTCAAGGCCAGCTCCTGATTCCGCACCTGGCCGCTGGCCAAATCCACCGCGCGAGCCAGAACGGTCGTATCCGGGGCCATCTCCTGGCAATCGTACTCTAGGCCGCCCACCGACGAGGCGCACAATTGCGCCTGCAGTTTACGGACTGGCTCGGGGCTGCCGACAATGGCGACACGGCCCAAGCGAGCGCGGAGGCCACTGGGAAGCTGGCCCAGCGACAGGCGCAGTTCGCCGGCCACGGCGGCGATGTCCGCCTGAGGCCACTGGGAATCAGGCACCGCTCCGGCAAGGCGCCGCAGCAGGGCAATGCCTGTCTGGCCGCAGACGACCAAATCCACCCAGCGCGGCCCGACCAGCAGACTGGCGCCAACGCCGCCGGTTTCGGCCGGGCGGGGGGCCAAGGGCACGGGGACAACGGTCACCACCGGACGTTTCCAGCCCAGCAGACGCAAAGTGCGGCGCAAATTGTCGTACGGCTCCAGGGCCATGGCCATGAGAGTGGCCGGCCCGGCCGCTTCCGAACCAGGGCCGCTACTGCCGAAAACCATACCCGCGGGCGGCAGCAGGAACTCCGTCTCCGCCTGCAGGCGCAGAAAACCGGCAACCAGGTCGGCCGGCATCTCGGGCACGTCCACGGCGGTAGTCAGCACACGGTTCAGCGGCAGGCACACCACCACCCGCCTCGGCAGGCGCCCAAGGGGAGCCAGTTGCTCGCGCAGCTCCTGGGCAACCAGGGCCGGGTCATCGGTCAACGGGTCCACGGCCAGCGTCCCCTGCGCACGGCGGTGCACGGGGCCGTCCACAAGCACGGCACTGAACTGTCCATCGTCGAAGCCGATCCCCAAGATGGCCGCGTTTTTTCGAAAGCTCATGGTTGATTCTCCAAGCGATCCTTCAGCAGCTGGTCGCGCCATTCCGCCCCTAGAGGCCAGCCGAAAGAGGTTAGATCGTGCCGCGCGATCACCACGGGGCTACCGGAGGTGGTGTCGACAACGGCGCAAACCCGCCGGAAGACCCGGCCGTCGGCCGCCACGGCCACGATGTCGGCGGCAATCTGGTAGCTCTTGGTGGTAACGTAGGGAGCGGCGGCCAGGGTGGCCTCCTGCCCGATTGCCTCCACCAGCCACATGGGGGTGGCAAGACTGTCGGGATTGTTCTGGCGATACGCCACCAACTGGGCGGCCAGGTCCTCGCCGACCCCGGGCAGACAGGCCAGAACCACCGGGCTGGCGGTGTTCACGTTCACCCTCCCCCGGATCACCGAGTCGTCGACCGTGGTCAAACGCCCCATGACCTGCTCCGCCTCGGAGGCAGTCAATCCGCCGCGGATGCAGAACTCCAGTACGCTGCCGAACCGTGCCGTCCCCAAACCGGCCGTCTGGGCCACCGTACCGGCACGCGCCTCGCCCAGCAGCTCGATCAGAACGTTCAGCGCCCGGGGACCAGCGCCATTGATGTTGGTCAGCGCCTCCCCGTCCGCCGTCACGTTCGGTTCCTGGCTGTGAACGGTAAACGTCTCACGAAAACCGATGGCCGGCCGGTCGGAAAAGCGCCCAGCGGCGTGTTCCTCGAGGGCTTTCTCCCACTCCTCCAAATAGCCGTTCCGATTCAGGTCGCGACCGGCAAGCAGCTCCGGGCTGGCGCCGTTGAGCAGCCCCAGCTCCCCCACAGTCTCGAATGGGGCATCCTTGGCCACATAGGGCGGCTGGCACCCCAGATACGTCTCCGACTCCGCCCCGCTGACCGACAGCTCCGCGTCGGAATCCCGCCAGTCGACAATGGCGCCGGCCAGCTCCTCGGTCATGCCTTCCAGGGCTTCCAGCATGTCCGCGTCGGCGCTGTTCAGGTTGAGCTTGGCGGCTTCATCCAGCAGGCCGAAGACCGGTTCGTCCGCCTCGGTCTCCTCGGGGCGCCCGAGGATCCAGACGCGACAGTCGCCGATGGACAAATCCTCCGCGGTCAGGCTATCCGAATCCGGCATTTGGCCGGCAGTGGTCTCGGCCAGAACCTGCAGAACATATTGCAGGGCCGCCTCGGCGGCGTGTTCGGCCTGCAACGAGGCGATGCGATTGCTTTCGCGCCGGTAGTTGAGCATGGAGCTGTGGGCAAACAGCAGGGCGGTGGCGGCCAGGGCGGCCACCAGCCAAAGAGTGAAGATCAAGACGCTGCCGCGGTGGCGTTTCATGAGCCGGTCCCTCCGGAAGCCACCGAACGCGCCTCGAAAGGCAGCGTCAGTTCCAGCGGCGGCGGCGTCTGGCCGGCGCGGGGCGCAAAGGTCAGGCGAACATGGATGGCCAGAGGCAACTCGTTTTCCTGCACGCTCGAGTCCCAACCGTCCGTCCAGTCCGTGCCGTCGTAGAAAGTCAGCTCGAACGAGGCCACGCCACGCAGCATGACCACCTCTTCGGCCTCTTCCACCTCCACCACCAGCACGTTGGCCTGCTCGGCGCGCACCAGATCGTATTCGCCGGCTTTGTCGCTTTCAACCAGATAGTAGGCCAACCGCACCAAATCCCCGCCGAGAGCGTCGGGCGTAAACCCGCCGGTGGCGGTGACGAACTCCAACCGGTCCAGGCGAACCTCGCCGGACTCCTCCGTTTCAGCCAAGAACAGATCCGCCAGGAGGCCGTTGGGGACGACGGCCGCCCGCAATTCGGCGCGCAACTGCTGCAATGCGGCATCGCGGGGGGCGTCGGCCAACTGCCGCTCCCGGGCGCGCTCCTGCAGTTTCCAGGACACGCTCATGACCGTCAGCAAGGCCACCATCAGCACAGAGGCGGCAAAGGCGGCCACCAGCAACTCCAGCAAGGTGAAGGCCCGGCAGGTCTGGAAGGTCGTGCGGACGGGGCAATGGTGCCGGACTCTCATTCGTCCACCTCATACGGTGCCAAGGCGGTCAGAGTCACGGCGGTGCGATCGCCGCCGATGCCCCGCACGCTCAAGCTCAGCTGCTGCAAGGTAACGGTCCCTTGGGTCCATTCGTCGGTTTCCAGTTCCCAGGTGTAGCCGGGGTAGTCGTCGCCGAATTCTCCCGAGCTTTCCGCATCCAGCCAATCCTGAGTAATCAGCAGCTCGCGCAGCTTCATGTCTGCCAGGAGGCTGGCCTGCTGCCGCTGGGCGGCTTGCTGATCCAGGCGCCAATCCAGACTCAAAGCCCTCATGGCCACCGGCAGCACCACGGCCATGACCAACATGGCCACCAGCACTTCGGCAAGGGTGAAACGGCGCGGTCTCATAGCCGGTCCTCCCGTTGCAGAGAGAACACCGACAGGGGCGCATGCCGGGCAATGCGCCAGGCATCGGCCGGGTGGCGACTGTCCTGCAGGACGATGACGGCGGCGCTGCCGGCACTCAGGCTGCCGTCCGCCCACCAAATCAGCGAAGCTTCCGGCTGCCTGCGGCCATCGGCCAATTCGGCCTGCACCTCCAGGTGCGGTGCCAGATCGTAGCGGCGGGGGGGGTATTCCGAGCCGTAGCCGGCCAGGGCTTCAAGCCCATAGCGGCGGTTCTGATTGTCGATCCACAGGCGCATGGGTATGGCCTGAACGATGGCTTCCTCCCGGGCAAAACGAGTCAGCGCCCAGATCCGGCGAGCCTCGTCGTCCAACCGGCGGCCTTGGAAGAAGCCGGCCAGGCGCGGGGCGACCAGAGCCGTGCCGATGGTCAGCAGCACCATGACCACGATCAGCTCCAGAAGCGAAAATGATTTGACCCGCGGCTTGGTCATGAATTTTCCGTTTTCCCCAATCAGTTGGCGATATCGTCGCCACCGACTTTGCCGTCGGGGCCCAGTGAGTAGAGATCGTAGCCTTCGGGATGGTTTCGGCCGGGGCACTCGTAGACGTACGGGTTGCCCCAAGGATCGTTGACGACCGCCTTCTTCAGATAGGGCCCCCGCCAGTTGGCCGCATCGGCGGGACGCTCCACCAGCTGAAGCAGAGCGTCGGTGCCTTCCGGGTAGTAGCCGTTGTCCACCTCGAAGGCGTCCAGGGCCAACTCGACCGAACTGATTTCGGTTTGGGCGGCGGTGATCTTAGCCTGCGTCGAACGCCCCGAGAACTTGGGCACGACGATGGCGGCCAGAGTGGCCAGGATTACCAGAACCAGGAGCAACTCGACCATGGTGAAGCTGCTTCTGACTAGGCGGCGGTTGGATCGTTTCATGGAGCATTCCCTTTCGTTACTTGATGTAGTCCTGGATCGTGAAAATCGGCAGCACCATGCCGATGACGATGGCCCCCACAAAGGCGGCCATCACGAAAAGCAAGGCCGGCTCGGCCAGGGCCACGGCCACGCGCATGCGGCGGTCCAGCTCCTGCTCGGCCTCGTTGGCGATGCGCAGCAGTTCCTCGGCCAGACGGCCGGACTGCTCGGCCACGGTCACCATGGCCACGGTCGAACGCGGAAACAGCACGGGGCAGACCGCCAGGCTGTCGGCCAGGCGGTCGCCGTGCTGCACCCGATCTACGGCCTCGTCCACCGCATCGCCCAGTATCTGGTTGCCGATGGATTCCCGAGCCACCCTCAGGGCGCTGACCAGCGGCACGCTGGCCTGCATGAGCGTGCCGAGCATGCGGCAGAAGCGGGTGACCGCGTACTGGGCGGAAACCGTGCCGACCGCCGGCAGCCGGAGCACCCTGGCCTCCAGCCACAGACGCCCCTGGTGGCTGGACAGATACTGGCGGAAGGCCACCACCGCCGCAATCATCAGCAACAGAATAAAAAGCCCGTAGCGCTTGAGAAACAGGCTGCTCTGCACGATGGCGTTGGTCAGCGGCGGCAGGGCCGCGCCGAAGTCCGAAAAGATGCTCTGGAAGCGGGGGATGAAGAAGACCATCAGAAAGATCAGCACGGCCACGGCCAGAGTGGCCAGGACCGCCGGGTAGATCATGGCGCCGTAGACCCGGGAGCGCAGCTCGCGGTCCCGGTTTTGAAAGTCGGAAATCTGGCGCAGGACCACATCCAGAAAGCCGCCGGTCTCTCCGGCTTTGACCATGGCCGAATAGACGTGGGGAAAAACGGCGGGCTGGTTGCCCATGGCCTGGGCCAGAGAGCAGCCGTCCAGCACATCCGCGTGCAGGGCCTGCCAGCACTGGCGCGGCGGCCCGGCGCTTTCGCTGGCCAGCAGATGCAGCGCCTGGGCCAGGGGCACCCCCGAGGCCAGCAAACTGGCAAGCTGGCGGGTGAAGGTCTCCAGAACCCGGCCGGACACACGATGGCTCCCAAGCGACTGGCCCGGGGCCGCCGCGCTGCCCTCCTCCAGCGACAGCGGGCGCAACCCCTGCCCAAGCAGTTGGTTCATCGCCTCCTGGCGGCCTCCGGTTTCAAGCTGACCGCTGGCCAGGGAACCATCCGCACGCAGGGCTTTGTACTGATACGCCGTCATCGGCTCGCCTCCCCGGGCAGATCCGCCGCCGGTGCCAGGACCTCCTCTTCGCCCTCGGCGGTCACGCGCATGACCTCCTCCAACGAGGTCGTGCCGGCACGCACCAGGCGCAGGCCATCCTCGCGCAGCGAGCGCATGCCATTTTTGCGGGCGGCAGCTCGCAATTCGCCGGTGGACCGATTGGCCAGCAGCAGCTGCCGGATATCGTCGGTCACCGTGAAAATCTCGAAAATGGCCCGCCGGCCCTGATAGCCGGTTTCCCGGCATTCGGGACAGCCGGCGGCCCGGTACAAGGCCACCTCGCCGGGCACAGACAGGTCGCCACGCATGCGGGCGGCCTCCACGGAGTGGTCGGGCTGGCGACAATGGCGGCAGAGCACGCGCACCAGACGCTGGGCCACCACGGTGTCCACCGAGGAGGCCACCAAATAGGGCTCCACGCTCATGTCCACCAGCCGGGTCAACGCCCCGGGAGCGTCGTTGGTGTGCAGGGTGGAAAAGACCAAATGGCCGGTCAGAGAGGCCTGGACGGCGACCTTGGCGGTCTCGGTGTCGCGGATTTCGCCCAGCAGCACCACGTCCGGATCGTGGCGGAGGATGGCACGCAGGCCGCGGGCGAAGGTCAGGCCGGCCTTTTCGGAGATCTGAATCTGGTTGATGCCCCTAAGGCGATATTCGACCGGATCCTCGATGGTGATGATCTTGCGCTCGACGCTGTTGATCTCCTGCAGGGCGGCATAAAGGGTGGTGGTCTTGCCGCTGCCGGTGGGTCCGGTAACCAGAACGATGCCGTGCGGCAGACGCAGCACCCGGCGGATCAAGGCCTCCTCGCGCTGGTCCAGCTCCAGGGCCTCGATGCCGCGCAGGGCCGTGCCCTGATGCAGCAGGCGCATCACCACGGCCTCGCCATGGACCATGGGGATGATCGACACCCGCACGTCGACTTCCTCGCGCTGGAGCTTGATCTTGATGCGGCCGTCATGGGGCACGCGCTTCTCGGCAATGTCCAGGTTGCTCATGATCTTGACCCGGGAGACAATCGCGGGCTGGTAGCGCTTGATTTGCGCGGGCACGGGCACCTCCTGGAGCACACCGTCCACGCGATAGCGCACCCGCAGCTCGTCCTCGAAGGGCTCCAGGTGCACGTCGGTGGCCCGCTGGGCGATGGCGTCGGCCAGGATCTGATTGACAAAGCGGACGATGGAGGCATCCTTGGCGATGTTGTCCAGGTCCACATCCTCCTGGGCCTCGTCGGCCACCACCCGCAGCTGAGACTCCCGCTCGATGCTGTCCAAGGTGTCCGCCCCCACGCCCAGATGCTCCTTCATGCACTTGCGCAGCCCGTCCAGCGGCACGAGCACGGGAACCAGGCGCAGCCCGCTCTGGGCACGCAGCAAATCCAGGCCGCGGGTGTCGGCCAGGCGGGACATGGCCACTTCCACGGTATCCTCGTGGCGACGCAAGGGCAGAAGCTCGTGGGCCAGAAGCAGCCGGACCGGGAACTGGGCAATGAGCGAGGGGCTCGGCTCAACGCCCTCCAAGTCGGAAAAAGCCAGCTCATACTCTCCGGCCAGCCAGCGCAGCACGTCCGCCTCGCTGGGCGGCACGGGCAGGCTGGCCGACTCCAGCTGGGCACTCAGCAGGGCGGCGTCCGGCTCGGACAACTGGCGGGACTCGACGAATGGAAGCAGGGACGGATGCATGGCTTTGCCGACTTGAGGGTTGCGGTTGCGTGCTACTCGAGCATGCCGGACAGGACCAGCCTGGCTTCCTGCTGGACACTCAGCACTTCGCGGAGGCTCTCCTGCGCCTTTTTCAGCTCGGCTTCGCGAACCAGGCGGGCGGCCCGCAACTCGCCCAGCGCCCTCTTGATCGCCTCCGCATCGTTGCTTTCAATGGCCTTGGTGACCGCATCGACGACCTCGACAGCCGGGGCCTGGCCCCCTCTGCCGCCGCGGCCAAAACCGCGACTCTGCAGCTCGCGCACCGCCCGCTGCTTCTCGGACACGGCCGTCAGCAAGGGCTTGATCGCCTCCCAGTCCTGGTCGGCCAGGCCTAGCTGTTCTTTCTGACGGTTCAGCATGCGCTCCTGCATTTGGGCCGGATCAAAATTGCCGCGCTCGCCGCGGTTGCGGGTGGGGGGCTGGCCCTCGGGGGCATCCTGGGCGGTGGCGACCACGGCCAGCAGGGCACTGAACACCAGGGCAAAGACACGGGTGATTCGCATGGCAAACTCCTCCTCGACTTGTTCTCCGGTCCAGGCGGCAAACCGCTGCCGCACGGCCAACACGGCCAAAAGCAAGCGCCATGCCAAGGCCGCGGGCCGCCCCCGGCCTGCTCCTTGGCCAGCTGAAAATGCCCTCGACACAGCAGGCCCGGCGGACCGTCAGCCTGCAAGAACTGCACGCCCAAGGCAAAGGCACTGCGCAATATCTGCGCACCCCGACGGATGGGCCGCCCAGACCTAGTCCGCCGGGCGGGAGTAGAGGAAACCCCGAATTTGCCGACGCTGCCGCCAGCAAGTTGGCCTCTGCCTTGAAAGGCCGAGTCGGAACGTCATTGTTTGCAACGTCTTTTGGAAGAGGATGCAATAGGGTCGGTAGACAAATTTTGGTTACTTGATAAAGCATGCAATGCTTTCGGCCCTCTTGTCTTGTATTCAGTCTAGTCCTTTTGCCGACGATGGTGTCGGGCCTGGATATCAACGACCTGGAAAGTCCCAACCCGAATCCGGTCGGCTCCGGGGCGCGCGCCCTGGGCCAGGGCAACGCCTTTATTGCCGTGGCCGACGACGCCACCGCAGCCAGCTGGAACCCAGCGGCCTCTCCCAGCTGGAGAAGCCCGAATTCTCCTTCGAGGTCGAACACTTCTCATCCGATGTAGGCACCACCCTCGGGGCAGGATGGACCGCCGGCGGTTCTCGCGAGGTTCTCCGGGCAGATGAATTCTGAAATGATGGGAACCGTAGAGGAGTGAATCCAGCGTCGAAGGCCGGAAAGATGGGGAACCAACAGTGGAGGGCGAGATTGAGAATTCGCATCAGGCTGGACAATAGCAGGTTAATCAAACATGACCTGCAATCCCTCCAGATTTGCAGACAGTTGTTCGGCGCCCCGGCCCGCTCGGGCGGCGAGCTCCGCCCGGAGAGAGCCTGGTCGCCGAAATTCTGGCCAAACTCTCCGCTTCTC
>JBFJXC010000041.1:0-16608 GCA_041623325.1 Lentisphaeria bacterium | reverse complement strand
GGCGTCGCCATCGGGGCGCTCATGGGATAGAACCAGCAGGCTGGACTTGGATTTCAGCCAGGCGGCTACGTCCGGGTTGGGGCCGAGGGGGGTGTTCATAGTCTTGGCGGCGGCAATCGTGCCGGTCATGGCTCTTCGTCAGGCAGCTTCAATTCGTCCAGAAGGTGAAGGACGTTGTCGGCCTTGGCACCGGTCCGGTCCAGCTTGAACTGCAGCACAGGAGTGAATTTCAGGGTGACATGGTGAGCGAGCTGGTCCTGCAGGAACTTGCGCTGGGCCAGTAGGCAGCGGAGCGCGTGTTCGCCGCCGTCGGGGGCACCCAGCACGCTGAACGAGACGGCGGCGTGACGCAGATCCGGCGTGGTCTTCACGCTGGTCACGGTTATCAGGCCGGCTTTCAGCATCGGGGCGATATGACGCTCGAAAAGTTCGCCCAATTCTCGCTTGAGCAGCTCGTTGACGCGGAGCAGGCGGTCGTAATCTTTCATGGCATGGCACCTTTGCACAGCGAACGGCCAGGTTGGAGGTCAGTCGGCCTGCCGGTTATGTCGACCGGCAGGCCGGGGGGCGCGTCCCGTGGGACTAGAGCTGGGCGGCCAGTTTCTGCACGTCGAAGGCCTCGATGCGGTCGTCCACCTCGAAGTCCTCGAAGTTGTCCAGCTTGATGCCGCACTCCAGACCGCTGCGCACTTCTTTGACATCGTCCTGGAAGCGGCGCAGGCTGGAGATGTGGCCCTTGTAGATCAGCTCGCTTTCCCGGTAGACACGGGCGGCCGCGCCGACGCGCATCAGGCCGCCGTTGACCATGCAGCCGCAGATCTTGCCTGTTTTGGTGACGTTGAAGATCTGCAGGATGGACGCCTCTCCCAAGGGAGTCTCGCGCAGCTCGGGGGCCAGCTTGCCGCGCATGGCGTCTTCGATGTCCGAGAGCAATTCGTAGATGATCGTATAGAGGCGGATTTCCACGCCCTTGGCCTTGGCGATCCGGTTGATGTTGGGCATGACCCGCACATGAAATCCGACCAGGATGGCCCCGGAAGCCGCGGCCAGCAATACGTCGTTTTCGCTGATTTCGCCCACGCTGCTGTGGACAATGTTGACCCGGATTTTCTCGGATTTGATTTTCTGCAGCGAATCCACGATGGCTTCGATGGAGCCGCGCACGTCGGTCTTGAGGATGATTTTGATTTCCAGCATGGACTCGTCCTGCATCTTCTGGAAAAGGTCTTCCAGAGTGGACGAACGGGTCAGCCCAAGCTCGCCTTGGCGTGCCTCGTGGGCCCGCTCCTCGGCAATGCGCTTGGCTTCGCGTTCGTCGGACATGGTCTGCAGCCGGGCTCCGGCCTCGGCTACTCCGGACAGGCCCAGGAGTTTGACAGGACAGCTGGGGCCGGCGGATTTCACCCGCTTGCCCTGGCAGTCGATCATGGCCTTGACTTTGCCGTACAACTGTCCGCAGAGGACGATGTCGCCCACTTTCAGGGTTCCGTTCTGTACCAAGATGTTGGCCGTCGGTCCCATGCCCTGTTCGAGCTGGGCTTCGATGACCAAGGCTTCGCAGGCGGCGGCAGGGTCGCACTTGAGTTCCATCATTTCGGATTCGAGCAGAATTCGCTCGAGTAGGTCGTCCAGACCCTCGCCGGTTTGGGCCGAAACCCGGACCACTCCCACATCTCCGCCCCAGTCCTCGGTGTGGACTTCGCAGCGCTGCAGGCCTAGCAGAACCTTGTCGGGATTGGCCCCGGGCAGGTCCATCTTGTTGATGGCGACGATCATGGGCACGCCGGCGGCCTTGGCATGTTTGATCGCTTCGATCGTCTGGGGCATGACGCCGTCGTCGGCGGCCACCACGATAATGGCGATGTCGGTGGAATTGGCACCGCGGGCCCGCATGGCGGTGAAGGCTTCGTGGCCCGGGGTGTCGATGAAGGTGATTTGTTTGCCCTCGTGGGTGATCACGCTGGCCCCGATGTGCTGGGTGATGCCGCCGGCCTCCCCGGCGGTCACCTTGGTATTGCGGACCGCGTCCTGGAGGGAGGTTTTGCCATGGTCGACATGGCCCATAAAGGCGACCACGGGTGGCCTGGGCACGTTGCCTGCCACGACGGGGCGGGCCCCCTGGGGTTCGGCGGCCTTGGGAGCGGGGGCGGTTTTAGCTTTGGCCTTGCGACGCTCACGGACAAAACGGAAGCCGTTGCGTTCGCATAGCTGCTCGACAATGGGCAGATCCACCACCTGGTTGATGGACGCGAAGACGTTCATGGTCATCAACTGGCCGATGAGTTCGTTGGGCTTTTTGCCCAAGGCCTCGGCCAGATCCCGAACGACAACCGGCGGCTTCAGGTGGATTTCCTTGTCGGTTTCCCCCTCGTCCAAATCCTCGTCCTCTTCATCCTCGGAAACATCCGCAACAAGACGCTCCTCGACCCGGGCACGTTCCTCCTGTCGTTCCGCAATGACGTGCTCGCGTATCAAGTCGGCAATGTCCTCCTCGATACTGCTGGAATGACTCTTGACCTCGAGCCCCTCCTCGTTCAGAAGCTCGATCAGCTCCGTGTTCTCTAGGCCAAGTTCTCTGGCCAGCTCATAAACTCTTACCCGACTGCCCATGGGTGACTACCTCTTACCATTTAAACGTGGGTTCTGCTGCTTACGCTCCCAACGCGGTTCGCGCCGCTTCGATCACTTTTTCGGCGTTTTCCGCGCCGATTCCCTCGATGTCAGCTAAATCCGACGTTTCCGCTGCAATGATTCCCTCTAGGGAAAGGAAGCCATGCGATACCAAGGCGGAGGCGAACTCGTTTCCGATCCCCGGAACGCTGGCCAGGCGTTCAACGGCATGACGGACTTTGTCCTCGAATGCTTCCTCCTTGGGGGCTTCTTCCTTCTTGGAGATGTCGATGTGCCACCCGGTCAGCTTGGCCGCCAGGCGGGCGTTCTGGCCCTTGCGGCCAATCGCCAGGGACAGCTGGTCATCCGGAGCGGTCACACTGACGGACCGGTTGGCCTGGTCCACCTCCACCGAGCTGAGCTTGGCTGGCTGCAGGGCGTTGGCCACGAAAGTGCGAATGTCATCACTCCAGCGAATGATGTCCACCTTTTCGCCGCCCAGTTCGCGGACCACCGTCTTGACGCGGTTGCCCCGCAGTCCGACGCAGGATCCGACCGGGTCAACCCGCTCTTCGCGGGAATGAACCGCCAGCTTGCTGCGGTAGCCCGCCTCCCGGGCCACGGCCTTGATTTCCACCAAGCCCTCGGCGATCTCGGTCACCTCGCGTTCGAACAGGCGCCGGACGAAGTTGGGGTGGGAGCGCGAGACGTTCAAAGCCGGCCCGGGACGGTCGAGATTGATCTCGATCAGAAGGGCGGTGATGTGGTCCCCCGGCCGATATTCTTCGCCGGGGATGCGTTCGCTGTAGCGCATGCTCCCTTCGGCGCCCCGGGCAAAATCGATGATCAGCTCGCCGCGCTCGACGCGACTGACCACGCCGCTGATCAGCTGGTCGAGCTGGTCCTGGTATTCGTCGCAGACGCGGCTGCGCTCGGCCTGCCGCAGGCGTTGCATAATGGTTTGCTTGGCCGTCTGGGCGGCGATGCGTCCGAAGTCTTCCGGGGTCACTTCCCACTCGACGATGTCGCCCAACTGGGTTTCGGGTTGGGAGGCTTGAGCCTCGGCCAAGGTGATTTCGGAGTCGGGGTGGGTGATGGTTTCGACCACGGTCAGGCGGGCCCAAGCGTGGATGTCCCCGGTTTTCCGGTCAATGCGCACAGACAAGTCGTTGGCTGGCCCGACCGCCTTGCGTGCGGCGGCCAACAAGGATTCCTCGACCAGCTCCAGTAGAGTCTCCCGATCGATGCCTCGTTCGTTTTCTAGATAGTCTAAAACGGCTATGAGTTCGCTGTTCATAATGGCTGGTCCCTGCTGTCAGAGTCGGCACCCAGGCGTGGCTTGGCTCTGTCCTTCGCGTTTATATAAAGAAAAAAGCGGGACGCATCTGCATACTCCGCTTCCTCGATGCCTAGTTAATGCAACAGGCGTATTATAGGTGATGGGTCCTGGTTTGCAACTGTGGAGCTGGAAAATAGGGGGCGGCTCAAGACTGGCAGAAACAGGGTCGGTGAATATCTTATGGCGAATTGGCGAGGCATTGGTTTGGGCGCGTTTTGGGTGGCATTTGCCCCTTGGAGCTCGGCCGTTACGGAAAGGGTAAAGCATGCGAAATGCGTTCGCATTGATGGGCGCCGGTCTGCTGGCAGTCGGTTGCGGCCCGGGTGCTTGGGCGGCGGTTCAGCCGGCCGCGGAGGCGGCCTGGTCGGCACCGGCCGGCCGGTTCAAGTCCGAGTCGTTGGCCGCACAGGCCGCCCGTTTGGAAGGGGAAGGCAGCTTCAAGGCCGCGGCCCGGGTTTACCGCCGGATGGCCGCCGCGGCCACGAGCCCTTCGAATCGGGCTTTTGCCTTGGTGCGCCAGGCAGACTGCCATTTTGCCGCCGAGCAATTCCACGCCAGCTGGCAGGCCTACGATGCGGCCTTGAAGGAGACGAGGGCGCGGCTCTCCTACGCGCACATATTGGGCAGGTTGCGGTTGTTGGCCAGTGGGTTTCTGCGGGGCGAGGGCGCCTTCCTGGGAATGCGGAACGTGGGGCAGGCCATTGATGTCTACGAGCGGATTTTGGAGGTCGCCCCTTCGGGCCCTCAGGCCTCGGCCGACCGCCTGCTGCTGGCCGGCCTCTATGCCGAGCGCGGCGATCTCGAGGACGCCAAAATCCTGTACCGCGAGGTGATCAAACGCAATCCGGGCAGTCCGGACTCGATGCAGGCTAGAATTGCCATCGGAAAGTTGCTGGTGCAGGACTTGCAGCGAAGCGACGCCGACGGCCAGCTGGCCCGCGAGGCCCGGAGTCACTTGAGTGCGGTGGAGGTGGCGGAGGCGTCCGAAGCGGCCGGCCAAATCAGCGTACTGCTGCGCCAAACCTCCGAAGCCCTGGCCACTCGTCTGTACAACCTGGGCGAGTTCTATACCCGCCAGGCTCATTACCGACCCGCTGCGGCCCGCCGTTACCTTGCCGACGTCAAGCGGCAGTATCCCGATACCCAGGCGGCGGTGAAAGCGGCCGAACTGCTGGTCTCCTTGGAAAATCTGCCGGTTGAAGCGGAGGATGAGCCGGTTCGGACGTTGGCCGAAAAGCTGGCCGAGCCGCCTGCGGTGAGTCGGGTGGTGGTTCCACCCGAACCTGGACCCGAGCCCGAGCCTGTAAAGCCCGGTCCCCAATGGAGGGCGCCGAGTGCGGGGGACTTGCGGAAGTGGCTGCTGCCTTTGGAAGATTTGGGACTGGGAGAAGACTGATGCGGATGTTGTTGAAAAGTGCCTCCAGTATCGTGGTTTCCGTCGCCATGGCGGTTGCCGTCTCGGGTTGCCGGGGCTACCAGTCCGGCTCTCTCATGCACGATCAAGTCAAGACCGTGTCGGTGGGCCGGGTGGTCAACCAAAGCGAAGACGCCAGCTTCGGGGCGTTGCTTCGCCAGAAAGTGGTGGAGGAGCTGGTGCGGGACGGGTCGGTGATCGTCCGGCCCCAGGGCAAGGCCCAGGCGACGATGCGCCTGCGTCTGCTTCCCTATCAGGTGACGGCGGTGGCTTCGGCCAGGAGGCGAGGCGAGGACACCAGCAACCGGGATCGCAACACCTATCAGTCGGAAGTTTTCAGGGCCGAGGTGGCCGTCGAGGTTCGACTGGAGATACCCGGCCGCGACAAGGCCGCCGTGGAGTGGAAGCGCGTAACCGGCAGCGCCGAGTTTTCGCGCCTGTCCGATATTCCCGAGTCGCGGCGCGACGCCATGGAAACCGCCCTGACCGAGGCGGCCCGCAAGGCCGTTCTGGCGGTCGTGGAGGCCTGGTAGCTGGACAAGTGAACCCGCGACCCCCAAAACCCGATGCTCACAATGTTCCGAATTGGCTCAGGATATGACGTGCACCGCCTGGTGGAGGATCGGCCTCTTGTTCTTGGAGGCATTCGGATTCCGTTCGCCAAAGGCCTGCTGGGCCACTCCGACGCCGATGTTCTGCTTCATGCCGTAGCCGACGCCTGTCTGGGGGCCCTGGCCCTGGGGGACATTGGCCAGTGGTTTCCCGATACCTCCCCCCAATACCGTGGAGCCGATAGCGCCATCCTGCTCGAAACGGTCCTGGGCAGCTCAAAATTCGCCGGCTGGCGCCTGGGAAACCTGGATTGCACCATCATGGCTCAGCGCCCCAAGCTGGCCGGGTACATTCCCGCCATGCGCGGGCGTCTGGCGGCCATCTTTCAGGCCGAACCCGATCAGATCTCCGTCAAAGCGACGACCACCGAGAAACTGGGGTTCGTGGGCCGTGAGGAGGGCATCGCCGCCTCCGCCGTGGTTCTGCTGACCAGAATTGGGTAGCGCCGGCCCCGCCTGCCATCTCTTGGCCAGTGCCTTGACGGTGTTTTGCGCCTCGGGCTGGCAACGTTTGATATCCCCCCGTTGACGCCGTTGTTGCAGCCAACTTTTCGGACGCTCCCCGAAGGCGCATATTGTTGTGGGAAGGCAGGCTGGACAAGGAGGATTTGGACGTCTGTGACCGATACCCTTACATCCGAGCATCGCAGTTGGGTCATGAGCCGGATTCGGTCGGGGAATACCAAGCCGGAGCTGGTGGTGCGATCGTTGCTGCACCGCAGTGGCTTTCGATTTTCGCTGGGCTGCAAGACGTTGCCGGGCAAGCCGGACATTGTGCTGCGCAAGTACCGGACGGTGATTTTCGTGCATGGCTGCTTCTGGCATCGGCATGAGGGTTGCAGGCAGGCCAGTGTCCCGAAAACCAGGCGGGAATTCTGGGATGAGAAGTTTCGGCGGAATGTGGATCGGGACAGGCGGAACCGGTCTGAGCTGGAGGCGAAGGGGTGGCGGGTGCTGGTGGTGTGGGAGTGCGAGGTGCTGAAAGATCCCCTGGGGGTGCTGGAGCGCCTAGTCCACGAGCTTGATCCCGGCCGGGAACCCGGGATCCGCTATGATGAATTGCCGCCGCGCCGGGAAGTCCTGAAGGTGGCGGAGGGGAAGGTGCGAAGAGGGCTCAGGGACTCTTGAGGGGGGAAGACGTGGGCAGAGTTTTCCAGGCATCGAGCTCGAGTTCGAAGAGCAGGTCGTGCCGGCAGACATCGGCGTGGGAGAGGGCCACGGGTAGGTCGGGCATGGCGTGCTCGCGGCAGTATTGTCGCAGCAGTGGGGCGTCTGCCATATCCTTCACGTAGGCGATGCCGCGGGTGGCGTCGGCCCAGTCCATCTGCCGCGAATGCAGGATGGCGGCGACCACCTCCATGGTCAGGGCTATCTGCTTTTCCACGTTGTCGACATGGGCGCTTCGGCCGTCCGGGTGGATGCTGGCGGTTCCGGAGATGAGCAGTTCGCGTCCGGCGGGGCGGGCGATCTCCACGGCTCGGCTGAATGAACTCTTGTAGTCGAGTGCCGGGCACTGGAGCGGGGAGGGGACCGGGGTGGCGGTCAGGCGGCCGGTCTTGGGGCGGATGGCCAGCAGGTCTCCGATAATGGCCGCCCCGGCCGGGTTGCCGGCACCAATGCCGGTGCTGGCGGGGACCATGTGGTCGAAAACTCCGCGCTCCTGGAAAAACTGGGTGCGAATCACGTTGAACGGGTCGTACCAATCCAGAAGCCGGTCCAGGTACAGCCAGGTCCGGACCGTGTCGGTGAAGCTCAAGCCGGCCAGGGACAGGGCCTCTTCCATAGCCTCGAACAGTTGGCGGGTCTGGACCTCACGGCTGGCGTTTAGATTTCTCGGCAGAAGGCCGCCCAGATGGCAGTAGACGGCATCCTCGTCCTCGTAGCGTTTGCCGACCAGCCGTCTATCCAGCATGAGGTTTTCCACCGGGATTCCGGACAGGACGGTTGCCTGGCTGGCCGACAGGTTCTCTCCGGAGCAGGGGTCGCCTTCCAGCCAGGTGACGGGCCAGTCGTCCGACCCCATCGATTCCAGGGCTTGTGGCTGGAAGCGGCACCCCCCAAATACGAACTGGTTGAGAACGGCACCTCCGGTTTCGCCGATGGCTTCCCGCATGGCCGCAAGCATGGCCAGCGGGTCGCGGCCCGCGCTGCTCGTGAGCACGTGCTTGGAAAAGGTCGGACCAGGGATGCTTTTCCTGACGATTTTGGGGGAATCCGGCAAAGACGGCATGAGCGGGGTCTTCCTGGTGGTCGGTTTGTCAGCCCTGTTTGACCCGGACGCCCCCGGGAGTGTCCTCGATGAGCCAGCCATCGGCCTTGAGCTGGTCGCGAATCTGGTCGGCGCGGGCGAAGTCCCGGTTCTTTCGGGCGGCTTGACGCTCCTCGACCAGGGCCAGGATTTCCGCGGGCGGGCCTTCGGCCGGCGCGTCGATTTCGAGGCAGTCCAGAACCTGGTCGAAGCGGCGCAATTGCTCCAGAACTGCCTCGGCGGCCTTGCCGCCGATCCGGTCGGCGTCGATCATCTTGTTGAGATCCCGCACCAGATCGAAGAGGGCGGCCAAAGCGGCGGAGATGTTCAGGTCGTCCTCCAAGCCGGAGCGGAAATCGGCCTCGGCCTTGGCCAGGCGAGCCGCGACGGCTTCGAGGCCGGCATCGGGGCGGCTTTGGGTTTCGCGAATGCGGGTGGTCAGGTCGCTGACTCGCTGCAAGGCGCTGCGGGCGTCATGGCAGGCCTGGAAGGTGAAGTTCAGGGGCATGCGGTAGTGGGTTCCCAGCAGTGCCCAGCGGATTTCCCGGCCGCTGTAGCCCTTGTCCAGCAGCTGGCGAAGGGTGAAGAAATTGCCGGCGGACTTGGACATCTTTTCGCCTTCGACGATCAGGTGGGCGCAGTGCAGCCAGTAGTTGACGAACTTGCAACCGTTGGCGGCTTCGCTCTGGGCGATTTCATCCTCGTGGTGGGGGAAAAGATTGTCGATGCCGCCGGTGTGGATATCGAAGGTCTTGCCCAGGTACTTCATGCTCATGGCGCTGCATTCCAGGTGCCAGCCCGGCCGTCCCTTGCCCCAGGGGCTGTCCCAGTAGACGTCTCCGTCGCCTTGGGTCCAGGCTTTCCAAAGGGCGAAGTCGGCCACGGACTCCTTGGCGTATTCGTCATGGCTGATGCGGACTCCGGAGCGCAGTTGGTCGGGCTTGATGTGGGCCAGCTGTCCGTAGTTCGGGAATTTGGCGATGGAGAAGTAGACGGAGCGGTCGTCGGCTTGATAGGCGAACCCCTTGTCCATCAGGGTTTGGACCAGGTCGATCATTTCGGGGATGTGGTCGGTGGCCGCCGGGTAGACCTCGGCGGCCTGGATCCGCAGGGTTTTCAAGTCGGCGAAGAAAGCGTCTTTGTACTGCTGGGTGAACTCGCACAGGGGCAGACCGGCCTGCTGGGAGTCCCGAATGGTCTTGTCGTCCACGTCGGTCAAATTCATGACCTGGAAGACCTTGTGGCCGCAATATGTGAGGGTCCGGCGCAGAAGGTCCTCGAAGGCGTAAGCCCGGAAATTGCCGATGTGGGCGAAGTTGTAGACGGTGGGGCCGCAGGTGTAGAGCCGCACGGCCTGTGGATCGATGGGATGAAACTCTTCGGATGCCCGGCTTAGGGTGTTGTAGAATCGTAGTGCCATGTTGGAGAAGACGCCTTCTATGCCAATCTGAAGCTTTGTTCGAGGGGCGGTTGGGCGCAACCGCAGCAGGTAGTATAGTATGTGCGCATTGTTCTGCAACGGAAATTCAAGCGGTGGTGAGCGGGCATGGCGAGCGCAATTAAACTGGTGGCCACCGATCTGGACGGCACGTTGCTCGGCGGGGAAGAGACCCCGGCCGAGTTTTCCGCCTTTCGGGAGGTGCTGGCCGAACTCAGCCAGCGCTGGCAGACGCGCTGGGGCATCATCACCGGGCGCCAAGTGCAGGCCACCCGACAGATTGTTTCCCATTTTATATCCATGAAGCTGGTTCCCGAGTTCGTGGTTGCCGAGGATGCCCGCATCTTCTCGGTGGCTGCCGGTGGTAGGCTGGTGCCGCATATGGGCTGGAATGTGCATGTGGATGCGCGCCGGGCCTGGCTGAAGTGGCGCAGCCGGCATCGGTTGCTTGCCTGGCGGCACAAGATGATGCAGCGTTTTCCCCAGGCTCGGGACGTGTCCCGGCAGGGGTTGGATGTCTGGTTCAAGCTGCGCAGTCCCGACGAGGCCCAGGAGGCCGAAGCATATTTGGAAACGCTCGTGGGCGACCAGCGGGAGTATCTAGTTTTCCGGTGGGCACTGGAGGTCTGCCTGGCGCCGGCCATCGGCACCAAGGGAGACGCCCTGGCCCGTCTCAGCCGCAAGTTCGGGGTCGATCCCATGGATGTCTTTGCGGTTGGCGACGGGGCGAACGACATCAGCATGCTCAACGGGCGCGTGGCCGCCATGCCTGCCTGCGTGGCCAATGCCTCCGAATCCGTGCAGCGGACGGTCGCCAGCGCGGCCGGATATGTCTGCCGCCGGGAAAATATTCACGGGGTCATCGAGGCTTTGAATGCCTATGCCGGAGACAGGCGAAGTGGCTAGAAAGCAAAAAGGTATGCAGCAACTATTGTTCGATTTGGAACCGAAGACCGCGTCGGAAGCGCCCAGTTCCGAGGTGGTCTCGATTCCGGAAGGAGAGCCGCAGGCTCAGGACGGGCCCGAAGTTTCCGGCGGCCAGCAGCGGCGCCTTCTGCAGCGGGCCGTCCTCTATTGGTTGTTGACTCAGAAGCAGCCGACGGCCGCGGCGGTCAACGTGGTGACCCGGATTTCGCGGGTGCGGGCGGACTTGGCCGCCTTCTGGAGCCGGCCGGAGCGCAATCCCCATGAGGAAGGTCCTCGCCAGCTGCTGAAGACCGAGCGGACCGCCATCATCCAGTGCTATGTGCAGCGGGATGAATGCTGGCCGGATTGTGTTCAGTCCGGGGAAATCCTGCCGAGGTTGCGGGAGTTGAGGGACCGTCTGGTCGAGTTGGAAAGTTGCATTCGCCGGGAGGAACCCGAGCTCAGGGATGGCAGCAGCCTCTTCGAGGAATATGCGGAATGGCGCTACGAGGATACTGGCCGTCGGGACTATCACCGCATTCGGCATGAGATCGAGAAGTACGAGCACGCCTTGTACAAGGGGACCCGCTTTGAACAGATCCGGGCCGCCCTGCTGGCCGACGAGCTGTATCTGGCCGTGCCCGAGGGGTTGGTGCAACCCTCCGAACTCTGCGAAGGCTGGGGGCTTTTGTGGGTGAAGGATGATCTGAGCGTATCGGTCGCGGCCCATCCGCAAAGGCGGGATTGCCATCCGGCCAATCGGCTGCATCTGGTGCAGAATATTGCCGCCGCGGCTACGGACAGCGTCATGTTTGCCGGGGGCATTCGCCGCCACGGTGGTCAAATCCAGCTGGTCAAACCGCCGCGAGGGCATCGCAAATTGGAGAACGGAACCCTGGGGTTGTAGCGCGGGTCGGGCCCAAACGGCAAAAATATTGCCGTTTCAAACCAACGCCTCCGGATCGCCGGTTGAAAGCCTAGGGGAAACGCCTAAAGTGTAGGTCGGGCCATTCGTTGAAAACCGCCTGGTTGAAGGTGTGCATGCGGGCAACAGGAAAAACTCCGGATTCATCGCGGCTATTGGGCACTCATCATTTGGCTCCGCTCTTGTTGGTGGGTTGCGCCGGGGTCATGCTGGCGGTATTCTCCTATCGCTTCGTGAAGGGCTGGGAGCAGGAACTGCTGCGGGCGGATTTCGATCGCCAGGCACAGAACTGCATATCGGTCTTCAGCACCCAGGTTAACAACAATCTGTTTGCCGTCCAATCCCTGGCCACCTTCTTCCGCAGCTCCAGCCGAGTGACACCGCAGGAATTCCGTGAATTTGCCGGTCCAATGCTGGAGCAATACCCTGGTGTTCAAGCTTTCGCATGGGTTCCGCGTGTCGTCGATTCCGAGAGAGCGGCTTTGGAAAGTGAAAAAGACCGGACCGGTCTTGCCTCTTTTCAGATATTGGAGCAACAGGATCAGGGGGCCTTGGTCCGGGCCGGCCGCCGTGAACAGTATTTCCCCGTCCGCTATGTGGCACCACAAGAAGGAAGCCAAGCCGTCTTGGGAGTTGACTTGGCCTCCAGCGGTGTGGCCGGCCAGGTGCTGCAGCAGGCTGGGGACAGCGGCCAGATAATTTCCACGACCGGCTTCAGGCTGGTCGAAGATTTTATAGGCGGCTCTGGTCTTCTGGTCTGTCAACCGGTTTACCGCCGGGGGTTGCGTCTGGAGTCGGTGGAGGTCCGCCGCCAGCAGCTGATGGGCTTTGTCATCGGTGTCTTCCGGGTCGGCACCATGTTGAAAGGGGCCATGGCGCGCCTCGAATTCCCGCTGATGGACATCGACGTTCTGGATGATGACAGTCGGCTTCCGTTTGGTCAACGCCTTCTGCACCGGTACCTGGACCGGAACCGTACCCTGGCGGGCAGCGTTGCCGAGGCCCCGTTGGGCGGCTTGGAGTATTCCTCGGTGGTCCGGGTGGCGGACCGCAAGTGGCGGCTGATCTGCCAGCCTAGCCCTCCGTTCCTGGCCGAAATCAATACCTGGCAGTCGAGCTGGGTTCCGCTGGCCGTACTTCTGATTACGCTGGTCCTGATGGGGTACATGTGGTTTATCCTGGATCATGCGGAGCGAAGCCGTCGGCATGTGGCCGAAATGTCGTCTGCCAAGGCCGCTCTGGAGCGCGAAGTGGCTGAGCACGAGGCGGCCGAGAGGGAAAAGGCCAAGCTCGAGAGCGAGTTGCGGCAGGCTCAAAAGATGCAGGCGGTCGGCACCTTGGCCGACGGGATCGCCCACGACTTCAACAATATCCTGGGTATTATCCTGGGCAGTACCGAGATGGCTTGCGAAGAGTTGCCGGCGGACCATCCGGTCCGCAGCGATTTGCAGGAGGTGATGGTGGCCGGCAATCGCGCCAAAGAGCTGGTCAAGCAGATTCTGGTTTTCAGCCGGCAGGGCCGCCAGCAGCGCCGGCCCATCGAGATGCGGGCCGTAGTGGAGGAGACCGTGGCGGTGTTGCGCTCCTCCATTCCAGCCAGCGTGGAGATTCGTCTGGAGATTGCCCAGGACTGCGGACCGGTCCTGGCTGATCCAGCCCAGATTCATCAGCTGTTGGTCAACCTGTGCACCAATTCGGTCCATGCCATGCAGGAGAAGGGTGTACTCGAGATTTTTCTGAGGCGGACTAGGTTGGGGGAAGAGGATGTGGTCCATCGGCCGGATATGGCGGCCGGCACCTGTGTCGAACTGGCGGTACGCGACAACGGCGTCGGCATGGATGCCGCCGTGATCGAGAGAATTTTCGAGCCATTCTTCACCACCAAAGGGGTTGGGGACGGCATAGGCATGGGCTTGTCGGTGGTGCATGGGATCGTGGAGGCCCACGGGGGCATGATCACCGTGGCCAGCAGCCCCGGAGCCGGGGCCGAATTCCGCGTTTTTCTGCCGGAAACCGAGCCGGAGGCCTCGGCGGCCACGATCGCGGTCAAGCCGCTTCCCGGAGGCCAGGGACATATCCTGTACGTTGACCCGGAGGCGATGATGGCCAACATGGTCCGGCGGATGCTGGAGCGCCTCGGCTACCGTGTGACCACGGCCACCACCAGTGCCAGCGCCCTGGAACTGTTCCAGGCCAGGCCCACTTTTTTCGACGTGGTGATTGCCGACCAGGCCATGCCACAGCAAAGTGGTCTGGAACTGGGACGGGGGATACGGGTTGTTCGTCCGGAATGTCCGGTCATCCTTTCCACCGGCTACTGTTCCAGGGCTTTCCGGGAGCAGGCAGAAGCGGCTGGGATCCGCGAACTGGTCCAAAAACCCATCCTGGGCCGCCATCTGGCCGAGGCGGTTCGCCGGGTTTTGGAGGATGCGATCCAGCCGGTTTTCCAAGCTTAGACCACCTTGGGTGGCTCCGGATTGGAAGCCCTAAGCCACCCATGCCAGTCGGCTCCTTGCTTCGAGAGGACGCCGCGCATTGAAAATCCGTCGCAGGACTTGGAAACAAGTGCCCGGCTGGTAGATTATGGCTTCTCCAGGGCCAGCTTAGCTCAGTTGGTAGAGCACTTGATTTGTAATCAGGCGGTCAACGGTTCGAGTCCGTTAGCTGGCTCCATATTGCCTCGGTCTTCCCCCATGTCCTCCTTGCCCGGTCCCACTATTATTGTTCGTCACCGCACCGAAAAGACCCGGAAGTGTTCGGTCTTTCCCCTCAAGGGCCTGGACGGGTTTGTCTTTTACGGCTTTCCCTTGCGCGAAAAGCTGGAACTGGATGGCTATGTGCGTCTGGGCATCGGAGGTACGCCACTGGGCGCCCAGGACGTAGACAAAGGGCTTCTGATTTTGGATTCCAGCTGGCGTCGGGTAGGAGCCATGGAGCGCGAATTTGCCGAGGTGCCGGTGAGGGGGCTGCCGCCGTTGCGTACCGCCTTCCCGCGCTTGTCCAAGTGCCACGAGGATCCGGCGGCCGGACTGGCCACTGTGGAGGCGCTCTACGCCGCCTTGACCCTTTTAGGCCGCGACACGACGTCGGTTTTGGATCATTACCGCTGGCGCGGTCAGTTTCTCGAATTGAACCGCGGGGTTCTGGGATGACATGGCGGGCGCCAGTGCCTGATTTTCGTGCCCGACCGTGGGGGTAAGGAAAAGGTTGCGCACCGCGGCGCGCAACCTTTGTCGGGGATCTCTTTTTTAGCCCAAGGGCGCTGGCAGGGGAGTTAGCCCAAATCTGCCAGGACTGGCTTGCGGGCCGCCTGAACCTCGTCCAGGCGCCGCACCGGGGTGTTGGCCGGGGCGGAGGTGACGCTTTCCGGGCTGGTCTGGGCTTGGGCCGCAATCTCCAGCATGGTCGCGATGAACTGGTCCAGGGTTTCCTTGGACTCGGTTTCGGTGGGCTCGATCATAAGCGCTTCCGGCACGATCAAGGGGAAGTACATGGTCGGCGGATGATAGCCGCGGTCTAGAAGCGCCTTGCAGATATCCAGGGCATGAACCCCGCCGTCAGCCTGTTTTTTGGCGGACAGTACGCATTCATGCATGCAAGTGCGGGCGTACGGCTCATGGAATGCAGCGTTAAGTTTGACGCGGACATAGTTGGCGTTGATCACGGCGGCCTCGCTGACCTTGCGCATGCCTTCCCGGCCCAGGACGAGCATGTAGGCATAGGCGCGCAGGATGATGCCGAAGTTGCCGTAGAAGGGGGCGATGTAGCCGATGGTGTTTTGGAAGTGGTACTCCAAGGCATAGGTTCCGTCAGCCCGTTTCATGACCCGGGAAGTGGGTAGAAACGGCACCAGAGCCTGGCAGACCCCGACCGGGCCCGATCCGGGTCCGCCGCCCCCGTGGGGGGTTCCGAAGGTCTTGTGCAAGTTCACGTGCATGACATCAAAGCCCAGGTCGCCCGGACGGACCCGCCCGAGAATGGCGTTCAGGTTGGCCCCGTCGGCGTACATCATGCCCCCGGCCTCGTGGACCAGGCGGCAGATTTCGCGGACATTGGGGTCGTAGAGTCCGAGGGTGTTGGGGCAGGTGAGCATCATGCCGGCCACATCGGGGCCAAGGGCTTGCCGGAGGGCCTCCATGTCCAGGTTGCCTTCCGCATCGGTGGGGATGCTGCGGGTTTCGAATCCGGCCAGGGCGGCGCTGGCCGGATTGGTGCCGTGGGCGGCGTCGGCGATCAGCATGACGCGCCGGTCGTCGTGGCGCGACTTGTGGTAGGCGGCGATCAGCATCACCCCGGTCAGTTCACCGTGAGCCCCAGCCAGCGGCTGCATGGTGAACGCCTCGAAACCCAACAATTCGTTGAGGAAGGTTTCGCATTCGTACAGGACCGCGAGGGCGCCTTGGGTGAGGGCCCCGCCCCGGCGCAGTTGGGGCAGCAGGGGGTGCAAATTCGCGAATCCGGGCATGCGGGCGATCTGCTCGTTGACCTTGGGGTTGTACTTCATGGTACAGGAACCCAGCGGGTAGAAGCAGGTGTCCACTCCCAAGTTGCGCCGGCTCAGGTTCAGAAAATGCCGGACCGCGTCCAGCTCGCTGACCTCGGGCATGGCCGGAGGGGTTTGGCGCTGCAGGTGCTGGGGAATGTGGCTTTGCGAGGGCACATCAAGTCCGGGCAGGGAGGAGCCACGTCGGCCGGGGCGGCTTTTCTCGAAGATGGTTTGCATGGTGTTGGCACAGGTCATGTTATCGAACCTCCGCAAGAACCGCTTCCAAAGCAACGGCTAGATTCTTGATCTCTTCACGGGTGCGTTTCTCAGTGACGGCAACCAGCAACTCGTTCCGGCGGTCGGAATAGTAGCGCCCAAGGGGGAAGCCAGCGGCGAAGCCACGCTCGATCATGCGGCCCACCACATCGGCAGCATCGACGGGCAGGCGCAGGACAAATTCGTTGAAGAAGGGGGCATCGTAGCCCTCCACGCCGTCGATCTTGAGCAGTTCCGCCCGGGCGAAGGCGGCTTTGGCGGCGCAGACCTCTGCGGTCTGCCTCAGGCCGTCTTTGCCGATGCAGGTCAGATAGGCCAGGGCGGTCAGGGCGCAAAGCCCCTGGTTGGTGCAGAT
>JBFJXC010000040.1:0-17011 GCA_041623325.1 Lentisphaeria bacterium | reverse complement strand
GCAACCCACCCTTTGACATCCCCATCAGAAAGACCCCGGCGGCGACCGCCGCGATCTGCCAGAGCGCCCAACTTGCAAACATCGCCTAACTCCAAATCCAGACGTGACCGACACAAAAAGAGCAATATAAACAGGCTGTCAAGGAGGCGGCTGGGCAGTGGCCGCGGGTCCGGCACCGGCTTCCCCGGCCGGCCGCTGGAAGATCGACACCTGCAGGTAGGAGGCCCGCATGGAGGGGCCGGGCCGGTAGCGCTGCATCAAGGCCGTCTCCAGCTCGGCGGCCGCCGGTTCCCAGCCGAACATCCCTTTGACCAGAACGAGACGCGCCTGCGACCGAGAGCGAAAATGGTTGTCGATCAACAGCAGCAACTCCTCCAGTGAACGGGGTTCCGCCTCGGCCGTCTCGCTTTGCAGGGCGCGTTCGGCCAACGCCTTCTCGGGATAGCCCAGCTGGGCCGGTATTTCGGGCAGATAATAATTCATGGTGATTCCCGTCCAGTGGGGGGAAAAAACCACCAGGTCATCCTTTTTCAACGCCTCGCGGATCCTGCCGGCCACGTATCGGTCCGGTCCTTTCTCGTAAATCGCATAGTACCAGTAGAGTCCGGCACCGGCGGACACCAAGTAAGCCACAATCACCATGCCCAGCAAAGGACGCGGGCGAATTCTCGACAATCCCCAGCCAAGAAGCATTGGAAAACCAGTCCAAACCACCACGGAGTAGCGATAGGGCAGAAAGATCGGCATCCAGACCGAAATCAGCATGGGCAGACCAGCCCCCAGGCCCACCAGGCACAGCAGGGCCACCAAGCCTTCGGGGAAAACGGCCTTCCCGGCCGCGCCCCTCCCCCGCCCAAAGTAGACCACCACCGGGGCGACGAACCCGGCCAGGCAAACGGCCAGCCCGGGCCACAGGCAAAGAGAGTCCAAGCCGAACATATTCAAGCCGGCATAGTAAAGCAGGGTTTCCGGAATCATTTGCCACCGGAATAAAGGGATCCACCCCTCGATGGCACTGCTACCGACCTGGTAGACAAGCATGAAGGCGAACCAGGGCAGGTATCCGACCGCGATACAGGCCACGCTCAGGCTGAAGGGCTTAATGGCCGCACGGTGGCGGTTGAGTACCAGCAGGGCGTACGCGCCACAGGCGATCACACCGAACATGCCGTAGTTGTGCGTATAGAGCGTGGCCAAAGCCGCCGCCCCAAAAGCTGCCCAACCACCGGCGCCCCCCCGGCTCAGAGCCCGATGCAGCAGTACCAGGGTCAGGAGGGTCAGCAAAGCCAGCAGGGAATACATGCGGCACTCCTGGCTGAAATGAAGATGAAAAGGGTTCAGAGCGGCCAGCCCGGTTGCCAGCAGAACCGTCCGGCGCTCCCGGAAAAAGGACCAGGTCCCGAAACTGATCAAGGGCACGGTCAGAAAGCCAAAAATGGCCGACAGGGCCCGGGTGGCGACTTCGGCGGTGCCAAACAGCTTGGTCCAGATGTGCAGAAGCACGTAGTAGAGCGGCGGCGAGACATCGGCCTTCAGATCCCGGAGTATCTCCGCGAGGGTCCCAGAGGCCAGACGGATGCCGTTGACCTCGTCAACCCAGTAGGACTGCGAGCCTAGAAAACTGCCCCGCAGGACCAAAGCCAGAACCCAAAGCCCGATCAGAACCACCGCGAAACGCCGGTCCGTCGACCAGTCCGCAACACCGACGTCATGTACCTGCAGTGGGGTCATTGCCTCTCCCAGATCGAAACCACGTATTGCCGTTGCCGACCGTCCCCGAAGGTTTCACGGTGCCGATAGTTTGCCACGATCCAGCCGGCCAGATCCCGGCCGTACTCGTCGCCAAAGGCGGTAGCCCCGAAGTCGGTGACATCCCGCGAGGTCACGGCCACAAAATCCGGCGGCATTCGCCTCAGCCTGTCCAGCAAACGAGCCTCGATGGCGGGACCGGGAATTTCCGGGGGGATAAAAAGGTAGGCGCCGATAGGGTTGCGCAGGCCGCTGAAATAGTTGAGGCTGACCCCCTCGGGCACGACCAGAAGGGTGGGATCCGGATACGCCTTGGCCCGGGCTTCCAACCAGTCCAGGGTGTTGCGCAGAGCCTGGGCACGCCGGATGGGAAGATCCGCCATCATGCCCTGGCGCGTCACCAGGCGCTCCGTCAGGCCCCCGTAGTGGGCGAGCATCTCGCGCTCAAACCGGACCAGCATCAAAAGGGCGGCGAACACGGTGGCGCCGACCAGAACCCGGTGATACCGGAAGCGGCGGCATACGGGATGATTGAGCCAGGCCGCAATCAGCAAGTATCCCGGCACCGACAGATAGAAACCGTACCAGTGGGGCGTGTAGTTCAAAACGATCCGCACGGAACTGCCCAGCACCAGCAGGCTGGCCAGAAACAAGGGGGATAGGGAAAATCGCTTGCTCCGAACCGCCACAACCACCCCGGCCAGCGCCAGAACGGGCACAACCGCCAGAGTTTGGATGCGCCCCGCCTGCCATAGCAGCCCCCCCAGAGCCACCGTCCCGAGGCTTGCGGCTGCAACCGACCCAACCCGTCTCCAGCCATGCCCCGGCGACTGCCAGCACCGGCCCGTCACGTAGAGACACGCGCCCACGCCGACTATGCAGCCTACCCCCAGACCGATCGCCCGCAGCCGGCCCGGCAGGTCCGCCATTCCGGAAACCTGCTGAAAGAAGGGCATGGACAGGACCGAACCGGAGAATTTGGTCAGATTTTCCGACAGGAGGCTGAACTCTTCGGGAGAGCGGGCGTGGAAGGCCCAGACAAACACAGCCGGAAGCGCCACGGTCAATCCGGCCAGAGTCCATTTTACCCTGCGGGAAAACGGCCCGGCCAGCCACACGACCCCATGCACGACTCCCCCGGCAATGGCAATGTCCCGCTTGCTGAAACAGGCCGCCAACAGCAGAAGCCCGCTGAGCAGGTACGAGCGGTCCGCCGCCTTGGGGGAAAATTCGGCACGCTCAAGGGCGATCAGCAGAACGTAGAACGACCACAGGGTGAACATCAGGCCCAAAACGGCAGAATAGCTGTAGGGCAGCACAAAGTTCGTACCCCAGCCTCCCCCGGAGCTGGCAAAGAAGTGAAGCCCCACAAACATGGTCGCGCACCCCACCGCCCCCAGCGGCCCGGCCAGCCTCCTGCCGGCCAGGTAAAGCGCCAGGGTTGTGGAAAGCCCGCAGAAAATCCCGCAAGCGGCAAACACGGCCAGACTATCGCCGACAATTGCGGTGACCCCGGCCAGAAGATAGGGTGCCAAGGGGCCATAATTGTAAAGAATGTCCCGATATAGCCAATCGCCGGCCAGAAGACGGGAAGGCACATACAAATCCCGTCCCAGATCGACAATCGGGTGCCCCCATTTCTGAAAACTGAGCCAGAAAAGCAAAAGTCCCAGGCACAGCAACCACAGGCCAGCGACCAGATCGAGGCGGGTCACCCGCTCCCGCCCCTTGGCTAGATTCTCGGAACCCACTTCGCTCATAGATGCTCTTGCTTAATCCGATCTCTGACACTGCACGGACCGGGAATATACCCGCTTATCATCCAATGGAAACCACGGGAGCGCCCCCCTCCCCCGCCGACATTCCGCCAGAAGGGCCGATTGACTGCCAAAACCAGCTATCAGGGTGATTGCGCTTTACAGAAGGAGTGCTCCCGCGATCATTCTCACGGGAGGGGATGGGCGTTCACCTTCTGCACAGCCAACCGTTGGCGGTGCCCCTTCAGACGCTCCAGAAAGTCGGGGTAGCTTTTCCGTTCTGGGTCCAACCAGAGCACCTCGGCCAGGGCGCAGATGCGCGGGAAGCCCATGTACTCGAGGCGGTCCATGGTGGGGATGTATTCGGTCCAGAGCTGGCCCTGGCTACCCAGCACGTGGCCACGCTGCTCTTCCGGCATCGCGTCGGGGATGGGGTCGTAGGTGTAGACCTTCTCGGTGGTGGTCATGCCGCCGATGGCCAGGGGCTCCTGATTGACCGGTTCGGCCTGGTAGTGATCGAAGTAGGTCCACTGGCTAGGCGACATCACCACATCGTGGTTTTGGCCTGCCGCCTCCAGACCGCCCTCTTCGCCGCGCCAACTCATGACCGCCGCACCAGCGGCCAGTCCCCCCTCGAGAATCTCATCCCAGCCGATCAAACGGCGCCCGGTCTGAGCGATATGCGCATCCATCTGCCGGATGAACCAGCTCTGGAGTTCGTCCTCGCTCTTCAGACCCAACTCGGCCATGCGCTCCTGGGCTCGCGGACTTTCGCTCCACTCGACCTTGGGGGCCTCGTCGCCGCCAATGTGGATGAACCGGCCCGGGAACAGCTCCATCACCTCGTCAAGCACATCCTTCATGAACTGAACCGTGGACTCTTCAACGTTCAAAACGTGCTGAGAGATTCCCCAGTGGCAGCGGACCCTGTGCTCAGTCTTGAAATTGCCAAGTTCGGGATAGGCGGCAATAGCCGCCTGCATATGACCAGGCATGTCGATTTCCGGGACCAGGGTAATGTGGCGCCGGCAGGCAAAGGCCACAATCCGGCGGATCTCGTCCTGGGTGTAGAAGCCGCCGTAGGGCGTGTCCTCGTAGCGCCGGGGGCGGGTCCTGTCGTGGCCGATCAGGGTGCAGTCCCGCCGTGACCCCACCTCGGTAAGCCTGGGGTATTTCCTTATCTCGATTCGCCAGCCCTGGTCCTCGGTCAGGTGCAAATGGCAGATATTGAGGCGGTGCAGGGCCAGAAGATCGATGAAGCGGCAGACCTCATCCACCGAAAAAAAGTGGCGGCAGACGTCCAGATGCTGTCCGCGCCAGCGGAAGCGCGGCCGATCCTCGATCTCCACCTCCGGGAGTATCCAGTCCGTCTCCTGGATATCATCCGCCAGAATGGCCGCGGGCAGCAACTGGCGCAGGGTCTGGATGCCGCGGGCCAGCCCCGACGCCGTCACCGCCTTGATCCGCACCCCGGCCTGGCTCACCTTCAAACAGTAGCGTTCGTCCACAAAGCCCGCCTCGTCGGGTTCGGCCACCCCCGTGGCTTCCAAATGAATCGCGCCACCGGTCGCGCTATCCGCCACCGGAAGGTCAAATCCGGTGGCGGGTCGCAGATAATCGGCCAGAAGGTCGGCCACTGCAAAGGCCCCCTCTCCCCGGCAGGTGATGCCGCCCTCCGGACTCAAAAGGAAACTTCCGGAGCCCCGGACGATGGCCTGCGGGGCCGGAATGACGTGAATTGGGTCTACCATTTGCCTCTCCATGCAGGATATCTGCCGTGCGAAAATCAGGACTGCTTGCGCGGAACCGCGTATTTAACATAGGTGATAATTTACCGGATCCAACCGCAGGCTGGGACCTACCCTAACCAGATGCGGAATTCCCCCGGTGTTCGCCAGCCGCCCTCTTTCGATCGCAGAGTATTCAGCCCTGCCCGCCGGCCAGAATTTTGTGCATGGCGAAAGTTTGCCAGGCCACAGCATGGGCGGCCAGACCGGCCGTGCCACGGTCGGCGGCCAGGCCCGCGCCACCGGATCGGCAGCCGGCAAATTGGGAGGAGAACTCGAAGTGTGAATGCAAAGCGGCCAGCCCCGGGGCATCATCCAGCCCCAAGCGCTTGCGTATGGCCATATTCTCCCAAGGCTTGAGGGCGAATTCGGTCATGTGCTGCTCCACCAGGGCCCAGCAGAACAACGCCACCTGCGGCAAGAGCATGCCACCGTTTTCCCCGTCTCCAGGCAGCAAGGCCACGCGACTCACCGATTCAGGCGCAGGCAGGCCATAGGGTCTGGACAGCGAACAGACATAGTCGCCCTGGCAGTTCCTCTCCAAGGCCTGACGCAAGGCCGTTTCGCGCTGAGCGCTGGTACCGCACTTGGCCAACACGGCCCAGGTTTGGACGTCCAGGAACAACCGCTGCTCTTGGCTTCCCCCCACCGCCTTGCCTTTGTCGTCGAAGGCGCGGCAGAACCAGTTGTCATCGAAGGCCTCCCCGACGGCCCGGCTCAGTAGCTGGTGCCAGACCATCGCTTGATCGGCGAACAAGGTATTGCCCAGATCCCGGGCCAGATCGGCCAGGCGGGCCAGGGCATAGACAAGCATGGCCGAATTCAGTACGGACTCGCCCTGCCCCGCCGCACCGACCCCGTTCAGAAAGGCACACGAATCGCCAGCCAGGATGCGGACCAGCCCGTTGCGCCCGCACCGGACCTCGTCCCGGACATAGCCAAGCGCCGCCACCAGGTGGTCCCACAGCGTGGCGGCAAGGCCGTCCGCGAATTCACAGTCCCGGCCCAGCAGTTCCTCCCAGTCCTCCCGCCCGGCTAGATAGTCGCACCAGCCGATCAGAAACCAGATCTCCAGATCGCTGCGGTCCCGACGTGGGTCCAAGTTGCCTGGACCGGCCAACTGCCCCAACTCTTCCGGAACACGGCCGCAGGAATGCTGGGCGGCCGCCACCATCCAGAGATTGGACAAGGCCAAATCCGGGCGACACGTCGACAGCGGCAAGACCAGCTGAAGCAGATCCCGGCAACGGGGAGCGGACGCCTCGCCCTCCCCAAGGCTCGGGAACAGCAGACGGGATTGGGGCGTGTTCGCGGGCAGCTCCAACGAAAAGAAACAGCTCTGGGTCCAGGCCACTTCGTCGCGCATCCAGCGTTCCGGGGCAAGGCAGTTGTCGGGGACCAGCCTCTGGGCGGACACCCGGGCCAACTCCTCCGCATCCAGGGACGCCAAATCGGCCCGGACCCGATCCAGGGTGCAATCCTTCTGGCACCCAACAACAAAGGTCTCCTGCCAAGGGGTGTCGGGCTGGAGATCGACCGAACGGCAAAGCGTTAAACGGCCGGCCCTGGCCTCCGCCTGCCATCTTTCCCGCGCCGACAACACCCAGTCCCCCACATGGGGATCAAGATCGGTCAACATGGCCACGCCGTCCTTGGCAAACGGCACGCCGCCTGCGCCGGACGGGCCGGTAAAGGTCACATCGCTGTAGATGGCCAGACTGGCTTTCCACGAGGACCGGCAACGCGACACCAGCTCCAACTCGGCCATCAGCCAGCTTTGCTCCGGCACGGCTCGGAAGGTCAGGCTGAACTCAACCGATCGCTCGGAGGCTAAG
This sequence comes from Lentisphaeria bacterium, assembly GCA_041623325.1. Classification (GTDB taxonomy): domain Bacteria; phylum Verrucomicrobiota; class Lentisphaeria; order Oligosphaerales; family JBFJXC01; genus JBFJXC01. The sequence continues at coordinate 9,883 of JBFJXC010000040.1, read as the reverse complement.
ACGAGATTTCCGGCGTAGCGAACGTAGCCGATGCCCAGCCGGATCCGCCCCGCCTCGGCGGCAAGCAGTTCACCCAACAACAGAGTTCGGGACGCCTCCCCGTCGGAGACTCGAACCCAAAATGCCCCGCAGGAAAATCGCGACGGCATGCTGAGGCAAACGGGACGGGAATCGATTCCAGCCAAAAAACGCACACGGCCGAAACGGTCCGCCAGGGCAGTCGTCCGGCCGCTGGCCAACGGGTGCAGGATGCCCGGGTCGCCGGGCACGGACCGCCCGTAGTCCAGATCCAGACATGGCATGCCATTGGCGTCACGCCCCCAAACACCGACTTCACAACTGCCGTATTTGGGGGCGCCCATAGCCGTCTCCTCGCCCTTTAGAGCATGGCCTGGCAGGCCGTGATGGCGACCACGCCGACAATGTCGTCAACCGAGCAGCCACGGGACAGATCGTTGACCGGGCGGGCCAGTCCTTGCAGAATCGGGCCATAAGCCCGAGCCCCGGCAAGACGCTCGGTGATTTTGTAGCAGATATTGCCAGCTTGAAGATCGGGGAAGATCAGAATGTTGGCCGCCCCGGCCAAGGGGCTGTCCGGCGCCTTGGAAGCCGCCACGGCCGGCACCAGGGCCGCGTCCGCCTGCAGCTCGCCGTCGATCGCGTAGTCCAGTCCGAGCTCCTGAACCTTCTGCCGGGCCATCTCGGTGGCCTGGGTCATCTTGTCAACCAGCTCGTGACTGGCGCTTCCCTTGGTGGAGAAGGACAAAAAGGCCAGACGCGGCGGACTGTCCAGCAGAGCGCGATGGGTCAGGGCGGTGGACAAGGCGATATCGACCAGCTGTTCAGCGGTGGGATTGGGGTTCACACCGCAGTCCGCATAAATCAGGACCGAATCGCCGGCGGGAGCGGGATTGGCCAGCTCCATCACAAAGCAGCTGCTTCCCACCTTGATGCCGGGGGCCGTGCCAATGCAGTGGAAGGAAGCCCGCAGCATGTCCGGGGTGGAGGCGATACTGCCGGCCACCAACCCATCGGCCATTCCTTCGCGAACCATCAGGTTGGCGAAATAGAGGCGGTTCTTAACGGTGGCCCGGGCCGTCTCCATATCCATGCCCCGCTTGGCACGCAATTCGCAAAATCGTGCGGCCAGGCGCTCGGCATCCGGACTGGTCAGATAGTCCACCACGGTTACATCAAGACCGTCAAAACACACACTGCCATCGGCTTGGGCCAACTCGTCGGCCGTCGCCAGCAGAATGACTTTGGCAATTTTCTCCTTGGCGATCTTGACGGCGGCCTTGAGCACCCGGGGATCCTGCCCTTCCGGGAGCACAATGGTCTTGCCCGCCGTTCTGGCCTTGGCTATCAATTTATCGGTAAGCGTCATTTTCTTCACACCTTCATTACCTGCCTGTAGGGGCTTTGCAGGGGGTTATTTGCCGGCCAGCGCCTTGGTTTCGCGCGCAATCATCAGTTCTTCGTCGGTGGGCATGACCACGATCGGCAGAGGGCTGTCCGGGGTGGTGATGGTCACGGCCTCGCCTTGTTTCTGATTGGCCTTTTCATCCAGCTTGCAGCCGAACACCGCCAGTTTGGCCACCGTCTTGGCGCGGATCGGAATGCTGTTTTCGCCGATGCCGCCGGTCAGGGCGATGGCATCGACCCCGCCCAAAGCGGTGTAGTAGGCGCCAATAAACGAGATCAGGCGGTGCACGAACATGTCCACGGCCTGCTTGGCATGGCCCAGGCCCTCGTCGGCGGCCTCCAGCATGTCGCGCATGTCGCTGCTGCCGATGCCGGCCACGCCGAACAGCCCGCTCTTCTTGTTCAACATCTCATCGACCTCTTTCACACTCATGCCGGACTGCAGCATGTAGATCACCACCCCGGGGTCGATATCCCCGCAGCGCGTGCCCATCACCAGGCCGGCAAGCGGAGTCATGCCCATCGTGGTGTCCAGCACCTTGCCGCCGTCCACGGCCGCCACACTGCCGCCGTTGCCCAAGTGGCAGGAAATCAGCTTCAACTTCTCCACCGGCTTGCCGAGATACTCGGCCATGGCTTGGGTCACAAACTTGTGGGACGTGCCATGAAATCCGTATTTGCGGATCCCTTTCTTTTCATAAAGTTCGTGGGGAATGGCATACAGATAGGAGGAAGCCGGCATGGTCTGATGGAAGGCCGTATCGAAAACGGCCACGTTGGGCGTACCCACAAAGGTGTGCTCGCAAGCCTCGATGCCACCCAGGTTCGGGGGATTGTGAAGCGGCGCCAGGGAAAAGCACTCGCGAATAATGTCCTTGACGCTTCCGTCCACCAGCACCGACTCGGTGAACTTCTCGCCACCGTGGACCACACGATGCCCGATGGCCTCCACCTCGCTCAAGCTCTTGATGACCCCGCACTCGGGGTCGACCAGCTTCTTGCAGATCAGAGCCAGGGCCTCATCGTGATTGGTCACCAGGGCCTTCAGCTCGATCTTGTTCCCTTCGTGCGTCTCGAACTTCAGCCGGGGACCGTCCATGCCGATGCGTTCGACAAGCCCCTTGGCCAGAACCTTCTCGCCCGTCATCCGGTACATGGTGAATTTCAGAGACGAACTACCCGCGTTGACAACCAGAACCTTCACGTCATTTCTCCTGCGAACCGTCGCCCCTAACGATTCGATTCCTCCTGCGGTTTCGTGCCCTCGACCCAGCTGCCTATTTGCCTGGCACCAACCGCCGAAAACACCCTGAAAAAAGAAGAGAGTACTATATGCCGACACCCCCGCCAAACCAGCCCCATGCTAAAAAAAGCCTCACGCCGAAATTGGAGCGATGGAGTGCTGGGCCACTTGCCTGTGCAGGGTCCAACGAAGAAAGAGGCCGACAAGCGGCCTCCGGCAACACTTCCCCGGATTCGAGGAACACGGCTCTCAGGTGACGACTACTTTTCGTCGCTTTTTTTGGGCTGCTCCTGCTCCCCCAGGAAAGGGGGAAATTCCGGCCAACACACGGGTCGGGGCCCTTTGCTGCCGGTTTCCACCGCACCCATATCCGGGGCTTCGCCGATATATCCGTCGTTGAAGTTGGGTATGCGGACGCCGGCATCGTGACCGGGGGTCCCGGGCCGGAGTTCCAGCAACCCGTCACTTCGACGCTGATACGTGGGACCGGCGATGATGTTGTTCGCCCCGGACCCCTCTTTGTAGAAAGTGCGGCCGTCATGCATATCGTAGTCGAAGTCGTTGTTGGCCGTTTTCTGGGTGTCGCGAATGGCCCAGTCACTGGCTTTGCGCAAATCCAGCAGATTGTTCCGACTGACAATGTTCTGTTGGGTTTTTCTGGAAGAGGTGAAGACGATTCCGGACTGCGCCCCGCTGGTGGGATCCGTGAAGCCTTCGAATGCCGGAGGCTGCAGGTTGGTGTTGTGAAAGATGTACATGCGGCCGTGGGTCCACTTGGGATTCTCATTACCCAATTTCACCAAATAATGGCCGCGATAGTCGTTGGGGTTGGTACCGTTGTGCTTGCGGGAAACCCCATAAACATTCCGGAAGATGTACAGCGGTCCCAACGAGGGGGCCGCCGCGCCGATGGCGCCATACGTTTCGTGGATGTAGTTGTTGTAGACCCGGACGTTCATATCCGCGCCTTCAATTTCCAGACCGTCGTCCCAGCAATGGGAGACATAGTTATCGTGGATGTCGCTGTCTTTGACCGGGAACCCCCCATAACTGAAGTTATGCACTTCGCCCATGCCATCGTTGAACATGTGGTCCAGGTCGGAATAGATGCGGTTGAAACGGATCACATGTCCCCCTTTTCCACCGAAGAACACAATTCCCTGGGGGCCCTCCGGATGACTGCTGTTGGTACCGGGCCTTTTCTGATTCCAGGAATTGCTATCGCTGCGGGGGTGGTGCAACTCGTTGTTTTGGATGGTGATCCGCTCAAGATTTTTGGCCCGTGCATAGATGGCGGCGTTGAGATTGACCGCTTGGCCGCTGGCCCGGGTGGCACCCCATCCGCTGATATCGCAGTTTTCGATCACCACGTCGGTCACATCGCCCAAAACAATGCCATGGGTCTGCGCCCCTTTGAGGACAAGCCCCCGGACGATGACATAGGACGCCTCCACTTTCACCTGGTGGCTCAGCGCATTGTTGGCATCCCACACACTTCCCTCGGGCGGCTCGTAGAGAACATAACCGGTTTCGGCATTGCCACCTTCGGTGATGCTATAAATTTCATCCATGCTTGCCGGAAGAACGACCTTGCGAGCGATTTTGAAACGATCCGAACGGGTTTGCGCCGTGATGATTCGTTCCGGCCCGCCTTCCAAGGCGAGTTTTACTTCGTAGGCCGTTCCCGCATCCAGTAACACGATGCTGCCCCGGTATTCGGCCGTATGCTGTGCAGTATCCCCGGGATGTTGCATGTCGTCGAACCATAGGGGCAGGGCTTCTTTCCAATCGACGCTGCCCGCTTTGCGATAGTGAACCGTGACGCTTTTTTGGGCGGTGCCCCCGTTGGGTTTCCAGTACAGGCTCAGACTGCTGTAAGTGGCCACCACCCGGGGAGGTACCTCTTCACCGGTGTGGGTTACGCCACCCTGCTCGGCCTGCTGGAGATCGGCAACGGCAGCGCTATTAGCCAGGGTGGGCTCCGCCGCCTGAAGGCACGTCCCCAGTAACAAGAGCGTCCCCTGGAGCGTGAGGTGATTTTGCAGTTTGCCCATCCATCTACTCATTGTGCTATCCATTTCATCATGGTCCCATAACTTGCCATAACTGGCGTTCTTATTTCTGACTTGGTTAACTCGGGCGGATGTTTTTTCCAGAGCCCCCCGGCCATCGCATGATCGTGCCGACGCCAGAAAATCCCTGTTCCAAGAACAGGCGACACCTTTTCAAGGCCGCACAGGCGCTTGCGACTCGGGCCGGAATCACTCTTTTCCCAGGAGGGGCAGAATCCGCTTGGAGAGTTCCTGGCTGAGGAACTTGTAGGCTTCGCCTTTCCAGTGGTATCCATCCCCCGAGGCCAGCTCGAGACGCTTGGCGAGCGCGGGGTAGACATCGATAACCTCGATGTTTTCCTCCTTCATCACCTGTTCCGAGATGGTGTTCAGGCGGATCACCACGTCATTCTTGTCCCCCAAGCTGTCGACGGGTTTGGTCTTCGCCGTGTGGGGCGTGGTCATAAGATAATAGATCTTGGCCTGCGGGGCGCCCTTCTTGAAGCATTGCGCGAGATCGCGCATGCGGTCGTGCACGAGCTTGTCGGACACCTTGTCCGGGGTCCAGTGCAGGGAGTGGAGTCCATTGTTGAAGACGACGGCATCGAACTTGAAGCGGCCGGCCATCTCCTCCAAGGCGGCTTTGGGCACGTTGCCGCCGACGAAATGACAGCAATGGAAAACGTAGATCCCCTTCTTAAGCATCTCGGGGATGAAGTAGCGCCGGTATCCCATGGAGATGGAGTCGCCGTAGATCAGCACCTTCGGCCACTCGGGGTATTCGATCTTGGGAATGTCCAAGGCCCAACCCTTTCCGGCCACCACGCCCCGCGGGTGCTCGGTCTTGGGTTCCTTTTTCGAGACATAGGTGAAGTCCGGTCCGTAGACCTTCGCATCGTGGATCACCACGTTCATCGGCTTGGAGTTCGCCCTGGCTTTGCCGCCGATCCAAAGGGGCTCGTCGTTGGCGATCAGCTCCATGAAGCACTTTTTGTACGGTTTGTCGTCGACGTAGAATCCAGCGAAGCCATTGCGCACCGCAATGGTGAAGGTATAGGGTGTTTCCACTTGGGGGCCGCGGGTGCCGCCGATCCCGATTTCCGACATATAGACGTTGTTGACCACCGTCGAAACGCGGCGTGCGTAGTAGGGCTTGTCCTTGTAGTTGATGTAGAAGGAGAAGCCATCGTCCTGACCGGCGCTTTCCTTCTTCATCACCAAAAACTCCTCGCCGTCCACCAGTGCGGAGATCGAGGCCGTGACCTGAACCGTGAAGTTCTTCTGGTCGGAAAATGCCCTGGCAGGCACGGCGAATGCCGCGCCATCCCGAAGCACAACGCTCTTGCCCTTCCGCTCGACCGGTCCGGATTGCTGAGCGGCCGGGATCTCGTCCTTGGACAAATCCCAGACGGGTTCCGCTGCGGATGTGCTGGACAAATGCCCCATGGACATGGCCAGGGTTGCCAACAGAATCTTCTTCATGCGTCTTACTCCTCGGCTGATGGATTACTTCAATGGCTCCCGGCAAATGTGGAGCAAACTGTCAAGAAGTCAATGATTCGAACCGGACTATTGAAATCCGAGTGCCGGCCGGGTGGCATCGGCCGAGCCGTATGGACATCGGGTGCCCGTCTGCTTTACCATCGCTTCCCTTTCACCTCCGGAAGAGGTGAAAATAGTCACGAAACGTCCCAGGCGAAGACGTTGGCCTGGTTATTGCCCCAGGTCTGGTCCAGTACCAGGCGAACCGCTCTGGTTTCCACATCCAGGTCCAGCTTGACCAAGCGCTGGGAGTTGTCCGCCATGGCAGCCACCTCGCGCCACTGCCCGTCTGTGGATTCCGCAAGAATGCGGAAAGCCTTGACCAGGGTCTGCGGCGGTTTGGTATCCCAGCCGTCGCGCGGATAGAAGGTGGGCATGTTGGCCCATTTGCGCTTCAGGTCGCTGTCGAAGACCAGGCGGCAGCTGGTCAGTTTTTTGGGGATGTCGAAGCGGTACTCGGCCCATTGTCCGGGGGCAGCGCACCAGGCGTTGAGCTGGTCGCGATCCTCGTCGGGGCGGTCGTGCCCGTTGCGCAGGTCTTGTGGATCTCCGCTGGAGGCGGTCAACGCGGCGGTTCGACTCACCTCGGCAATTTGCCGGGGGAGTCCGGGCAGCCAGCAATCGTCATCCTGCAGGGCGTGCTGCAGTTCGGTCAGGTGGCGTTGGCCGACCTGCCGGGGCGAACAGTCATGCTTGGTGGCCACGGCCGCGGCGGTTCCGGCGGCCTGCCCGATCACCGCGCAGGTGGCCATCACCCGGGTGGTGCACAGGCCCAGATGACTGGCGCTGATGTTGCGGCCCGCCATGAACAGGTTCTCCACGTTCCGGCTGTACAGCGAGCGGAACGGAATGCCGTACGGGCATTGCACGGGACGCCAGACGTGGTCGGACTCGGCCTCGTCCCGCCGCAGCGAGCCGTCCGGATGGTGGTCGTCGATGGGCCAGCCGCCGAAAGCCACCACATCCTCGAAGTTCTGATCCTGGACAGCATCGTTCTGGCTGAACACGTGGTCCCCCAGCAGTCGCCAGCTCTCGCGCTTGCCGGGCACCATACCGAACCACTCCAACGCCAGATTCTCGACGCCGTGGTCGCCGTGGTTCTTGAGATGGTCGATGATGCCCAGGCCCACCTTGAGCAGCTCGTCGCGGATGGCCTCGTCGTCGTGCACGGTGTCCAGTTTGCCGCCGAGTTCGGCATAGAAGCAGCCGTCGCCGCCGTTGGGGGCTCTGCCAAGCTTGACCATCGGGTAATGCTTGGGGGCCTCCTCCTCGGTGGGGTAGCTGTAGGCGAACGGGGGTTTGACAAAGGGTGCGGGTCGGCCCATGTCGCGCCAGATGAACACGATGCTGTTGCCCAACGTCGTGGGTTTGGCGGTCTCGGGGGCGTCGGGTTCCTGGTACTGGCCCCTGGCGTCGTGCCCGCGGACCATGTCCGCGCCGGCAATCTGACCGAGGATGCTGTCGCCGGAGGCGTCCACGAACACGTCGGCCCTGACCTGATGCCAGGTCTGGCTGGGGGATTGCCAGCCCTTGACTGATTGCAGCTTGTTGTTGGCGGCCTCGCCCTCGATGCAGGCGCAGTTCAGCAGCAGGGTCAGATTGGCTTCGGCCTTGGCGATATTGTAGAGCACCGCGTCCCACGCCGACCAGGTCGCCTGCGGATTGTAGCGCAGGCAGTCCAGCATGATCTCCTCCACGATGCCGGTTTCGCGAACACTGCGGTCCCAGGAGCCCAAAGCGCCCTGCACCCAGACCCGGATTTCGCTGGAGGCATTGCCGCCCAGAACCGCCCGGTCGTGCATCAGCAGCACCGAGGCACCGTGCCGCGCCGCCGCCACGGCCGCGCACAGCCCCGACAACCCGCCGCCGACCACGCAGACATCCACCGTATGATTGACCGTTTTCATCGTTTTCTCTTTATGATTTAGGATTCTCGATCCAGATTGGGGAGGTCCAGGCGCGCTCCCCATCGGCCTGGGTCAGGCGGCAGCGATACCAGGCCCCGCTCGCCAGACAGCTAGCGTCGCGATAAACGCGTGTTTCGTCCCAGCCGCGGCCATGGAAACAGTGAAGGACCTGCTCGTTGCGCAGCAGTTCGATGAGGTCGATTTTGTTGGTTCCGTGAGCGGTGATGGTGATGGTCGGGTTTTCGGATGCCGGGCCAGTCTCGCCGACGCCCAGGTCGTCGACGCTCATGTCCAGCAGGATACGCTCGCCGGTGGTCGCCGTGGTTCGCCGTTCCCACAGGCTGTCCCACAGCGCCTGGCGGGTCAGCTCGGTCATCTGAACGCCCATGATGCCGCCGCGGTAGTCGTGCCAGCTGTAACCCCAGCCGGGTTGCGCGCCGTGGTCGTCGGTGCCGCCGACCACTCCCAATTTGAGTCCGCGACTAAAGCTGTCGGTGTAGCAAGTCCCGGGGCCGTAGATGTTGTGCTGGGCGGACAGAGGATTCATGGGGTGGTCGTTGGGATAGGCTTCGGAGCAGCCATGGGTGGAATAGACTTCAGCCAGGGGGCAGAATTCCGGGTCGCTGTGCGCCCAGATGTCATCGCGCCCGATCACGCAGTGGGGGATGACCATGGCCGGGCGACCGTGCTCCCGAAGGCGCTGATAGAGCTGATCAGGGTGCGGGGTGTCGCCCTGGCAGTTCAGGAACGGGCCATCGTCGTCCAGGTAGTAGACATTGCGGTCGCCGCCATAGGTGCGTTCAGTATATTCATACCCAAGCAGGGTGACGAACTTGCCCGGTTCGTGATATTTTTTGGCCAGCTGGACGACGCGGCTCCAGGTGTTGTTCTTGCCGAGAATGAAGTCGTGGTCTCCCAGGGCGGCTATGTCCAGACCGCTGACATGGCGGGCGAAATAGTAGATGTACTCCGGGTCCTGGAGGCCATCGGAGAGATTGCTGTGCATGTGTAAATCGCCCCAGAAGACGCGGCGCTCGGGCCAGGTCTTCCAGCAGCGGATCGGGTTGCTCAGTGCCACGACGGCACCCTCGACCTCCATTTCGAGGCGATGCACGCCGGCGCTGTCCAGTTCGATGTTTTCCAGGGTGGCGTGTCCCGGCGCGGAGGGGTCGAGGACAAAGGGAACGGCGTTTCCGTCCGGCAGACGCAGATTCCCGGTCACCCGGTGGCGGCAGAGATTGCCGCTCTTGTCGCAGGCGCGGACGATCAGGTCGAAGGGCTGGCCGATCAGGGCATCGGAAGGCGCAATCGCATGGAAGATGGCGGGCGCGCCGGCGACCACGTCGAAAACCGGACTGGTGGACAGGCCGCGGGTGAAGTCGTTGTGCTGCCAGGGGATAATGGCGGCATCCTCCATGTCGCCGAACACCTTCAGCACCTGCCGCTCTTGCTCGCGGTTCTGGGCGCGGAGCCCTGGTGAGCCGACCGAGGTGTCGCCGAAAACGACCGTGATGGTGTCACCTGCCTTGAGCACCCCTTGCCAGACGCCGACATGCAGGGTGAACCCTTTGCTGCCGCAGGCCGGCTCGCGGAAGACGCAGAGACTCGCTTCGCCATCGGTGCGCACCGTGGTGTAACCTGCCCCCGAGGAGTTGGCCATCTGAGGCAGCTGCCAGTCGGAGGGATGGGTGATCGCCAACAGGATTTCGGCCTTG
>JBFJXC010000039.1:0-17467 GCA_041623325.1 Lentisphaeria bacterium | reverse complement strand
TTCCAAGCTTGGAGAAAGTAGGGGAAAAGCTGGTCCGTGGTCAGCAGCGCGTCCTCTAAGCCGTCAGTGTAGGCCGAGATTTCTTCCTGCCGCTGAACTTGCGCCTCTAGCTCTTGCCGGGCCCGGCGCACCCGTCGGCCAAATCCCCAGGTTTTGCCGCGACTGAGCCTTTGCAGCGCGCCGATATACTCGGCCAGGGGCTCGTGCAGTAGTGGCGGGGCTTCTTTGACCAGGTCGAGGAATTCGCTGGCCAGTTGAAGCGCCACCCGACTGTCCAGGTCGTAGAGTTTGAGGGTCTTGGGCAATTGTTCCAGCGGCACGACGGTGCGAGTGGATTGGAAGGCGTTGCCGGGCAGAACCAGGGCGACGGACTCCAGGCTGCGCACGTCCGCCAGAATCTCCCTGGCGGAATCCGGCCGGCGCCCCCTCCGACTGACGGCCAGCGCCTCCCGTTGATACCACTCTTGGAGGCTTTCATCCAGACGCCGGCGGTTTCCAACGCATAGCGAGAAGGCCTGAAGGGGAGGGCTCCCACTGGCAATCAACTTGCAGGCCTGAAGGACCGGGGGGGGCTGGCCGGCGAGATTGCGCGGACCGGAGGAGAGGACGGTCAGAAGCAGATGGCAGTGGAGAGAGTACAGGGTGAAGATCAATTCGGCGCGGGGTTCGACAGGATTGTTCAATAGGCCAGCCAAGGATGGGTATCGGCCGCTATTGAAGAGTTGGCGGGCTGGCAGGTAGTTGACTCTGCCGGGGCCTGGTTGGAACTGAGTGGCATGCAGGACCCCGAAGGAGATGCCCGCGGCTACCCAGTTCAAGCGGTTGGCAGGGGGGTCGGGGGCCGAGAACGTCGAGGCAGGGGGAAGTCGGCGCAGGATCAATGCCAAGACGACCCGCTGGGTGATTTGGCCCAGGGGTAAATCCTTGCCGATGCCGACCACGGTACGATTGCCGTAACGGGTTGGCGCAGTGTCGGTCAAGGAAAAGACCAAGTGGTCGAGAGGCTTGTCGGGAATGCCGAGCTGGTACTCCACCTCCTGCTCGGCTCGTTCGGCCAGTGCCAGCAGCGTGGTTGCCTCCACTCCCTCTCCCATGACGGTTACCCGAATGTCTGAATTGTCCAGCACGGCTGCCGACCGCGCTGCGGAAACCAGCAGGCACAGGCAGCCGACAAGGCGAAATCCTGGCACCAGGCCTCTATGGATCCAACACGGCATTGCTCATCACTCCCTTGGGCTTGTGCCAGCCACCTTGATCGGACCGTCTAAAAATGTTGGCGGGAAAACGCATAGACGGCCGTGATCAGGTCGGCAGCCTTCTGGACCAGAGGGTCGGCGGCAAGAGGTGCGCCATTGTCCCCCGCGAAAGCTGCCTGGATGTCAGGTTCCAGCGGCGAGATGGGATAGACGCCCCGGCCCGGTTCGTCGGTTGAAGATTTTGGCACGGCCAGCACATATCCGGACTTGAGGGCGATGAGTTTGCGTCCATACGGATACCCTTTGGAAGGACTGCCTATAACCACAGCCCCTTGCCGGTTTTTGAGTTCCCGCGCCAAACCTTCCGAGGCCCCCATGGTGTCCGGCCCAATGATGATAACAATGGGCAGGCGAGCATCCGTGAACAGATCGGCGATGCGGGCGGCACTGGCGAGGTTGCCGGTATGGGCCCGGCGTAAATCCAGAATGACGCCGTGGTCTTGCAGGCAGGCTGCAAGGGTGCGGCGCATCTCCTCCTCGGCGTCGGAGGCGATGTGGAAGAGTTCGAGATAGCGGACCGCGACGGCGATGGTTTCGTGGCGTCCGATTGGGTGGGCTGGTTTCTTAGGAGGAACAGACTGCGCCTCGGTCAGCAACTCCCCCTTGCCCCCCAAAGGAGCCAGGATCGCCTCCAAGATGCTGTGCTGGCTGGCCGCGCCGGCTTCTGGTTCCAGGCGCTCTTGCGCCAGCAAATCCAGAATCTCTTTGACATTTTCGACGAGGGGCGGCTGGGGTTGGGATTCGGGAGCGGACGGCAGGGCTGGGCTGGTGCCGGAGCCGTAAACCGAGAGGCCGCCGACAAGCATCAAAGCGAAGGCGAGATGGGAGAACAGGGTTCGGGGCAACATGGTTGCATACTCCTAGCAAGACGGCATTCGAGACTGAATTACTATAGTCCGCCACCCGAATCCTGCCGCCCCAACCTCGACCGGTCACGGCTCCCCGACTTGGTTGACGGCTTTCATCCTGCTGAGATCGGGATGGCGGCTAAGGCAGCAGCTCCAAAGCCCTTCTCAGGGCTTCGATCGCCAGAACCGCGCTGTGGAATTTTTCCTCGGGCAGCTCCCCAAGATAGGCGGCAATGTCCTCGGGAGCCAGCAAGGCGGCTTCAGCCGGCGTGCGCCCTTTGACCAGTTCGGTTGTGGCCGAGGCGCTGGCTATGGCCCCGGGGCAACCGAAGGCTTGGAACCTGGCCTCGACGATGCGGCCGCTTTGGGCAGACAGTCTGAGGCCCAACCGCAGGGACCCGCCGGAGGTTTTCACTTCAACCACGGCGTCGGCGTCGGGAATGTCGCCCACATTGCGGGGGTTGAGGAAGTGATCCATAACGGTTGCGCTGTAGTCCCACATGGTCAGGCTCTTAAGTTGAAGCCGGTTTCGGATATGGAGATCCCAAGTTTGGAAAATACGGGCGTTTAGGGTAATGGCAAGGCATCGTGTCAGCCTAAAGGAGCGGTTCAGGGACCACGACGGCCATGCGCCAAGCCCGGTTGCCGGCAACTCGTTAAGTGCCAGCCAGCTCGGCTAGCAGGCTCTCGAGCTGACGGAGCTGCACGCCGGGATCCGCGGACGTGAGCCGGGGGAATTTGCCCCGTTGGTCTTTCCATAGGCCCCGCTCCGTGTCCAGATAGACGCATCCATCCTGAACTCTTACCGCCCGGATATTGGCCTTTTCAGCCAGGAGCCGCAGGCGGGTGATTCCCAAAAGGGTTTCGGCGGAGGCAACCAGCGGTCCGAAGCGGTCGGCCAGTTCCTCGGTGTATTCGGCCAGTTCATCCAGGGAGGTCATCCGGTTTAAACGGCGGTAGCATTCGATCCGGACACTCTCGGCCCCGACATAGTCGGGCGGCAGGCTGGCGGTGAGTTTGTCTGGCTGAGGGTTGAGGGCGAAGGATACGAACTCCAGTTGCACCACCGTTTGCCGCTGGGGAGGTGCCTCCCGGTTCTCCAGCCGGTGGACCGATTCGCGCAGCAGTTCGCAATACAGTTCGAAACCGACGGCGGCAATATGGCCGCTCTGGGAGGTCCCCAGAATGTTGCCTGCCCCCCGAATCTCCAGGTCGCGAAGGGCCAGCTTGAAGCCGGCCCCCAGATGGGTGTAGCGGCGGATGGCGGCCAGCCGTTCCCGGGCGTTGCGGGGCATGTTCCCCATGGGAGGAAGCAGCAGATAGGCATAGGCCTGGTGGTGGTAGCGGCCCACCCGACCCCGGAGCTGGTAAAGTTCGGCCAGTCCAAAGCGGTCGGCCCGGTCAATCAGGATGGTGTTGGCGTTGCGGATATCCAGGCCGGACTCGATGATCGTGGTGCAGACCAGCACATCGGCCTTGCCGTCCAGAAAATGCAACATCCGTTCTTCCAGTTCGTGGGGCGACATTTGCCCATGGGCCACCACGAAACGCGCCTCCGGAACCAGCTCTTTGAGTTTCTCGCAGGTGGCTTCGATGCTTCGAACCCGGTTGTGCAAAAAGAAGGCCTGCCCCTTGCGAGCCAGCTCGCGCAGGATGGCCTGTCGGATCAGATCGTCATCGTAAAGGGCCACGATGGTGTTGACCGGCAACCGCTCCTCCGGCGGGGTGGAGATGGTGCTGAGGTGCCGGATGCCCGAGATGCTGAAATAGAGGGTGCGGGGGATGGGCGTGGCCGTCATGGTCAGGATATCCACCGTGCTTCTCAACCGCTTGAACTTTTCCTTGTGCATGACGCCGAAGCGCTGCTCCTCGTCGATGACCACCAACCCGAGATCCCGGAAGTTGATGGAGCCCTGTAGTAGCTGATGAGTGCCAATGACAATGTCGATGCCTCCGGAGGCCAGTCTTTCCATGATCTTGTTCTGCTCCGACCGGGTGCGAAAGCGGCTAAGCATGTCGATGGTGATGGGGTATTCGGTCATGCGCTCGCAGAAGGTGATGAAGTGTTGCTGGGCCAGAACGGTGGTGGGAACCAGCACGGCCACTTGTTTGCCATTCATGACCGCCCGGAAAGCGGCCCGCATGGCTACTTCGGTTTTTCCGTAGCCCACGTCGCCGCACAGCAAGCGATCCATGGGCTGCACGGCTTCCATATCGGCGATGACTTCCCCAATGGCCCTTTCCTGGTCTTCGGTGGCGCGAAACGGAAAGGAGTCGGCGAAGGCATTTTCCCAGTCGGCGTGTTTTTGGAAGGAAAAGCCCTGACCATGCTGGCGGATGGCGTCGAAGCGCAGCAGTTCGGCCGCCATGTCCCAGGCCGCCTCGGCCGCGGAAGCCTTGGCCTTTTTCCAGGCGCTGCCCCCCAGGCGGTTGAGGGTTGGCAATTTGCGCGTGCCTCCGGCGTAGCGGCTGACCAAATGGGCCTGTTCCAAGGGGACGAAGAGGCGGGCTTCGTCGGCAAACTCCAGTTCGATGACTTCCTGGATCTGGCCACTGACTTCGATCTTGCCGATGCCGTGGTAGAGGCAGAGGCCATGGGAGGCATGGACCGCGTACTGCCCCTCCTCCAGTTCGCTCTCTTCGCGGGGGCGCAGTTCATGCTGATAGCGGGCCTTGCGCACCCGGCTCAGGCTGGGATGGCGGCCGAAGAGTTCGCGCTCGCTGAGCAGAACCAGTCTGGCCTCGGGCAGAATGACACCGCCATCCAAGGGCATGGAGTCCAGGTGAATGGGCAGTTTGCGAATGCCGGGCTCCTGAAGGCAGCGTTCGCGGAAGCGCTCGGCCTCGCCCTCGCTGCCTGCGAAGGCGGCCAGGGTGTAGCCGGCGGCATGCCAGTTGAGCAGTTGACTGGCGAGCTGGTTCCAGTGCCACTGGCCTCCGGCCGTCTCCTCCAGCTCCGGAGGGATCAGGGCCAGACTGTCTTGCAGGCCCCGGCAGGACAGTTCCAGACATGCCCCGGCGGCCCCCGGCTCCGGCCAGGAGGTAACCTGGCGAATGGTGCGCTGGGACTGCATGAGGGCGGCGAACGCCTGCTGTTCCGCCTGTCCGCCAAAGCGACGGAGGTGGTCCCGAATATCTTCTGGCTCCACCATGATCAGAGGCGTGTTCTCGGACAGGTAGGTTAGAAAGTTGCTGTCGCTGTTTTCCTGTTGGACGGCGGCCAGTTCCCCCCGGGGAATCACGCACACCTGATCAAGAGCCTCCAGCGACCGCTGGGTCTCCGGGTTGAAATAGCGCATGGATTCGACTTGGTTGCCGAAAAATTCGATGCGAACCGGCCACGGGTAGATGGGGCTGAACAGGTCGAGTATGCCGCCCCGCCGGGCGAACTCTCCCGGAATGGTCACCTCATGCTCGTTGTCGTAGTCCAGGGATACTAAGGAATCCGCCAGAGACTCGGGGGACCAGGCCGTGTCGCCGACACGGATGGTAAAGGTCTGGGCTTCGAAGAGGGCGGGGGGCGGAGACGGAACCAGAAGCGACTGGGCCGAACAGATGAAAACCAGGTCTTTTCCGCTGGCAGCGGCGTGAAAGGCGGCGCATCGGGCCGCCTCGTTTTCGGGTTGCCAATGGCGGCGCTGGTCGGAAACCACGGTGGGAACCGTAACGATCTCCCGCGGGTCATTTAGGCAGTACAGGTAAGTTTTTAGCGCGTCCGAAAGGAGGTCGGCATCTCGTTCGTCGGCGGTGACGATGAGTACGGCTTTGCGGTCCACTCCCAGAACCCGGGCGATGGCGGCGGTGGAGGCGGCCCGGTCCAGCAGGCTGAGGCGCACCTGCGGGGCGTCTATGAGTGGGGAACTGGCCCAGTCGATAAGGTGGCGCTGCCATTTTTTCATGATAATAGGCGAAAAACAAACGGTGTGTTGATACGGCTTAATATGCGGGTATACTATTCCAGCTCTGTAGTCAGCGTCAACCTGTCTCTGACCACAAGCGATCAGTTGGCGGCCGCACGATGGCATCTTGGCCGGGAGGGCTTGCGTTGCGTAAGGTGGGATTGAGGAAAGGGAGAAAGCGACCATGACGGGCCGAAATGACACAATGAAGGTGTACATGAGCGACATCGGTCACATTCCTCTGATCAAGAGGAGCGAAGAAGTGACCCTTGCCGCGGAGATCGCCCAGGGATCGGAAGAAGCCAGGGCCAAGCTGATTAAGAGCAATTTGAGACTGGTTGTGAAAATAGCCCACGATTTCAAGGGGCTTGGCTTGCCGCTGCTGGATCTGATATCCGAAGGCAATATCGGCCTGATGCGGGCGGTCGAGAAATTCGACCCGGCCAAAGGTGCCAAGTTCAGTAGCTATGCGGCTTGGTGGATCAAACAATCGATGCGACGGGCCTTGGCCAATCAGAGCCGGACCATACGGATTCCGGTGCAGTCGGCCGGCAAGATGAATAAAATCAAGACGGCCCGCAACCGGTTGCTGGCCGAAACGGGCAGCGAACCGACGGACAAGCAGATTGCCGACCTGCTGGATTTCAGCGAGCGGACGGTCTCCGGGTTGCGGCGGGTGGACATGAAGGGTTTTTCTCTGCAGGACCCGATTCAGCAAGGCGAAGAAGGCGAGTTCGAGGAGCTGATTCCAGACTTGGACGCATTGTCGCCAGATGAACTGGTGGGCCAAATCGAGTCGGTGGAGCGCCTGAATGAGTTGCTCGACGGTCTGGATGAACGCGAATGTTTAATACTGAAGATGCGCTTCGGCTTGGCCGGTGACGCCCCCAAGACCCTTGAGGAGGTCAGCAAATATATCGGACGGACGCGCGAGCGGGTTCGCCAAATTCAAAATCAGGCCTTGAGCAAACTCAAGGAGATTATGGAAAAAGAGGAAGAGGGGGTTTCCTACGAGGAAACAGACCCCAACCCCATAGACGTTGAAAGGGGGTGAGAATAAAGCTATGACGGAAATTAGAGCCCGGAAGGGCGAGCCGATCGACAAGGTGCTGCGGCGTCTGAAGAAGAAGCTCGACAAGGAAGGAACTCTCAAGGAGCTCCGCAATCGCCGGCATTTTGAAAAGCCGAGCGAAGAGAAGCGGCGCCGGCGGCGGCGTTCGCGCTAAGCGCACAATCCCCATGGGGGCGGAATCACTTCCGCCCCCTTTTTTATTGGGCAGGCCGGCCGCCAAGGTCGCCTCGGTTGGCAAAAAGGGGAGGGGACACGCTCAGTTGTAGCTGGGGTCCTCGGGGAAATTAGCCAGCAGGGGATGCTGGTGGCGCCCGCATTCGCGGACCGCCCAAGCCCAGAGCTTACGGGGCGAGCAGTGAAAGACCAAGTCAGGCGTAGCCAGGGTGCACAGCCAGGAACCTTCCCTGATTTCGGCGACCAGCTGCCCCGGGTCCCAGCCGGCGTAGCCGAGAAAGAATCGACAGGCTTTCGGATCGAATTGCCCGGCCTGGATGCCGTCTTCCAACTCATGGAAATTGCCGCCCACCCATACGTGCTCCAATACCGTGGTGGCATCCGCGATGCTGTGCCCATACGGATGCAGGATCTGCAAACTGCTCTTCCGAACCGGCCCGCCGCAATAGAGCCGGTCGGCCAGGAATGGCATCCGCTGCAAGGTTTCGTCGGAGGCTTCCAGGGGCTGGTTGAGCACAAGACCATAGGTTCCGGACTGGCCGTGTTCGCAAATCAGGACAACGCTGTACTGAAAGGTGGGGTCCAGGAGGGATGCCGAGGCGATCAACAGGCTTCCTTTGCCGATGCGTTCGCTCATGTTCCTGTCTGATTCCCGCGTCCGAGGATGATTGAGGGCAATTCCGAGACCTTGACCTACTATAGCGCTTTTGGGCAATGGGCGGAACCAGTGTATTGTGTTTTCAGGCGGGATCCCAACCGATGAAAGGAGCCTTCCATGAATGCGCCGGCCAAGGGTAGCGAAGGGGAAGTGAAAGGGTTGCGTGGCAAGTGGCGTTTCCTCCGACTCCGCTACGCCATTAAACATCGGGAGTTGCAGAAGGTGGCCGCTCTTCTGGACGAGGATCCGGACTTGTTGACCCGGACCGACCGGTACGGGTGGACTCCGCTGCATTTTGCCGCTTTCTACGGACGCGCCGAGGCGATCGATTTTTTGTTGGCCCGGGGAGTGGACATCGACGCCCAGGACGATTGCGGGGTCACCCCTTTGTACCAGGCCGTGGAGGAAGGGCACGCCGAGGCGGTTCGGACTCTGCTCGGGCACGGAGCGGACACCAGCCAGACGTATATGGGGCTTTGGAGTCCCCTCCATCTGGCCGTGGCGGCCAACCACCCGGAGGTGCTTGAGATCCTGTTGGACAGCGGTCTGGATCCCAATCTTCAAGACGAGTTGGGCATCACCGCCCTGCATGGCGCCGCCGAGAGCGACCGCCTGGCCATAGCCAAGCTGTTGCTGGACCATAAGGCCGATGCAAACATTGCCGACCATGCCGGGCGCACGGCCTTGGATGTCGCTCTGGCCGAAGGGCATCAACGCATGGCCGAAATCCTCCAGTAGAGGAATTTTGGCCGACCAATCGGTCCGCCGGGCTCTCCGTGGTGCCGGCCTCCGTTTTCAGCCCCGACAGAAATCAGGCCGCAGGTGAAATTTTGAGTTGACAGGCTAGAGTCTGCGGTTGCGTTTCGATGGTAACGGAGGTGGTCATGAAGCACATGTCCTTGTTGTGCGATCTCAGCGAGCTGAGTTGGATTTTTTCGGACAGTACGGATCTGGATTCGTTTTTGGATAGCGTGGTCGCCATGGTGGCCAACCACATGCATGCCCAGGTCTGTTCGATCTATCTTTACGACGACTCCGATCAGATGCTGACCATGCGGGCGACCAAGGGCCTGGATGCCGTCGCCGTCGGCTCGGTTCGGATGCACCTGGGCGAGGGACTAGTCGGACTGGCTCTGAAAGAGCTGCGACCCATCTGCGAGAAAGCGGCCAGTCAGCATCCCTGCTACAAGGCGTTTGAGGGCATTCACGAAGAAAAGTACGACTCCTTTCTGGCCGTGCCCATCATGCGCGGCATTTCGCGAGTCGGGGTGCTGGTCGTGCAGCGCGAGAAGCGTGCGTATTTTCGGGAGGAGGACACTCTGGCTCTCAAAGTGGTCGCCTCCCAATTGGCTAACATCATTGAGAATGCCAGGCTGTTCATGGACTTGTCCCAGCCTGTCAAAGCCAAAGCCCCTGAGAAAGCGGCCCGCTGGCAGCCGCCTCCCTTGGTCAAGGGCAAGTCCGCGGCTGAAGGCGTGGCCCGCGGGCCGGCGATTGTCTATCGCAAGCGGCGCAAGGTCTCCGACCTCTTGACTAAACGGTTTTCCGGAACGTACGGCCTTGGAGATTTCAACGCCGCCCTGGCGGCCACCGAGCAGCAGCTGGAGGCGTTGCAGCAGCAGGTCGAGGAAAAACTGTCCGACGTGGCTTCGCTGATTTTCTCGGCCCACCTGCTCATGCTCCGGGACAAGGCGTTCGTGGGCAGCATCGCCCAGCTGATCGAAAAAGGCGAGAACGCCCCCCGGGCGGTGCTGCTGGTGGCGGACCGGTACATGAACGTGCTTGGCGAAAGCGAGAATGCCTACATCCGGGAGAAGGTGCAGGATGTGGAGGATTTGACCCTGAGGGTTCTGGGCAATCTGGTTCGCGAAGAGAAGGATTTCATCTTCAATTGCCGGGGACATGTGATCATCGCCCGCGATCTGTTTCCCTCCGACATTCTGAAGTTTTCCGGGGAGGAGGCGGCTGGAGTGGTGCTGGTTGGCGGCGGTGTCACCTCGCACTTGTCCATCCTCTCCCGCTCTCTGCACCTTCCCATGGTCATCGCCAACGATACGGACCTGCTGAAAGTGCCCGCCGAAACTCGGGTTTTGCTGGATGCCGACGTGGGCAATATCTACTTGAACCCGTCCGCGGATGTGGTGGCCCGTTTCGATGAACAGGAACTGCTGAGAACCCAAACCCAGGCCCAGAAGGACGCCGTCCGCCCGGAAACCTTCACGCAGGACGGACAGCGGCTGCAGTTGCTGGCCAACATCAACCTGCTTTCAGACCTGGCCATGGCACGCGATTTGCAAGCCGAGGGCGTCGGACTTTACCGCAGCGAATTTCCCTTCATGATCCGCAACTCGTTCCCCACCGAGGAAGAGCAGTATGTCGTCTACTGCAAGTTGGTCGAGGGTATGCCGGGCAAGTCCGTGACATTCCGAACCTTGGATGTCGGCGGCGACAAGGTGCTTCCCTACCTGGGCGACGTCCAGGAGCAGAATCCCTTCCTGGGGCTTCGCTCCATCCGCTTTTCTCTGCGCAATCGCGAGGTGTTCAGGCAGCAATTGCGGGCGATCTTGCGCGCTTCGGCGGATACCTCCCTGCGGCTCATGTTTCCGATGGTTTCCTCCATTGAAGAATTCATCAAGGCCCGAGTCGAAGTTCTGGCCTGCATCGATGAGCTAAAAGAGCAGAATGTCGCCTGCAATCAATCACCCCAGATCGGCATGATGGTGGAGATCCCCTCCGTGGTCGAGATCATCGACGAACTGGCCGAGCTGGCCGATTTTTTCAGCCTGGGGACCAATGATTTCATTCAGTATATGCTGGCAGTGGACCGGACCAACGAAACCGTTGCCCCGTTGTACATTCCCCATCATCCGGCGGTGTTGCGCAGCTTGAACCGGGTTGTCCAAGCCGCGCTTCGCAAGGGAAAGGAGGTCTCGGTCTGCGGCGACATGGCCCATGCGCCCAAGTACATCCCCTTCCTCATCGGCATCGGCGTACGTTCCCTCAGCGTGGATCCCCTGTTCCTATACAAAGTGCAACAGGCGGTCATGGCGACCGATTCCGTACAGGCGGCCGATTTTGCCCAGAAGCTCCTGGGAAAATGCACCGTGGCGGGAATTTCCGGCTTGCTGGATGCCCAGCCAATCTCTCCTTAGCCGTCAAGGCCCGAGACCGAATCTTTGGACGTTCAGCTTCGTCCCCGGCCGGGGTCAGGGGGCGGGGTCACTTGTCTCCGTTTTGGAAACGTTGCGTGTCGGGGTCGGCTACCGGCCTGGCCTCCACGTCGATGATCTCCTCATCATCCGCCGCGCGGAAGCGGCTGGATTGCTGATGGCTTGGGGGTGCAAATGGGTTTGCCGAAATATGCTTGCCCAGCCAATTGGCCAGCAGGAGGCGTATCTGGCGCCTGGACGGCGAAATCAGCAGGGTGAAGCCAACCAGATCGGTCAGCAGGCCGGGAGTCAGCAGCAGCAGGCCGGCGATCAGAATCAGAAACGCGTCCAGCACCTCCATGCCCGGCAGCTTGCCTCGGCCAAGGGCTGTCTGTACCCGTGTCCAAGCACGCAGGCCCTCATGGCGGGCTAAAGCCGCCCCGAGAACACCCGTGCCCACCACCAGCACAATGGTGTGCAAAAAACCGAATTTGTGACTCATCTTGACCAGAATCATCAACTCGGCGAAGGGGACCAGTACGAAAAGAAGACATAAGCGTAGGAACATGGGACCTCACCTGGTTTGGCTACTAGGTTCGTCCAACAACGGAAGAAATCAAGGCGGAGAACGGAAATGGGGGGTTGCATTTCCGTAGCCGGGCTTCAGACTATGCCAACCGCAATCGAATGCACCCGTTTCACAAGGTTGGCCATGAAGCCCCCAGATCCTCAACAGCCCGCTCTGTCGGACAAGACGGTCGTTTCTCCTGTATCGAAACAGCAGGCGCGAAGCGGGAACGGTCTGGGACGGTGCCGCCGCCTGTTCGACAGACTGCTGGGAGGCAACGGGCCGCAGGGCAGCCCGGCCCCGGTCAAGCCTGGCCCTGACGGCCTCCTATCCGAACGCTACGATGATCTGCAGGAAATTGCCCGGGGGGGGATGGGAATCATTTTTCAGGCCCGGGACCAGAGGCTGGAGCGGAAATCCGCCTTGAAGATGGCCATGCCAGCCATGGCCCGGAACCGGATCCTGGCGGAGCGCTTTGTGGCCGAGGCCCAGCTGACCGCCCAATTGGAGCACCCCAACATCGTGCCGGTTCATGACCTGGGTCAGACCTCCGAGGGTGGTTTGTACTACACCATGAAGCTGGTCGAAGGCGAGCCGCTCAACCATGTAATCCAGCGCCTTGCCGCCGGAAATCACATTTCTCTGATGAAGTACGGACGCTATCAGCGCCTGCTGATATTCCGCAAAGTCTGCGAGGCCATCGCCCATGCCCACAGCCGCCGGATTATTCATTTGGATATCAAGCCGTCCAACATCATGATCGGGGACTTTGGGGAGGTGCTGCTGATGGACTGGGGATTGGCCCGCAGCATCGCTGGCCCGGCCTCGTGCCCGGAGCCCGGCCGGGCTGGCCGAGGGCCGGTCGGAACCCCCGCGTACATGTCTCCCGAACAGGCCCAAGGGCATAGCGAACTCTTCGATTTTCAAACCGATCTTTTCCTTCTGGGCGCCACATTGTATCATCTGATGACCCTGGTCAGACCATACAGCGGCAGCACCTTGGAGGAGAAAATCAGCCGTGCGGTCGCCGGCGCTTATGTCCCTCCGGCCAAGGCGGCCCCGGCCGAGCAGTTGCCCTTGGAACTGTGCCGGATCATTGAAAAGGCCATGGCCACCGACAAGCCGGCCCGTTACCGCACAGTCGGGGAACTGCTGCAGGATCTGGACGATCTGATGGCCGGCAGGACGTCGTCCGACAACCGTGTCTTTCAGGCCGGGCAGGTGCTGATGAGGGTCGGAGAGCAGGGCGAGGAAGGGTACGTGATTCTACGGGGGCAGGTCGAGGTCTATCTGGAAACGGAGGGAACACGCGTGACGCTCGCCCGACTGGGCCCTGGGGAAATAGTCGGAGAAACGGCTGTTTTAGGCTGCACACGGCGTTCGGCCAGTGTGGTCGCCATAGAGGAGACAGAAGTCGAGGTGATCACGGCCGACGTCATGAACGCCCAGATGCGCAAGTTGGCCCCGTGGATGGAGAAGGCGGTCAACTCCCTGGCCCAGCGCCTGTCCCGCAGCAACGCCCAGCTTCAGGAAAAGATCACGGCCCAGGAGCCGCTATGAACCCGACCGCCCGCGATTTGACCGATCTCTTCAGACTGCTGGCATGCCACGCCACCCCCGGTGACGAGACCGAGGTGGCCGAGTATCTGACCGGCATTTGGCAGCAGGCTGGGCTGAGTGTGCGCCGGCATGGACACTATGCGATCTCGGCGGCTCTGAATCCGCCGGATCCTTCGCGTCCGACCCTGCTGGTCTGCGCCCACATGGATTCTCCGGGATTTGTGGTGGAATGCATTCAGGCCGATCGTCTGAAGCTGGTGAACCTGGGTGGAGTCCGTCTCGAAGGGGCACAAGCCCCGGGGATTCTCAAGACATCCGCCGGCCGGACACGAGTGGAGATCCAGAAGGTGGATGCCGGTTTGCCCATGCCCTGCTACTACGTGCCGCGAGTCGAGGGGGCAATGTTTGGGGATCGGGTCTGTTTCGCGGGCGAACCCAGCGTTGACGGGGACGGCCTGGTCCGGTCCCCCTTTCTGGACAACCGCTTGGGGTGCGGCGTGCTCTGCGAACTGGCGCGCCGGGGAATCGGCCCCGGCCCCGGGATGAATGTGGTGCTGGGGGCCACGGCATGCGAAGAACTCGGCGGTTTCGGCGCGCCGGTGCTGGCCAGGGCCATCAAGCCCGACTTGGTGGTCTGCGTGGACTCCACCTATGCCGCCCCCGAACAGGACGTCATGC
Source organism: Lentisphaeria bacterium (assembly GCA_041623325.1). GTDB lineage: Bacteria > Verrucomicrobiota > Lentisphaeria > Oligosphaerales > JBFJXC01 > JBFJXC01. Next base: position 3,605 of record JBFJXC010000039.1, on the reverse strand, counting down.
TCGGAAATGGCCCGGTCCTGACCTTGAGCGATGCCTCCGTTCTAATCAGTTGCCAACTTCGGGACCGGATCCAGGGCGTGTTTGCTTCTGCCGGGATCCCCCTGCAAACCGAAATTTACAACTACAGCGGCACCGACTCCCGCGCTTTTCCGCACCAGGGGGTGCCGGCAACGGTTCTGCCGCTTTTGCTTCCGACCGAAAACAATCACACCCAGGAGGAAACCGGATCGCTCCGCGACATGGAACAGCTGATCCGGGCCATTCCCCACCTGGCTCGTTCCGCCGTCGCCGCCCGCCTGATCTGAGGGCCGGGCGGCTGATCTACAGCGCCGCGGGTGAGGGGCTTTACCACATTCCCGGAGTGCTCAGTCGCAAGAAAGAGCTGTTGCCCGAGATCCTCCGTGTTCTCGAACAGCGCTGAACCGCCTGTGGTAGGTGCAATGCTGGCAGAGCGGTTCGACAAGCTGCTGGTGTCGGAAGCCGTTGCGCATGCCTACGGCCCGCTCCGAGGTCAGTATCTCCGAAATGGGCCGTTCCCGGCCGTTTCCCAAGGCGATCTGTCCGGCCTTGTCAAGACAGCACGGCACGACGGTTCCGTCCGAGAGAATGCCGAATTGATGTTTCAGCCCCAGGCAGCTGCCGCGCCGCCCTTGGAATGGCAGATCCGGGCCGGGCCAGTCAAAACGGTCCGCGAAGTGCAGGTGCAGATTGTGGCCAATGCGGTTGTCCCGGTCCGAAAGGATGGCCATGGCCGCATCCGGAATTGCGAAACCGTCCTGGATGCGCTGGATCGTGGTCCGATTCCGCTGCATGGATGAGGCGAAATTGTCGGCGTTCCACAGGCGCAGATGAATGGTAAGATCCGGCCTGTTGGCCGTGGCGTGTCGGCAAAACCCGAAAATGGCCGCCAGGTACTGGCCGTTGTCCATCGTTGGAAAATTCGCTTCGAAGCTCTGCAGCGAAAAGTGGATCTGCGCCACGGCCGGATGCACGAGCAACCGTTGGTGCCGCACATGCAGCAACGTGCCGTTGGTCACCATTGAGACCCTGAGGTTGTGCACCGAGCAGATATCCAGAAAGCGTTCCAGCTTGGGGTGAGTCAGGGGCTCGCCCATCAGGTGTAGACACAGCAGCCGGGTCATGCCGCTGAGTTGCGGCGCCAGCCGGGCGAAAAGCGGCTCGTCCATGAACCGCTTTTTGTGCGGCGAATCGGCGGCGGAAGGGCAGAAGCCGCATTTGAGATTGCAGCTGTTGCTGATTTCGCAATAGACTTTTTTGAACATGAAGCGGTTCATGCGGGCAGGAGCCTCTATGCTGTTTCTCTGCCAGACCGGGATGGCTTTACCAGTCGGGATCGCCGTCGTAATCGTAGATGATCTCGTCCAGATCAGCTTCCGGCCCGCCATCGGGAAGATTGCAGCATTCTCTGACGTCCGGGGTCAGGAAGCGGCTTGCCTGGCAGGGGGTCGTGGTGCGGAAGCCGCCATCATAGCTGTCCCGCCGGCACGGGTAGTAGAGATGCAAGTCGCGACGGGCGCGGGTCATGGCCACGTACAGCAGGCGGCGCTCCTCTTCGACCCGGCTGACCTCTTCGTCGTCGACCCCCACGGGCAGGCCGCCTTCGATAAGTTGGATGACGTGCACGCAGTCCCATTCGCACCCCTTGGCCGAGTGGATGGTGCTGAGGGTCAGAAACTCTCCTTCCGCGGCCGGATCGACCTGGCCGAGTATCGAGTCGTCCCCCACGACCATGTCGTCCAGCAGCTGTCGGCGGCTCTGATAGGTGGCCGTCAGCTGTTCAAGAAGCTTGAGGCTGGGGGCACGCTTTTCGGCGTCCTCGTAGCGTTCGGAAAGGCAGGCCCGGCAGAACTTGACCACGGCCTTCAATTGCAAGTCCAGAGGGGGCTCCTCCTTGGCGAAGAGGGTGCGAATTACGCTTCGGAATGGCTCGACCCACTCCTGGCATTTCTTGGGGAATTTGGCGGCTTCCAGAGTGGCCGCCGGCGACAAGTCCCGGCAGAGTTTGGCGAAAAGGCGCCCGGCCGTGGCTGCCCCGACTCCTGGGAGCATCTCCAGAATGCGGCGCCAGGCGCTTTCGTCGCAGGGGTTCTCGCGGCAGCGCAGAAAGGAGATGGCATCCTTGATGTGGGCCGAGTCGGCGAAGCGGATGCCGCCATATTTTTTGTAGGGAATGCCGTGGCGCTGAAGGAGCGTCTCCAGTTTGAACGAGTGGAAGGCCGACCTGAACAGCACGGCCTGTTCGCGCAGAGGCACGTGGTTTTCCTGCCAGTGGCGGGCGATGCTTCCCAGGATGGCTTCGGCCTGGCCCCATTCGTCTTGCGCCACATCCAGATGGGGGTGTTTTCCCGCGCCTTTGTGGCTGACCAGTTTTTTCGGGAAGCCTTCCTCCGCGTGGGAGAGCAGGGTGTTGGCCGCGTCCAGGATTTCCTGGGTGCTGCGGTAGTTCTTTTCCAGCCGCAGACGCACGGCGCCGGCAAACTCCTGCTCGAATTCAAGGATGTTGGCCACGGTGGCGCCGCGGAAGGCATAGATGGCCTGGGCATCGTCGCCGACGACCATGATGTTGCCCGTGGCCTTGCCCACTTCGCGCAGGATATCGGCCTGTAGCCGGTTGGTGTCCTGATACTCGTCCACCATCACATAGTCGAAGAGGTCCCCGCATGGGCTGCCTTTGGCCTGAAGCAACTTCAGCCAGTGAATCAGGAGATCGTCGTAGTCCAAGGCATTGCCGGCTGATTTGCGCTTGCCATAGCGGTCGAAAATGCCTTGGATGGCGTCGGCGGTTTTAAGGTGGGCCGGCCAGCGTTCGGCCAGGACATCGCCAAGATCCTGTCGGGTGTTGCGCCAGTAGGAATGGATTTTGCCAAGGGTGGATTTGCGGGGCAGCGTTTTGCGTTGCTCGACCGAGTAGGTTTCGTTGACGATGGCCCCCATCAGCGAGGTTGAATCGGCCTCGTCGAAGATGGAAAAATTGGAGGGGATGCCGATCCAAGCCCCGTAGAGCCTGAGCATGCGAACGGCTACGCCGTGGAACGTGCCGCACCAGGGCAGATAGGCCATGCCGCCGGTGGCTATCTGGACGCGCTCCTTCAATTCCTGGGCGGACTTGCGGGTGAAGGTGATCAGCAGCAGGCGCTGAGGCGGCAGGCCGCTTTCCAACAATCGGACGGTGCGGTCCACCAGTACGCGGGTTTTACCAGTTCCGGCCCCGGCTAATACCAGCACCGGTCCGGCATCGTGGTCTACAACGGCTTGTTGCTGTGGGTTGAGCATGACCGTCCTACCGCAGCTTCACCAGCAGCCCCAGCAGCAGCGGAGTCAGGAAGGCCTGTAGCAGGACAAAGCGCAGAAGCACCTGACTGTTTTGCCATTGCAGGTTCTTGCGGCAGTGGTCGTGCAAGGGAAAGCGGAAGCGGTGCAGGAGCTGCACGATATGATGGGAACCGCGCACCCGCAGAGAGCTGGAGTCCAGATGGCTGGGGCGCCCTCCGTTCAGGGGGGTCACATCGAAGCCTGCCCGACGGAAGAACCGCAGCAGGACCACCTTGACCAGCCCGGTTCCCCCATTGACCAGGACAACCGGC
>JBFJXC010000038.1:0-17495 GCA_041623325.1 Lentisphaeria bacterium | reverse complement strand
GTGACCGCCTCGCTGAAGGTCACCGCGAAGCCGACCATAGAGGCCCCAGTGGGGGTGGCATCGGATCGCAGCACGGCCGTCACGACCGGTACGGTGCGGTCCAGCGTATAGCTCTGCCCGGAGACGTAGTCGCCGTTGGCGGCTCCGGACCCGCCGAGAGGATTGCCGGACTCGTCCAGAATGCTGTCGTCGTCGGTCACATCCAAGCGCAATGTACCCGAACCCGTACCGGTGGAGACGCCGACCGTGTAGCTGACGCCACTGCCGCTGACGGCGGAAATGGCCGCGCCGCCGATCCCGCCGGTGGTCGCCAGGACAAAGTCGGTTGCGTCCACACCGGTGACCGCCTCGCTGAAGGTCACGGTGAAGTCCGCCGAGGCGGCGTTGGTCGGGTTGGTCCCGGCCCGGACGACGGACAGGACACTGGGAGGGGAATCCCCCGAGCTTCGGGGGCTTTCGGCCGGCCCCGCGCCCGAGGGCACGAAGGCGGCAGCGGTGGTCAGCACGACCTTGTCGACGGCCACCCCGTCCTCCCGCATCCACAGATTGAAAATGTGCGGACCCGCGGTGTTCACCACCACGGTCACCCGCTCGGTCGGGGTCCGTTTGTAAACCCGCTCCTCCCAGTGCCAGGTGCCGGCATTGTCATACATGCCCAGGCGGCCGTAGGTTGTCGCGACCCCGTCCAGACCCGCGTGAACGGAATCGTCGCTGGAGTTAGCCCCCAAAATCCTAACCCAGACGTAATAGGTGCCCGGCGTCTGAAAATCGATCTCGTAGTCCAGGCGGGGCCCGACGGTGGTTTCCCCCGTGTTGACGTCGGCGTTGGGCCCTGAGGCCAGCGCCCCAGCGCCGCTGTAGCCGGCAAGGGAGGTGGTGGGCTGCCAGCTGCTGCCAGCGGCCGCGCCCGTGCCCGGAGCCGAACCGGTGAAGTTCTCGCTCTCCATCACCACCTGACCACCGGACTCCAGAAAGGAGACCGCTTCCGCCTCCCCTATTGCCATCAGAACTGCCGAGGCCATGAGAACCCTGGCCACAAAGGCCGACAACGGCCTATCGGCCCAGGCCCGCCAGTCATTCCGGTGCATAAACAACATCCATGCCTGCCATTTCATTTTCCGATCCTCCCCCGAGTCGTCGGAGAACTATGATCCCTCTACAAGAGCGTGAGGTGCCCACTCCTGCTGAACCTTTTCGCCTCCATCCTTAAAGCATGCCGACTGTTCCGCGCGTAGCTTGTCGCACAACCGGCCAGACGGCAGCTCGACATCGTCATACGTGATGGCCTGGTCCTTGGCCACGCTCCGCTTCAAACGGCACTTGCGGGCCAATCCCATCGGCAACAAGTTCTGCCCCGTTGCCACATCGTAGTTCTCCAGTGTCCCATAACAGGTGAACCCACCGATTCCGTCCAGTGTCTGCCCTGACTTCAAGTCCGTCTTGGCCAGGGTTATGACATCGCAGACCGGCCCGTTTTTTGGGGCGATGGTCGCATCCCCGAACAGAACGGCCCGGGCCACGGTCAAAGGCACCTCCAAATGGGGCAAATGATAAGGGGTATAGAAAACGTACAGCGGCCCCTCGCCCATCTTGAAATAGTTCATATAGGCCTGCTTCTGGGGATGCTCGTTGTATCCCAGCACAAACACCCCGGGGCCCGGCTCAGCTCCGAGCACGTAGTCCACCAGCCCACCCTGCAACATCTGGTCCAGCGGAAAAAGGCCAGGCGCTTCCTTCACATGGTCGCAGCGCGGACCGTACATGCCCCGGCAGCCGGTCTTGAAGCCAAGCGCATTGGCCACCACGGCCATTTCCATGCAGACTTTGGTGCCGTCGGCAAATGAGGTGGCCATCTCCGGGCTGATGCCGGTGCGGGCGGCGAATCCCTGCTGGGTTTCCGGGGTCCGATAGGCATCCTGCAAACCTTTGATATTGCCGGCCAATACCGGCTCGTAGCCAATCGTCTTGACGAAGCGATACAGGTTCATCAAGACTCCCGGCTGATCGCCGTCGGCATTGGTCATGATGACCCCGGCCCGGTCCGCGTACTTCTTGAGCAGAGGCCCCACGGTGGCATCCAGTTCCGCGTTCATCAGGATGATGTGCTTACCGTTCCGGATAGCCTCCACCGCCACCGGGGCGCTGAACTCGACCTCGCCAGTCGCTTCGATAATGGCATCGATCCGACCGGCCTGACAGAGAAGCAGAGGGTCGTCCGTCACCGCGCCCTGTCCAGCCTCGATGGCTCGCTCCAGCTCGGTCACATTCCCAACCACCCGGACCGTGCCGACCCCGGCTGTTTCATAGGCCTGAATCGCTTTGGGAACCGTCCGGTTGGCAATGGCCGCCACCCTCATGCCCGGAATCGATTTCTCTATCTGCAGAGCAATGCCGCATCCCATATAGCCGGCCCCGACAATCCCAACCTGAATGGGCTTGCCTTGCTCCTGCCGCTTTTCCAGAGCTGTGTCCACAATGATCATGTTTCTGCCACCTTGTTGCGGCCGGCTCCTGGGGACAGCAGCGGCCAGTTTCGGTCTTTCTCAGAAATCACCCTGACCGGCTCCGGCCAGTCGATTCCGATGGTCGGATCGTCATAGCGAATTCCCCGCTCGCTTTCAGGGGCGTAGGGTTGGGACACCTGGTAGAAGACCTCGGCATGGTCAGTCAGGCTCAAGTATCCATGGGCGCAGCCGGCGGGGATAAAAAACATGTTCCGGGACTCGGCGCTGAGTTCAACACCGGTCCAGCCCAGGTAGGTGGGCGACCCCTCTCTCAGGTCCACGATAACATCGTAGACCTTTCCTCTCACGCAGCGGATCAGCTTGGCTTCCTCGTGAGGGGCAATCTGATAATGCATCCCCCTCAAGGTGCCCCGCCTGAAAGAGAAGCCGACATTGGCCTGAACAAAGACCGTCTCCAAACCGTGCCGCCGGAATTCCTCCCTGCAGAAGGCCCGCGCAAAGAATCCGCGGTCGTCCCGGCGCTGCTCGAGCTGAATGAGGAAGGCGCCTGCCAGGCTGGTCTCATTGAAGGTCATCTTGTCCCCCCTTTACGCGGTGAAAGCGCCTACAAGCCGACTCCGTCGTAGCGGGCGACGCCGGTTTTGTCCAGAAAACGCCGCCCGTCCACCAGCAGCGGCTGTGGATCCGCCCCGGCCAGCATAGCCGGCAGGCCCCGGAATTCCTCCCAGGCGGTGGTCAGGACAATGGCCTGAACGCCGGCAACAGCTTGAGCCACGTCCTCCATATAATGAATGTCATGATTGCCCAGCAGCTTCTCCGCCTCGTGCCGGGCGATCGGATCATAGGCCTTGACCTGGGCGCCCTCCCTGACCAACTGCCGGATGATCGGCACGGCCGGAGACTCGCGCATGTCATCGGTGCCAGGCTTGAAGGCCAGGCCCAGGACCGCCACCCGCAGCCCCGCCAGGCTCGGATAATGCTTCTTTAGAATCGAGATCACCTGCCGCGGTTGGCTCTCGTTGATGCGAATGACCGTCTCCAGCAGATCCATGTCCCGGCCCGCCTGCTTGCCGTGGGCGATCAGCGCCTTGACATCCTTTGGAAAACAACTGCCGCCGAAGCCACAGCCCGGCCACAGGTAGGAGGCAGCCTGGGGCACGACCCGGCGGCCGTCCTCCAGCACAGTGGTCAGGCGCTTGTCCAGATGCACCCCCTTCATCACCTCGATGGTGTCAATGTCTCCCAGGGCTGCGCAGAGGTTGCCGATCTCGTTTGAAAAGGAGATGAGGGTTGCCAGCAGGGAGTTGGACGTGTACTTGATCATCTCGGCGGTCTTGTTGGCGGTGCGTATCTTGGGCACGCCCTCGAAGACGGCATAAAGCTCCTCCAGGGCGTCGACCGTGCGTGCATCCATTCCGCCCATGACAATCCGGTCCGGCTGCAGAAAGTCCACAACGGCATTGCCCTCCCGCAGAAACTCCGGATTCATGCCGACCCCGAAGTGGGGTCCGGCTTGTTTGCCTGAAGCCTGTTCGAGAATGGGTTTGACCACCGTGTCGGTCGTGCCCGGGACGACCGTGCTCTTCACCACTACCACATGGTACTCCTGCTTCTCCGCCAAAGCCCGGCCGACTTGTTCGCAGACCAGTTTGATGGCCCTCAAATCGATCTTGCTGCCCTGATAGGGGGTGCCAACCGCGATCAAGGACAATTCCGAGCCCAGAACAGCCTCCTGCAGATCGGTCGTCGCACTCAAGGTTTTTCCAATGTGCCTGCACAGCAGTTCGCCCAGGCCATCCTCGTAGATGGGCGCCTCCCCCCGATTGATTTTCTGGACTTTTTCCAAATCGGAATCCACGCAGACAACCCGATGGCCTTTTTCGGCCAGACAGACGCCCGAGACCAATCCCACATACCCCGTGCCGATCACCGAAATCTTCATCAGGCATCCTCCCCTTCTGCGAACGCTCTGTACCAGATCATGGACCGTTCAAGCCCATCGGACAGCCCGACAGAAGGCTTGTAGCCCAACTCTTTGACCGCTTTCGAGATATCCGGACAGCGGCGGACCGGGTTATCGGTCAGGTACTGCCGGTCGGCACTGCGCCCGATTGTCACCGCGCCGGTATAGCCAAACAGGTTGCGCCCGTTCTCCGCCATCAGCTCAGCCAGGTCGGCCACCGAAATCTCCGGATTCTGCATGCCGATGTTGTAAGCCTCCCCGGGACGACCGCGCAGCAGGATCTTGTAGTAGCCGATCACGGCGTCGGCGATGTAGCAGTAGGTGCGCGTTGGGCTGCCGTCGGACAGAAGCGTGATATCCCGCCCGGCCAGAATGTCCCGGGCGAAATCCGGAATCACCCGGCGATCGGAGATTTTCAGGCCGGGACCGTAGTTGTTGAAAGGCCTGGCCACCTTCACGGGCAGACCGTGCTGCCGGGCGAAGTTGACGCACAGGGTTTCGCCGTAGCGCTTGGCCTCGTCGTAGCAGGCCCGGGGACCGGTGCAGGACACATATCCCCGGAACTCCTCCCGGGTGGGAACATGCTCGGGGGGAGGGTCGCCGTATATTTCGCTGGACGAGAAAAACAGAAAGCCTTTGACGGCCCGCCCGTTCTGGCCGGATTTTCCCAGGCTGAAATCCAGCAAGTTACGCAATCCGTTGATATTGGCATCCATGGTGCGGATGGGATGCTGGCGGTAGAACATGGGCGAGGCGATGGAGGCGGCATGGATGATGTAGTCGAAATGCTCGCCTTCATCCGGCTTGTCGTCGATCACGTCATACTTGACAAAGGTGATGTTCGGGTCGTGCTCCAGAGTGGAGAACCAAGGTGGTATCCCCCGCATCAGGTTGTCGTAAATGGTGATTCGGACTTCCTTGCCGGCGGGTGCCTTGCCGTTCCAGTGACGCAGCGTCAGCAGCAGGTAGTAGCCCAGAAACCCGGCCCCCCCGGTCAATAACAGACGGCGCCCGGACAATTCCTTGAACTCCTCCTCGAGCTGCCCGCAAATGTAGTCCAGATCCCCGGTCACAATCTGTTCAGCCGTCTTCATTTTCTCTTCCCTTCCCTACGTTAACATACCAGTGCGGTGACTTACCAGACCCTCCAAGGCGCTTTCCCCTGTTCCCACAAGGCCTCCAGGGTCATCCGGTCCCGCAGAGTGTCCATCGGGTGCCAGAATCCCAGGTGTTTAAACGCGCAGAGCCCATTCTCTCTGGCCAGCCTCATCAGCGGCTCCTGCTCCCAAACGGTCGCATCTCCCTCGATGTAATCCATGACCTGAGGTTCAAGGACGAAGAACCCCCCGTTGATCCAGGCTCCGGTGCCATTGGGTTTCTCCCGGAAGCTGCGGATGTGGACATCGTTGTCCTGCAACCGGAAAACCCCGAACCGGCCAGGCGGTTGCACCGCCGTAAGGGTGGCCAGGCAGTTCTGCTGACGATGGAAGTCCATCAGCTTTCCGATGTCCACATCACTGACCCCGTCACCATAGGTCAGGCAAAAGGGTTGGTCGCCCACAATGTCCCGGACCCGTTTGAGCCGCCCCCCGGTCATGGTGTGTTCGCCGGTGTCCACCACAGTCACGCTCCAGGGTTCGGCGCCGTTGTTCAGGACCTTCATGCCGTTGGCCTGAAAGTCGAAACAGACATCGGCGTGGGTCAGAAAGTAATTGGCGAAGTACTCCTTGATGACGTGGCCCTTGTAGCCGCAGCAGATGATGAAGTCGTTGACCCCGTAGTGGGAGTAGACCTTCATGATGTGCCAAAGCATGGGTTTGCCGCCGATCTCCACCATGGGCTTGGGCCGTACGGACGTTTCTTCGGAAAGCCGGGTTCCATATCCTCCTGCCAAGATCACTGCCTTCATTGCCGAACCTCCGCTTTTTCACTCGCCGCCACTCAACGCATAAATCGCACCAGGTTGCCCTGCCGGGGCCAAAGCCGTTTGCCCAGGTCGGGGGCCACCGACAGCAAGGCTCTTTTCACCGCCAGCCGGGGGCTGGCATGCAAGCCGAAGGCTTTGGCCAGGGCCCGTCGCGCCTCCCACTGCTGGCCCTCGGCCAGATAATAGTCCGCCCAGCGGTCATAGATGGCGGCCAGCCGCCGGGCGACCAGGGACTTGACCGCCCCCCGCTCCCCCGCCACCAGCCCTCTCCATTTTTCATACATCTGCTGCCAGGCGGCCAGCTGCATCGCCCGGCTATGGTTCGGGGCGCCGGTCCCGGAAAGAACGACCAACGGCATGTCCACATAGCAGAATCCGGTGCCCTGCCCAAGGCGGAACAATGCATCCAGCCAGGGATCCATAATCAGACTTGGATCGACTCCTCCAATCCGCTCCAGCATGGTCCTTTTCACCAGTACGGAGGGGATCAGCCGCTGAAACCGTTCCTCCAGCACCAGGGGCAGCGGCTGACGGATCTGCCCACAGCCCCCCTTTTCGGCATGGCCACTAGAACGCCAAAGCGACTGGACCGATGTCTCGGCATTGGCCTGGCGGGTGCCCGTCAGGCAGACCCCGCAATGCTGGCCAAACCGGGACATGGCCTTCAGCTGCCAATGCAACTTATCCGGCATCCAGTGGCTTCCCCGGGCCATGATGCCGATCCACTCCCCGTTGGCTTCCCGAGCACCGGCGTTCAGGGCACTGCCGGCATCGTACCCCACGTCGTAGTAGTAGCGCACCAACGGCCAGTATGGCCGAATCGTCTCGGCCGTAGCCTCGTCCGACCCGTCGTCCACGATGATGATCTCGGTATTCTTGTGGGTCTGGGCCAGCACGCTTTCGACCGACTCGGCCAGGCAGGCAGGGCCATCGCAGGCCGAAATGATCACGGATATCAAAGGTGGTTGCACGTTTAGGCCACTCCGCGCCTCGTCAGATACGGTTATAGACCCAAGAGGGGATGTGATAGCGGCGTTTGTTCAGCACCACCCCCAGGATGTGTGCGTGGCTTCCAGCCAGCAGCTCCAGGCCGTGGCTGACCACCTCCCGACGACTGCGCTCGGCCTCCACAACCAGTACCACGTTGTGAACCTGCCTGGCCAGACGCATGGCCGACGCGCTCTCGTTCAAAGGAGGCATGTCCACGACCACGTAGCCGCCATCCAGGCGGTTGAGATGTCTGACCAGCTCTTCGCACCTCATCTGGGGCATACTGGCCTGGGAGACATTCTGTCCCACACTGGCGGCCGGAAGCAGATAGAGATTGTGTTGAAGCACCCGGGTCTGCCCCAGCCCGTCCACATTGATCTCCGCGATACCCGGGGCGGCCGGATCCCCGAAGAGTTCGTGAGCGGTGGGGTGGCCCACATTGGCTTCCACCAGGATGACCTGGCGGCCTCCGCCAGCCAAGGCCACGGCCAAATTGGCCGCCACGGTGCTGACCCCCTCGCGGCCGGAACAGCTGGTCACCCCGATGATGACCGGTTCGTTTTCGGCTCTTGGCGTCACAGCCTGCAGCCGCTCGCACAGGCTGTCATAGTAGTTTTTCAGCTGGGGGGGCAGATCCCATTGATCCTTGTTCTCCTCCGCGGCTGGCTTGAGCATGGGCTTGTGGTGCTGGCCGTCGACCGACAGCTTTCGGCGGCCGGACTTGAGCAACGGGATGGAGACCAGCGCCGGCATCTCCAAGAGTTGTTCCACCTGCTCCGGAGTTTTCAGGGTGTGATCCAGATAATTCTCTGTAAAAAAGGCGCTACCCAGGCCGCCGAGCACGCACAGCATCAGCACCAGGGCCGCATTCCGGCCGCGGTTGGAAACCACCGGCAACAGCGGCAGACTGGCCGGCTGCACCACACTGATGTTAGCGATTTTTTCGGCCTCCTTGGCCTGGTCGATGCGGGCTTGCTCGGCCAAATCGAAATATTTCTGATAGCTGTCCTGCAGCAAGACGAGCTCCCGCTGCAGGCGCCCCACCAGCACTTCGCCGTCATTCATCGTCTCGATCTCTTGCTGGACTTCGGCCAGCTGGGTCTTGACGATCTGGACTTCGGCCTCCAACGACGACCGGGCCTGCTGCTGCTTGAGCAGGGACAGGAGGGTTTGGGTATAGGCCTCGGAGGCCGAAGACAAGGCCGCCGCCGGCTGGCGCAACTCGGATTCGTTCTTGATCAGTACGTCCTGCAACCGTTTGATCTGCTGGCGCACGTTCTGAACGGCGGCGCTGTCCTCGGTGTAGGTGACCAACAGCTCCTGTTCGCGCAGTTGCAATTCGACAATGTTCTCGTAGGTCCGGGCCATGAAGGTCGGCAGAATGGCGGGACTATCCTTGGAGCCGGCCAGACGGCCCTGAAGTTCGGCCAAATTGTTCTCCAACACCCCAAGCCCCGCCAGGCATGCCGCCAGGGCCGAATCCTTCTCTTGCCGAACCGAATGCAGGGCCGCCATGCGATCGGACAACTTCTGCTTCTGGGTCTCCAGCGAGGCAAGCTGCAGCTTGTTCTTCATGTGGCGAAGCAACTCCTGCTTTTCGGCCATTTCCTGCTCGATCCGGATGGCCTGTTCCAGAAAGAACTCGTAGGAGCCCTTGGCTCGGTGAACGTCCATGTGCTTTTCCAAGTACAAATCCACCAGCTTGGCCAGAACCGCCTGGGCCTGCTGCGGCGTCTTGGCCACGTACGAGACATGGATGATATTCTGGTACTTGGGCACGACCAGCTCCAGATTACTGCCAATGTCCAGGATGGCCCGCTCACGGCGGCTCAGCGCAGGCCGGCCGGCCTTGAAGACACCCAGCACCGCCCCGTAGCCATGCCGCAACTGTTCCCCCAGGGCCTGGGCGGCCCGGACCACCACGTTCTCCCGGGCGGTTTCGGGAGGCGCGGGTGGCGGCGTGGTGCCGAGGGCCTCCATCTCCACGACCGCTTTTTCCGCTAACTCCCGGCTCATGATGATTTCCATCTCCGAGTTGATGACGTTTTCCCAGGCCGTGCCGGAGATGATGGAGTCGCCCTTGGCGGACGGATCAATCTTGACACTCTCCCGCACGAAACGCACCAGCAACTTGGCTTCGGACTTGTACTTGGCACTGGATCCGGTGGCCACGGCCAAGGCGGCCAGCAACCCTACCGCCATGCCCAACATAATCTTTCGCTTGTGGCGAAAGACCAGATAGAAAACATCCCGCATCGAGAAATCCCGCAGCAGCGACTGGGCTTCCGGCTGGTCGGCCGGAGGCAGCTGATGATGTTCTGATACTGACATGGTCGTCTCCTTTTCCTGCCCGTCTACCGGGACACCTCCACACCGTCCCCCCCGTAGGACACTCCAAAGCGGGGTATGACGCTGTTGATGTACTGCTCGATCCACTGGTTGACATTCACAATGGCCTTGCGCGGCACGTAGACGATGTCGCCGGGTTCCAAATAGAAGGGATCGGAGTACTGCCCGGCCAGCAGGTCGCGGACATCCAATGCGCAGCCGACCCGTTTGCCATCCTGCTCGCGGATGACCACAACCTGCTTGGTCTTGGCACGCCGCCAGTCCAGACCCCCACTCTGCATGATCGCCTCCATGGCGCTCAAAGGCCCGGCCATTTTGACCATCCCCTCCCGATTCACAGCCCCTCCGACGTACACCCGCCGGTCATGCAGCGAGCGCACAATGACCGCAACCTCCGGGGCCTTGAGCTGGCCGGCATAGCGCTGCTTGAGTTCGCTCCCCAGCTGGCTGGGGGTTTTGCCCTGGGCCTGCACATCTCCGACCAACTGAAGCGTGATCTGCCCATCCGGCCGAATCACCTGGATTTCGTTGAGTTCGGGATTCTGATAGAATTTCACCTCGACCTCGTCGCCGGCGACCAATTTGATTACGCTCAAATCGGCAGCCTTCATTTCAGAGCGATCCAGGGCCGGAGGCACGCTCCGGCAACCTGCCAGCAGCAGAAGCACGGCCACCACCGCCTGGGCCAGCATCGCTGCAGTTTTCCGCCTGATGTCTTGGTTTCGCATTGATGCACCCTCCTGTGTTTGGGTTAATGACGGCCGCGTCCGAACAGTCGAGGCCAGACTAGCCTCACGGCCTCGGTCGCCAGCCATGCCGCCACAATCATGAGATCACCGCAAGCGCTCTGGTTGTCGACGTAGCGCACCTCCCGGCGCATCGCCGCACAAGCCGGCTCCAACCTTGGAACACCAAACCGCCGAGGTCGGATCAACCCGGGCACCACTTCCAAACGACGGTCGTACCAAGACCGGCGCTGGGGCCCGGCCTCGCCTACCGGGACAAGCCGCGGTCCAATCAGACTCATCTCGCCCCTCCACACATTGAGCAGGCGCGGCCAGCGCCACGCCCCGCTTGCGCGCAATGTCCAGACGACCGCCCGAGCCCATCTGCCACCTCCGGCATCACCCTCCCCGTCTTGTCCGAGCTGTTTCCTGAACGCATAGCAGCGAAACGGGCGGCCGCCCCGGCCCACGCAGGCAGTGGAACAAAAGCCCCTGCCCGGACAGGCCCGCCAAAGACTCGCCACCACCAACAGACAGAGCGGACTCAGTACCAGTATCAGCGCGCTTGAAATCAAAATATCGAACATTCGCTTCCACCCAGGGGTCGACCACAGGTCGGCTTTGGCCAGTGGCAAGATCCGCACCCTCTGCCAGGCGGCCTCCCCTTGACTGGCAGCATTGTCACTTTGCAACGGCATCACCTCTCCCTATCCCCCGGACGCCGGGCAGCCAGGCAGGCTCCGCCCGGTCGATTATGCCTCCCAGGCCGCACCGGCTTCGCCCCGAGCTCGTCCCCATCCCGACGGAACCTCTGGAGCGGACTCCACAGCAGCACCGACACCACTCAGACGGTGGATTGCGTTGCCGACATGGCCTCCGGGCCGTCCGGCCCACACACCCCCGGCTGCCCAGCCTTCCTGGATTCAAATCCGCAAAGACCTTTCTCGCCCCGCTCCTCGCTGGTGTATACCCGGTAGACGATCCTCTCGGCGATGGTCTCCCAGCAGCAACTGGCCGAAATTCGGTCGAAGGCGTCCCGCAGAACGGCCCAGGCCGACTCCGCGCAGGTGTGCGGCAGAAGCAACCCAACCCGCCCCCCATCCAAACAACCGACCATGTCAGTGCAGCGAATGCGCTTTTTAAGCACCTTGACCAGACTCCCCATCAACTGGCTGCCCCGCAGCGTGGCCGTCCCCTTGGGCTCCACTTCCCAGAGAATGACCAGGGACAGGGGAAGGCCGGTGCGTTCGGCACGGGACCTTTCTTGGGAAAGGGCCTCCTTGAACTCGTGATCGCGAAGCAAACCATGTGTGCCCCAAAAGCGATGGCCCCCTCGACGGCAATGGTCCCGCAGGGTCAGGCAGAATTGGCGTATCGACTGGATCATGGCTTTCACCCTCTTGCCCCTCCCTTGCTGCTGACTCGGTTCATGAGAATACCTCAGGCCTGGACCAGGTTCGACAGGTGGGGTCAGCAACTCATGTGCCAAAGGCGGACAGGCCCGCTGCGCCCTGTAGCAGGGCCTGAAAAAGGGGGCCTGTTGCAGATGCGCACAGCGGGCAGGCAAGCGGCAGGGCAGGCCCGTTGCAGCCGGGCACCATCGTTCTAACCAGGGCCAAATGGGTGGGTTAACAGGCGGTGGAAGGGTGGATTCCAATGGGCCAAATGCCCAGGCACCGGGTTCGCGACGCGCCCGGTGCCGGCCTGACTCCACTGGAAACACAAGATGGGTTGGTCACTTGCGTGAAGTGCCGCTAAGGCCGCCCCCCGGCCTAGGTCCCTGGCTGCTCCAGCACTGGCCCGCTGAGCAGTCCCATGGGATGCAGCACGTACTCGTCGCTCCACTCGTCCCCGCCGGTCCGCCAGGACTGTGGCCCCCACCATCCATAGTCCGGATTCACTTTCCAGGCGTAGTTATGGACCTGCCCGAAGGCGTTGACCCGGTTGCCGAAGACGGTCAGATCCAGCCTCGACTCCCCGGCGTTGGCATCCAACTCGGCCCGGAAGGGAGCGAAAGCCAGCGGCGTGGCCTGGCCGGCGGTCTCGACCTTGACCAGCGCCCCCGCGAAGTGGGGCACGCGCACCGCCTTGGCCCGGACACCGCCCGGCAGCGTGCAGTGATAGGTAACGTTGCCGGCGTAGAACGGCAGCCCCTGGGTCGTCCAGTCGCCGAAGGAAAGCTCCCGCACCGGAGCAACCAACCGGGCCGCGTCCCCCTTCACCTCGACGCCAAAGTCGCCGAGCAGATACATCCACTCCAGGTAGGTTTTCCGCGTGTAGGCCACGGTCAGCTCCAGAACATGGTCCCCCGCCCCGAAGCCCGGCAGTTTCACCGTGGCGATCGATTCGTCCGTGAAGTAGCCGGTCACGTCCCTTTTCACGGGTTGCCCATCGAGGACGACCTGCGTATTCAGGGCGTTCTCCAAGGCCAGTTCGGGATTGTCCACGCACACCGCGCTGCTGAAGCTCAGACGCAGCTGGACTTCGGCGGCCACGGTCACCGGCTTGTGGTCGGTCCAGGGCTGGGCCATGTGGCCGGCAACAACCGGCAGATCCAGTTCCCGGCGAATCATGGGATCCAAATCCAGAATCTGCCGCGGCTCCTGCCAGGGGCGGTCTCCGATGCGGTAGGCGGCCTTGTCGAAGAGCAGGACATTCGGCTCGGACAGCGACACCGGCACGGGCCCGTGCAGACGGGCGACCTCCCGGTAGGCGGGGGCGGTCAGGGAGGCGCCGCTTTCGCGCCGTCCGGGAGTCAGAAGCAGCAACAGGGAGCCGTGAGCCGGCAGATCGCAGGCGATGTCCGTGACGCCTTGGCCATAGACCGCCGCCGCTTCGTACCCGGTGCCACTGGCGGTGTCCAGGCAGGACACCTGCCAGTGGCCGTCAAGACGCAGGGTCAACTTCTCCAACGCCTTGTCCAGACGCGTATTGCAGAGGAAGAGATAGCGGTCCTCGCCCTCTTCGCGCAGCTGGTAGAGGCAGTGGTCCACCTGCACACCGTGGGCATCCAGCAGCCGCACCGGGGCCCCCGCGCCAAACGCCTTCAGCAGCCGGGTCCGGCTAAATGGCACGACCTCGCTGCGGGCGGCCAGGCGGGCCGGGAGGTCAGAGGGCACGGCATCCACCAGGCTGGGGATCTCGCCGGCGAAGACGATCCGCCCTCCGGCCTCCGCGAAGGCCTCCAAGCGCGCCAGCGTGGTGGCCCGAATGGTCCTCATGTTCGGCACCAGAATGGTGTCGTACTCCATCTCGCCCACCCGGAAACCGCCGGCCTGCGGGACGGCGTCCTGCTGGGGCAGCAGCGATTCGGCGATGAAATCGAAATCCACAAACCCGTAGAGCATCCAGCCAATCAGGTCGGCGAACTGGCGGTCGCGCTCGTCGCGCTCCTGCCTGGTCTGCTCTTCTGGGCCGAAGCAAAGCCAGTAGGACTCGACCGGATGGACCACCCCGATCTTGACCACCGGCTTGCCGCGGGTCAGCACGCTGTTCACCCGGGCGAAATGGTCCTCCACCACCGCATATTCGCGCCACCAGGGGGACTGATAGCTGATGGAGGCCGGATAGTCGCGCTTGGCCTCGCCTGCCATCGATACCCACGACAGATGGTGGACCCGGTAGGCGATCCCCAAGGCGGCCTGCCAGTCGCCCTGGCGTTTGTGGCCGGCGAAGTCGAAGTCCCAGTTGGTCACCCCGTACAGCTCGCTCAGAACCCCGCCGTAGCCGTACTGGTGCGCCGCGCTCTGCGCCTGCTTGGCGGTGGAGAACTCGGCCTCCACCCGGTCGCACAGCAGATCGATCCCCGGAAGGTCGAAGCTGCGGTAGCTGCGCATGGCATCGCCGATGGCGCAGGTCTGACTGCCTAAGGTGGGCTCTTCCATCAAATGCCCGGTCAGGGCAATCCCGTGCTCCCGGCACCAGCTGCCGACCGTATCGGCAAAGGCGGCGGCGAAGCGTTCGGCGATGTGATCGTGGTAGCGGTAGCGCCAGACCGAGGCTCGGCCCTCGGGCAGTTCCCAGAACAGCTCCGGCAGCACCTCCAGAAGGTCCCCGCCGTAGGTCTGGGCGAAGGTCTCGGCGAAATCGTCCGTCCAGGGGATGACCACATCGGACTTGTCCGAGGCCCGTTGCAGCGACTGCTTGCGCACGAACTGGGGCTCGTCGGTGAAGATGGCCGGCACCGTCTTGCCGAACTCCTCGCCCACCGCTGCGGCGTAGCGCTCGTGGGTCACCTCCACGAATCGCCGAATGGCCTCCGGATTCAGCGTATCCACGTAGGTTTGGTTGTTGAACCAGCTGCTGGGCATGGCGGTTTCCAGATAGGCATACCAGGCCGTCTCCCCGGCTTCCGGCTCCGCCCCCCCCGCGAGACGGCGGCCGGAAACCAGCCGGCCCTTCTCCAGGTTCACCCCGTAGCGGGCCAGCAACCGGCCATTCTCGTAGCGTCGTCCCGCCGCCCGGGAATCCTGATGGGCCTCCTCGCCTTCGGCTGCTCCATAGGGAACCGGGGTGAACAGCAAATGCCGGGCCCGGAAGGCCTCACACTGGGTCACCAGGCCCCCGGCCGCGCCGCTGGGCCAACGATCCTCGTCGTACAGCCAAGCCAGCATCCCCTTGTCCTTGGCGTGCCGGGTGCAGGCCTTGACCATCTCCATGAACTCCTCGCCGAGATAGTCGGTGTCCAGCCCCGTGCGGGCATGCATGTGGAAGCCGCCCAGGCCCATCTCCTTGAAACAATCGATCTGCCGAAGAAGCTGGTCCCGGTCCAGCCTGCAGTTCCAAGCCCAGAACGGCGCCCCCCGGTAAATGGCCGGCGGATTCGCAAACTCACGTTTCAAGTCCCGATTCATCGTATGCTCTCCTCGCTGCATCGATCCATTGTCCCGCCGACTGTCCTTGGCCATCGCGCAAACCCGGCTCTGGACACAAACCTTTTTCGACCACGATCCCGGACGTGGCCCAACGTTCCAGGCCGATTCGTTTTCAATCCTCTCAACATCGGCCACGTTGCAAAGCTACTTGACCGGACCGACATGATCCTTCATTATAATGCCAAAAAAAAGGACGATTATGTCACCCTCCCGGCCAACCTATTCCCCCCGGCAATACTTCCGAGGCGACGAGGAACTGGCGGTGGTTCGCATCGGCCGCCAAGAGCCGGTTCCCCTCCACGCCCATCAATTCCATGAGCTGGTCATCGTTCTCGGCGGCGAGGGGGACCATGTGCTCAAAGGGGACTCCTACCGCATCCGGGCCGGCGACGTCTTCGTCCTGCCCCCCGGTCTTTTCCACCGGTACGGCAACATGCGGGACCTGGAACTGGTCAACATTCTCTATCGCCGGGAGCACATGCAAATGCCCTTGGCGGATATGACCGACCTGCCGGGGTACTACGCGCTCTTCGAACTGGAGCCGGGCCTGCGCCTCCAGCAGAACCTGCCCTGCCGCCTGCATCTGAACGACCGGGCACTGCGGCGGGTGGCCCCTCTGGTGGCGGCCATGGAAACGGAACTCACCATCAAAAACCCGGGCTATCGCTGCATGGCCCTGAGCCACTTCTACCGCCTCTGCGGCGATCTGTCCCGGGCCTACACCCAGGTGGATTCCGCGGAGTCCTCCTCCCTGCTGCAGCTCAGCGCCCTGCTCAGCCGGCTGGAAACCGGCTACGCCTCGACCTTCACCGTGGAGAAAATGGCCGGCTTCGCTAGGATGTCGCGCAGCACCCTGCACCGCCACTTCCGAAAATGCTTCGGCCTTGCCCCCCTCGACTACCTGCTGCGCCTGCGCCTGGCCAAAGCCGCCGACCGCCTGATCCAAACCGACGCGCCCATCAGCCGCATCGCCTTCCAAGTCGGCTTCCACGACAGCAACTACTTTTCCCGGCAGTTCCGCAAAGTCTACGGTCTATCCCCGCGCACCTTCCGAAAAAACGGGGTGGTCTCCCCCTGAACTCCCCGGCATG
The DNA here is from genome assembly GCA_041623325.1 of Lentisphaeria bacterium. Lineage (GTDB taxonomy): Bacteria > Verrucomicrobiota > Lentisphaeria > Oligosphaerales > JBFJXC01 > JBFJXC01. The sequence goes on along the minus strand of JBFJXC010000038.1, from coordinate 1,111 downwards.
AATTCTTGTAAATGCCCCATCCCTTGCCGCCGCGCCCCCCATCAGACCTCCTGGCTCTTGTCGATCAGGGTGGTATAAACATTGTCCAGCTGCAGGCAGCCATCCTTGGTGAAGACCGTCGGCGCCTGCCAATTGGTGTCCATGGGCAATTCATGGATCACCTCGATGCGGCTCCAGGGAATAATCCGGACCCCGACACTGCCCTCGTGCACCAAATTACGCTGCCCCTTCAGCAGGCGGCGATAGTGGAAGGTCCGGCATTCCAGCTTCAAATAGGCCTCCGTCTCCTCCAGAATCCTGCCCACGGCCACATGGTTGTGCGCCTCGTGATATCCCTTGATCCAGCGCAACTTCACGATCGTACCCTTCAGCATATCCGGATTCCTTTCCTATTGCCCACTACCACGGGCGTTCCGCCCGCGCCTGCTCCTCGCTCCGCGGCCTGGCCCGACGCCATGCCAAACTGTACCATGCCAATTCCACCAGGGAAGCGCCACCCGGGCCGAAAACCGGCGGCCCAGACGGCGGTTCCCGCCAGCCACCTTTCAGACGCCACCCGCTTCACCACCCCGTCTGGCCCTTGCAGCGCGGCTTCCAGGTGCCATATTATTCATACACAGCATACGATGCTGGCTGACTACAGCAACCACCTTCCTTTCGGGGGCGAAATGGTTTCGACTGGCTAGGCGCAGCGTCGGTGGCATGCCGAGGATGATCGTTGGCCTCGTTAATCGTCGATCAAAAACATAACTGCGACTGAAGAGTACGCACTCGCTGCTTAAGTAGCGACGTCTCCGCCCTGACGCCTGATAGGGGGCCGGAGGCGACGACATCGGGCTGGTTGAAGGTTCGGGTGGCCGGGAACTTCAACGAGATTTTACGTGGCCGCTGGTGCCGGAGCTGGGCTTGTTCGCCGCCAGGCCGAGGTACGAGATAAATTCAAGCGTGGACTAAGCATGTAGAGACCGCCGTATCGTCTTTTCAGGACGGGGGTTCGACTCCCCCCGCCTCCACCAGCCTTCGCCAAGGCTTCGGCTGGCAAGCCGGGGTCTTGGCGAAGGCTGTCCGCCGTAGCTTCAGCGGAGGAGGACGAAGCGCTGTTTGGGGAGAC
>JBFJXC010000037.1:0-17680 GCA_041623325.1 Lentisphaeria bacterium | reverse complement strand
GATTCAAGAGCCTGTTCGGAAGTATCATCGAGAACCGAGAAGAAAGATGGCCTGTCGAATCCGTTCGAAACGCCACGTACCCGGAGCACACGCGCTGACGGCCACAGCGATGGCTCTTCTGCTCGCTTTGTGCGGATATGAGACAACAGGGGAGGAACCGTTCACAGACCTGCCCAACATCATTCTCATTCTGGCCGACGACATGGGCTACGGGGATCTGTCCTGCCTGAACCCGGAGTCGAAGATTTGCACCGAGAACCTGGATCGGCTGGCCGCCGAGGGGATGTCCTTTACCGACGCCCATTCCAGCTCGGCGGTCTGCACCCCCTCCCGCTACAGCATATTGACCGGGCGCTACAACTGGCGTTCCGCCTTGAAGGAGTCCGTTCTGTTTGGATACGATCGCCCCCTGATCGAGGCCGGGCGCATGACCGTGGCCTCCTACCTGCGGGAGAAGGGTTATCACACCGGCTGCGTGGGCAAATGGCATCTGGGTTGGAAATGGGCCGGCAACGGCCCCGCCCCCGAGGACGTGGATTTTAGCAAGCCGATCGAGGGGGGGCCGACCAGCGTGGGTTTCGACTGCTTCTATGGCATTGCCGCCTCGCTGGACATGCCCCCGTATGTCTACGTGCATAACGATCGTCCCACCGCCGTGCCCGACCATGTCACCAGGGGCGAGGGCAAGCAGTTCTGGCGCGAAGGGCCGACGGCTCCCGACTTCCGGCACGAGGAGGTGCTGCCGCATTTTACCCAGAAGGCCTGCGACTATATCCGGGAGCATGCCCACCGGCCTTTCTTCCTCTATTTCCCGCTTCCGTCGCCGCACACCCCCATCCTGCCCACCGAACGGTTCGCGGGCAAGTCCGGAACCAACGAATACGGCGACTTCTGTCTGCTCACGGACTGGTGCGTGGGTCAAATCATGCGCACCTTGGAGCAGTGCGGGATCGCCGAGGATACGCTGCTGGTCTTCACCAGCGACAACGGCTGCTCCCCCATGGCCGACTTCCAGGAGCTGGCTGCCGCCGGCCACAACCCCAGCTACCATTTTCGCGGACACAAGGCCGACATTTACGAGGGCGGCCACCGCATTCCCTTGCTGGTGCGCTGGCCCGCACGGATCCGGGCCGGATCGCGCACGGATGAGGTGGTGTGCCTTTCCGATCTGCTGGCAACCTGCGTGGACATGTTGGGGGACACGTTGCCGGACCAGGCGGGAGAGGACAGCGTAAGCAACCTGCCTCTTTGGTTGGGTCAGCTCTATGAGGCACCCCTGCGGGAAGCCACGGTGCATCATTCCATCGACGGTTCCTTCTCCATCCGACAGGGGCGCTGGAAGCTGGAGATGTGTCCGGGCTCCGGAGGCTGGAGTCATCCGAAGCCGGGGGAGGAGTGCGAGGGCTTGCCGCCGTTTCAATTGTATGACTTGAATTCGGACGTGGGGGAGAGGCGCAATCTCTACGGTCAGCATCCCGAGGTGGCCTCCGCCCTGAGGCAGCTGCTGGCCTCCTATGTCCGAAACGGACGAAGCACCCCGGGGGAACCGCAGGCCAATACCGGAAGCCCCTACTGGCCGCAGTTGCACTGGCTGGCCGAAACGGATCCGGTCATGGCCCCGCGATGAACGCGCCAAGCTGGGAGGCCCGGTCCGGAGCTTTAGCGGCCGCGCGCCCCCAATGCTATCAACTTTCTATAGTCTATGTTGAATCGTTTGGCGTTAAGAGTTTTCCTTTTGACGCTTGCTCCTGCTTTGAAATTGGCGGAAAAAGAAACTTCTATAGGAAAACGCTTAACGTCGAACGTCCAATAATGCCATGTTCATTCATCTCGAAAATGGTGTTGACAGAAAGTTGATAGCATTAGCGCGCCCCCCCCCGTGGCAGCACTCATCGGGGGGTGACGGCACGGCGGACAGGGCGGCCGGGGATTATTTCTTCTTCTGGAGAGTCTTGCCGACGGCAAGGGCCAGAATCAGAAGCGGAAGGGCAAGAAAGCGTCCCATCAGGGTTTCAGAAAGCAGGGCCAGTTTCAGGGCGATCAACATCGATACCACGACCACCAGGTATTTGAGGATTCCGAGGTGTTTCTTGGTCCGCTCCAGCGACTTGGCCTGGCGCTGCTCGCGCTGCTTGTCTTTCTTCTTCTGCTGCTCTTTCTCGTACAGTTTGCGCTTCTCATCTTCGGCCTTGAAGCGCTGAAACATCTCCTTGGCTTCACGATCGACCGCCTCGATTGGAGGCAGCTCGGTGGGCTCGCCGCTCTCGCGCAATACCAGCATGGTGTGCCCGATCAGGATCTTGCTCTCGGGGGGGAGGGGTTCGCGCCCGGTGATTTTGCGGCGCGCCACAAACAGTCCGTGGCTGCTGTCCAAGTCTTGGATGAAAACCTTGTCGCCTTTGCTGGATACGCAGCAGTGCTTGCGGGAGCAAAGTTTGTCATCAAGCTGCAGGGTGCATTCCGTGGATCGCCCGATCGTGACCGAGGCTTGTCCAATGGCGATTTCCGTCCCCCTCTGTGATCCGTTCAGGACAACCAGTTTTTGCATCTGACTCAGGATCCTTTTTGGTATGGAATCATGGGTGCTTCACGGCCGGTGGCACATTTATGTATACGGTCCATTTTCGCATTTTCAAGTTTTTGGGCCGGATCGCCGTATGGACGATCCGGAGGGGGCGGCTTGGGCGCTGGGCTTGCACCCAGGCGGTGAGGTTTTGGACGAACTCCGCTGCCGCCAGCGCTTGGGCTTGATCCGTTTGTAGATCTTCTTGCGGTAGAAGCGTCCGAGTCTCAGCGGCCATGGGAGGTCGTCCAATTGTCGGATCTCGTCCGGGGTCAGGCTGTCCGGATGGAACGAGCGTTGCAATTTCAGAGCCGCCAGGGTGTCGCTCTTTCGCAGCGAGTGGAACAGGAAGCGCTTAAGCAGGTTGATCTGGCTGCCGCTGCGATGGCAGGCGGTGGCGAAGTCGATGATGTAGGGGTCTCCCTGGCTTCCCTGGAGGATGTTCTTGCGCCGAAGGTCGCCGTGGGCAATGCCGTGTCGGTGCATGGCGGCAATGGTCTGCTTGAGCCGGGCGAAAAAGCCGGGCGAGGGCATGTCCTGGGGGGGCGTGCATTTGGCGGATTTGAGTTCGCCTGGACCCTGGATGTACTCCTGGATGAACGCGTCCTGGTCCAGGTAGCCGAACAGTCTGGGGACACCGGCAATCTCTTGGAGTTCTTTGAGGACGGAGTACTCGCGTCTGAGCACGAAGCGGCAGAAGAGCCTGCGCATGAACAGGGGCCTCTTGCTGAAGTCCTTGATCAGAAACCACGTGTTCTCCAGATTGACCGCGTAGACGTCAGCCTGGATGACGGAGTTGGCTCCGTGCAATAGCTTGAGGGAAGGGCACCGGAAAATCTGTTCGCGGCTGTAGTTGGGTATGTAAGGAAGGGAATCCAAGAACAAGGTCGCTCTCTCCGCCATGCTGCTTGCGAATGAAACGCAAGCTGTAATCTACCGAAAAATCAAACTCGTAATCTAATGCGTAACCAGTGGCTTGCTAGCGGGTTAGGCCGGCTTTTCCGAAACGGACCCCTTCTCCAAACCCTTTGCATTCCTGCTTAAGGGCGCTCAGCGAAAGCGCCGGTAGTCGATGCCGTAATTCTGGATCTTGTACTGGATCATGCGCTTGGTGATGCCGAGCTTGGCGGCGGCCTGGGTCTGGTTGCCGCGGGTGTCCTTGAGGGCCTCGGTGATCAGCTGGATCTCGAAGTTTCGCACCTGGGTGGTGAAATCGCTGTGGTTTTCCTGCCTTGCGGAGTAGCGGTTCATTTGCAGGGAGGGGGGGAGGTGGTGGCCATGTATGACATCGCCGTCGGCCAGCAGCACGGCCCTCTCGATCACGTTCTCCAGCTCGCGGACATTGCCCGGCCAGTGGTAGCCGGTCAGCATGTCGATGGCCGGGGTGTCGATGCGGGTGACGGGCTTGGCCAGGTCCCGGGCGAAGAGCTGGACGAAATAGTCGACCAACAGCATGATGTCGGCCTTGCCGCGTTCTCTCAGGGGTGGAACCTGCAGGGGGAAGACGTTGAGGCGGTAGTAGAGGTCGGCGCGGAAAGAGTTGTCCATGATGGCCCCTTCCAGGTCGCGGTTGGTGGCCGCGATGATGCGGGCGGCGGTGCGCAAGGTGGTGCTGCCGCCGACCCGTTCGAACTCGCGCTTTTGCAGCACGCGCAGCAGCTTGGTCTGGGCGGGCAGGGGCAGTTCGCCGATTTCGTCCAGGAACACGGTGCCGCCCTTGGCACGTTCCAGAACCCCGATGCGCCGCTGGGTGGCGCCGGTGAAGGCCCCTTTCTCGTGCCCGAACAGCTCGCTCTCGATCAGGTTCTCGGGGATGGCGCCACAATTGACCTCCACAAAGGGCTGGCTCTTGTTCGGGCCCAGTTCGTGAATCACCTGGGCGACCACGCCTTTGCCCGTGCCGGTCTCGCCGGTGATCAGCACCGTGGTCCGGGCATCGGCCACCCGCACGATCAGGTTCTGCAGCTCGTTCAGGGCGCTGGACTTGCCGATCAGCTTGTCGAAGGCGCCGCCAGGCTGGCGGGCGTGGTGGAAGACCTCCATGCGGTCTTCCAGCTGGCGCCGCTGCACAAAGGGGGCCACCAGTTTGGCCACTTCCACCAGAAAGGCGGTGTCCAACTCCGGGTTCTGGAGGCGCTCGGCCTGCTTGTCCACCGACAGGGTGCCGATGACCTTGTCCCGGTAGGAAATGGGTACGCAGAAGAAGGCGGTGGTGGATTTGTCCAGATCGCGCCGCAGGCCCGAACGGTCCAGGAAGTTGCCGGCCTCCAGCTGGGACAGGTAGACCGGTTGCCCCGTGGCGAACACCTTGCCGGTGATCCCTTCCCCGGCCCGGTAGCGCATTTTGCTGAAGGTGTCCGCCGGAATGGCCCCCACGCTGATGTCCGCCTGGACTTCCTCGCCGCTTTCGCTCATCAGGGTGATCACCCCGCGCTCCATCTGGCAGAATTGGGCCAGTTGCTCCAGAACCAGGCTCAGGGCAGGACGCACGTCGTCGGCCGTGGCCAAGTGGATGGCCAGGCGGTTCAGCAGGCTCAGCTGTTCGTATGAGAAGGGGGCGTGGGGCTGGAGTGTGGTCATGGGCGCCTGGTTTTCGAGGGTGAAGAATTACGCGGGGGAGTTTGCCGGACAGCAATGTACTGCCCGGGACCGGCGATACAAGAATGTCCCGTTGAAACATGGGAGGTCTATCTGCTGCCGGCAGCCGCGGCGGGGGCAAGGGGAATCCGGCAAGGCGCCCGTCCCTTTTGCCGCCGGATCTTGCGTGGGGGGATTGGATCAGGAAAAAGAGGACAGGGAGAAAAATGGCAATTCTCGCCTTGAATAGTCGACGTATGCGGCCGTCCTTCCCGTTGGGTGTTAGGCGTTTGGCGTTAGGCGTTAGGCGTTTGGCGTTTGGCGTTAGATGTTTGGCGTTAGATGTTTGGCGTTTGGCGTTTTTCTATTGACGTTAGCTTCCGTTGTTCTCATTGAGCGTTACAGGCGACACGGCAGTCGGTTTGGGACAAGGTTCGAGACCGAGTGTAGGGTCTTCGGAAACATTGTCATTTTTAGGAACAGACTCGAAGTTGGACGTTCTGGTCGTCTTGCCGGCGGCACGCCTCCCCCCCCACATTGGCCAAAGTGGCCGGAGCATCCCTGCTCCGGGAAGTGCGATCCCTTCTTCACAACATAGCCGCTGGGGCCGACGACCGATCCTTGATCTGGAGCCGAGACGGTTCCCCTCCTATGCCCGCACTGTGGGGCGGAGATGAAGTTCATCGCTTTCATCGAAAGCCGACCGAAGGGGGACGGCCTGCCCGCATCGGGCAGGAGTGAGCGAAGCGAACGTCAACATGTACTTGGGACCGACCCTTTCTTATGGGTTCGTCATTCCGGTTACTGCGGCATCATGCCCCGGCATGAGAGCTCTTCAACTCGGCCCATGGATGCATTTACGTGAGCAACATAAAGTTTTCTCCATTGCCGGCTTTGCGGTCCAACGTGTAAACGGGAAGCGCCTCCTGCGAACGGGCGATCTCGCCGATCAGGTAGTCGGAAAAGTCGGCGTTGGCCGTGCGATAGGACTGAAGCGCCCGCCAGGCCAACAGAGAATTCTCAATCTCGAATTCAGCCGTGGACAATAGAGTTTCGAGGATGCGACTGACCGCGTCGCGGTCGTATTTGTAGGCGCGGCGCAAAACCCAAACAAGCTCGCAAACGACGATCAGGCTGATAAATCCCGGGTAATCGCGAGTCAGGGTTGTTTCCAGAAAACGAGTTGCCTGCGGGGCTTCGTCACCATCTTGAGTGATGTATCGAATCAGGATATTGGTGTCAATTCCAATCATCGTGGCAGGCTCCGGCCGCAATGGCTTCTTCCATGTCTTGCAGACTGATTCCGCTCACAGGGGGAGGAATCAGGCCTTTGAGACTAGTCAAGGTCGTTTTCCGGGGAATCATCTCAACATGACCGTTGTCGTGAACAACGAACTCCAACTTGTCGCCTGCATGGAGTCTAAGCTGATCCCGGATGGCCTTGGGCAAGGTCAACTGCCCTTTAGATGTAATGGTCGCTTGCATTGTCGTCATTCCTTCATCGTTTCCTTACTCAAAAGTAAGATACAGGTCGAGCTGGTGCGCATCAAGCTGATGGTGAATCCCTAGCAGCCGTCCCGGCCGCAGAAGGTTGATGCTATAAAGGCTGGATGCTTCAATGTAGGAGCGAGTTCCACCTCGCGAACCGACCAAGAATTCGAGCGCGGGAGCGCGATCTCGATTGAATGCCGACACTCGAATTCGCTTTGAAATGCCCCATGATCGGGAGCAGGATGCTCCCGCCACTTCGCTGGCGCTTAAGGCACGTTGATTGGAAGTGGCCGGAGCCTCCTGCTCCGGGGAATGGGACTCATCATCACCAAGCAGCGGCTCTACGGAGTGTTGCCCCCCCCCAGAGTGTTGGCTGGAGCATTGTCGTGTGGCGTTGTGGCTCGACCCAACCTCGAACAGGAGCGGCTTTCGACAAGGGGAGGGGACGGCAACGTGCCCCTTGTCCTTGATCCCAACCTGCTTGATCTTTACCCTTGAGTCTGCTCTAAAAAGTCCTTTGAACCGCGTTCGGAGCGCATGGCAGGCAGATTTTGCTTCCGTATGGCGATGTGCATACCCTCAGCGGTCTGTGCTCGCCATACGGGAGCGGAAGCTGCCTGCCATCCGACCGAACCCTTTGGGCGACAGGCTCTTTTGGCTCAGGATCGCGCCGGCGGAGTCGGGACATACCGCAGAGGGTATGCCCACTCCGCCACCGGAGCGATCCTGCATCCAAAATAGCCAGTCGCGCGGTCAAAGGACTTTTTAGAGCAGACTCACCCTTGATCCAGCCACACCGTGATTGGGGGTCAGGGGATTTGGATCGTTTGTCCCGTTGGCAACGGTTTTTCCAAGGGGGAAGTTTACGAAGGGGTGGGGGGAGGGTATGTTACCGGCTTTTGTCGTGGTGGCCATACGGATGCCGTCCGGGCGTGTCAGAATAGGTTTAGAGCGTTATGTCATTTCATCAATATCGCAGTCATACGTGCGGGGAGTTGCGGGAGTCGCATGTGGGCCGGGAGGTTCGTCTTTCCGGCTGGGTCAGCCGGGTTCGGGACCACGGCGGGATCATTTTTATCGATCTGCGCGACCACTACGGTCTGACTCAGGTGGTGATCCATCCGGAGCGGGAGTTCTATCACGAGTGCGGGCGCTGCCATCTGGAGTCGGTTATCCGGGTGACCGGAACGGTCGCCAAGCGCAGCCCGGAGACCTGCAACGACAAGCTGGACACCGGCATGGTCGAGCTGGTGGCCGACCATCTGGACATCCTCAGTACCTCCGAGGTGCTGCCCTTTTCGGTGGCCAAGGATCTGCCCTGCGACGAGAATGTCCGCCTCAAGTACCGCTTCCTGGATCTGCGCCGCGACAACATGCACGAGCAGATCATGTTGCGGTCCAAGGTGGCCGCCAGCATTCGCCGCCGCATGACCGACATGGGGTTCGCCGAGTTCCAGACTCCCATCCTGACCACCAGCTCCCCCGAAGGCGCCCGGGACTTTCTGGTGCCCAGCCGGCTGCATCCCGGCAAGTTCTACGCGCTGCCCCAGGCGCCGCAGATCTACAAGCAGATGCTGATGGTTTCCGGATTCGACCGCTACTTTCAGATTGCCCCCTGCTTCCGCGACGAAGACGCCCGGGCGGATCGCTCCCCGGGGGAGTTCTATCAGGTCGACATCGAGATGTCCTTCGTGACCCAGGAGGACGTGTTTGAGGTGGTCGAGAAACTCATCCACGGCATTTTCACCGAGTTCAGCAGCCGCCCGGTCACGGACACCCCCTTCCCCCAGTTTACCTACCACGACGCCATGCTGCGCTTCGGAACCGACAAGCCGGATCTGCGCATTCCCTTCGAGATCAGCGACGTCAGCAAGTTGTTCCGGGAGTGCGACTTCAAGGCTTTTTCCCAGGTTGTCAAGTCCGGGGGCGTGGTTCGGGCCTTGCCGGTCAAGGGCATTGCCGGCCAGTCCCGCAGTTTCTTCGACAGCATGATCGAGTTTGCCCAGAGCCGCGGCGGCAAGGGTCTGGCCTATTTGACCTGGACGGACGAGGGCGTGAAAAGCCCCATCGCCAAGTTCCTGGGCGAGGAGATTCTCGGGCAGCTGGCCGAGAGGTGCGCCATGGAGGCCGGCGACGTGATGTTCTTCGTGGCCGATAAGAAGCCGCTGGCCGAGCGTCTGGCCGGCGAGGTGCGCACCGAACTGGCCCGGGTGCTGGGGTTGATCCGCGACCAGGGGTTCCGGTTCTGCTGGGTCAAGGACTATCCCATGTACGAGTGGAACGAGGAAAGACAGGCGGTGGATTTCAGCCACAATCCGTTCTCCATGCCTCAGGGCGGGTTGGAAGCGCTGGAAATGAAGGATCCGCTGGATGTGCTGGCCTATCAGTACGATCTGGTCTGCAACGGCATCGAGCTGTCCAGTGGCGCGATCCGCAACCACAGGCCGGACATCATGGCGCGGGCCTTCGAAATCGCCGGCTACGATTCCAAGCAGCTGGAGGAGCGCTTCGGCGGCATGATGCGCGCTCTGAAGTTCGGGGCTCCTCCACACGGCGGCATCGCCCCGGGATTCGACCGTATCCTGATGTTGCTGAGCGATGTGCCCAATATTCGCGAGATCATCGCGTTTCCGTTGAACCAGAGCGCCCACGATCCGTTGCTGGATTCGCCCTGCGAGGTTTCCGAAAAGCAACTGCGGGAACTGCGCATCCGCCGTGTTCTGCCCCGGAAGCCCGGCCAGGACAAGGCCGAATAGGGACCGTTTGCCTCGGTGCCGCCGGCTCGGCGGGGCCGGGGGCAGGCGGGTGCGCCCGGAAGCGGGGGTGCGCCCGCTGCAGAAACACCGACCGGGTTTTCCCGGTTTCCGGTGGATTTGCCCGCTTGAGCAAGTATGTTAAACAGGCCGCGAAATTCCGTTCAACCGGTATGAGCCCGCCTTTCAGAACAGCGTGAATGCAGAGATTTCCCCACGGCCCCCGCCAGTGGAATCCATAATCGCAACCTCCTGATTGGGAATACGTTGATATGCGTCGCAAGAAAACGCAGACGAAGCACATCTTCATCACCGGCGGAGTGGTCTCCTCGCTCGGCAAGGGTATCACGGCGGCCTCTCTGGCCTTGCTGCTGAAACGGCGCGGGTACAGCGTCAAAATCCAGAAGCTGGACCCGTATCTGAATGTGGACCCGGGGACCATGTCGCCCTATCAGCACGGCGAGGTCTTCGTGACCGAGGATGGGGCGGAGACGGATTTGGATCTGGGTCACTACGAGCGCTTTGCCGAACTGTCCTGTTCCCAGGCCAGCAACTATACCAGCGGCCGCATCTACAGCAACGTGATCGCCCGCGAGCGGCGCGGCGAATACCTGGGCAAGACCGTGCAGGTCATTCCCCATATTACCGACGAGATCAAGGCCGCCATCCGCACCCTCGACGGCGACGACGTGGACATTGCCATCACCGAGATCGGCGGGACCGCCGGGGACATCGAGTCCCTGCCTTTTCTGGAGGCCATCCGCCAGTATCGGCAGGAGATTGGCCGGGAGCACGGTCTGTTCGTGCATCTGACCCTGGTTCCCTATATCGCCGCCGCCGGCGAGCTGAAGACCAAGCCCTCGCAGCAATCGGTGGGCATTCTGCGGGAAATCGGCATCATGCCGGACATTCTGGTCTGCCGCTGCGAACGCCCCCTGCAGGAGGAGCATTTCGAGAAACTGTCCCTGTTCTGCAACATCAACCGCGAGCTGGTCTTTGCCGAGCAGGATGTGGAAAACTCCATCTACGAGGTGCCTTTGGAATTGGCCAAGCAGGACTTCGACAAGTATGTGCTGGAGAATCTGGGCTTGCATGTGGGCACCCTGAAGCTGGGCGACTGGCAGGCGATGGTCCACACCCAGGTCAAGCCCAAGAGCAAGACCGTGGACGTGGCCGTGGTGGGCAAGTACACCAGCCTGCGCGACGCCTACAAGAGCATTTACGAATCCCTCAGTCACGGCGGCATCGCCAACGAGGTCGAGTTGAAGATTCGCACCGTGGAGGCCGAGGATGTCGAGCAGCAGGGGGTGGAGGCCCTTCTGAAGGGCTGCGACGGCGTCCTGGTGCCGGGAGGGTTCGGGGACCGGGGCATCGAGGGCAAGATTGCCTCCATCCGCTACGCTCGCGAAAACAAGATTCCCTTTTTGGGCATTTGCCTGGGCATGCAGTGTGCGGTGATCGAGTTCGCCCGCCATGTCTGCGGTCTGGAGAATGCCAACAGCAGCGAGTTCGATGCCCGTACCGCCTATCCGGTCATCGACCTGATGGAGTCGCAGAAGAACGTGACCGACAAGGGCGGCACGATGCGCCTGGGGGCCTGGCCGTGCCGCCTCCAGAACGAGAGCAACTCCAGCCAGGCCTATGGCACCGCGGACATCTCCGAACGCCATCGCCACCGCTACGAGTTCAATAACCAGTTTATGGAAACCTTGCAGGCCGGCGGCTTGAAGATCGCCGGTCTGTGTCCGGACAACGGCCTGGTGGAGATCGTGGAGCTTCCCGATCATCCGTGGTTCACGGCCTGCCAGTTCCATCCGGAGTTCAAATCGCGGCCGCGGGCCGCGCACCCGCTGTTCCGGGATTTCATCCGGGCGGCCGCCGTCTATGCAGAGCAAAACTGAGCAGGGAACGATGAACGACAAACCACGTGAATACTGCGGCCTGTGTGGCGTGTCCGGGAGCGGATTCGTATTGGAACAGGTTCATTTGGGGCTCCATTCCCTGCAGCACCGCGGCCAGGAAGCCGCGGGGGTGATGGTGCAGAAGGACGGCACTTGCCATCTGCACAAGGACAACGGCTTGGTCGATCATGTGTTCGGAGGCATCCCCCAAGAGTGGTGGTCGGCGCCGGTCACCCGGGCCATCTCCCATGTGCGCTATTCGACCGCCGGCGGCTCCAGCGTGATCAATGCCCAGCCTCTGATGGTCGAAATGGCCGGCCAGACCGTGGGCATCGCCCACAACGGCACCATCTGCAACGCGCCCAGCTTGCGCCGGGAACTCGAGAGCGAGGGAGCCATTCTGCAGACCACCGCGGACACCGAACTGATTCTGCATCTGGCCGCCCGTTCCTTGGACCGCCATCACAACGGCAATTTTCTGGCCGCTCTGAAGACCGCTCTGAAACGGGTGGAAGGGGCCTACTGCCTACTGCTGATGACCGAGGAGTATATGGTGGCCGTGCGCGACCCTCAAGGCTTCCGGCCGCTGTGCATCGGCCGTCTGCCCGATGGGGGCTATATCGCGGCCAGCGAGACCATCGCCTTGAGCGTCAACGATGCCGAGTATATCCGCGATGTGGCCCCGGGGGAGATGGTCGTCTGGGATCGCCAGAACCAGATGCAGTCCAGCTTCTTCGCCCAGTCCGAGCGCAAGGGGCACTGCATTTTCGAGCATGTGTATTTCGCCCGTCCGGGCAGCTATGTGTTTGGGGACAGCGTCTATACGGTCCGCAAGGAGATGGGTAGGCAGTTGGCCCGGGAGGCGCCGGTGGACGCGGACGTGATTATACCGGTCCCGGACAGCGGCATGTATGCGGCTCTGGGCTATTCCGAGCAGTCCGGGATTCCGCTGGATATGGGGCTGAGCCGGAACCACTATGTGGGCCGGACCTTTATCGACCCCGGCCTGGTCTCCCGCGGCACCATGGTCAAACGCAAGCTGCAGCCCATTGTGGAGGCTCTGCGCGGCAAGCGTGTCTGTCTGATCGAAGACAGCATCGTGCGCGGCAGCACCAGCCAGGCCCGCATTCAGGCCTTGCGCGATGTGGGAGTGGAGCAGATTCACATGCGCATCTCCTGTCCGCCGCACCGGTTTGGTTGCTATTTCGGCATTGATTTTCCGGAGCGGGGGGCGTTGCTGGCCAACAAGGTGGCTCAGCAGGATCTGGCCCGGACCCTGCAGCTGGACAGTCTGGAGTATTTGTCGCAGGAGGGAATGCTGTCCTGCGTTCGGGCGCACCCGCCGGAGGACTACTGTTGCGCCTGTTTTGACGGGGACTACCCGGTGATCCCCGACCAGCTCAAGGAGGCTGGAGCGGTGGTGCAGCCACTGTGCTGCTGAGGCCAGAGTGTTTTCGAAACGGCGGAGATCCCGCCGTTTTTTATGAGTGTGGATTTCGTGGTTGAATGAGGTTTAGAAGAAGAGAGTAGGCAATGCCCAAACGCGACGACATCAAGAAGATTCTGCTGATCGGCTCGGGTCCGATTGTAATCGGCCAGGCTTGCGAGTTCGACTATTCCGGCACCCAGGCCTGCAAGGCCCTGCGCGAGGAAGGTTACGAGGTGGTGCTGGTCAACAGCAATCCGGCCACCATCATGACCGATCCGGAGTTTGCGGACCGCACCTACGTGGAGCCGCTGACCACCCCCATTCTGCACGAGATCATCCGGCGCGAACGCCCGGATGCCATCCTGCCCACTCTGGGTGGCCAGACGGCTTTGAACCTGGCCATGGAGCTGCATGAGCAGGGCATTCTGGAGCGCTACCATGTGGAAATGCTCGGCGCCAAGGCGGATGTGATCCGCAAGGCCGAGGACCGGAACCTGTTCAAGCAGGCCATGATCAAGATCGGCCTGGATTTGCCCATCAGCGGCTCGGCCCACTCCCTGGAGGAAGCCTGGGAATTTCAGAAACAGATCGGCACCTTCCCGGTGGTGATCCGGCCCGGGTTCACCCTGGGCGGCAGCGGCGGCGGCATCGCCTACAACGCCAAGCAGTTCGAGCAGATCGTCACCCGCGGCTTGGACTACAGCCCCATCACCGAAGTCCTGGTCGAGGAATCGATTCTGGGCTGGAAGGAATTCGAGCTGGAGGTGATGCGCGACCGCAAGGACAACGTGGTGATCGTCTGCTCCATCGAGAATCTGGACCCCATGGGGGTTCACACCGGCGACAGCATTACCGTGGCCCCGGCCCAGACCCTGACCGACCGCGAGTATCAGCGCCTGCGGGACGCCAGCCTGGCGGTCATGCGCGAGATCGGGGTGGACACGGGCGGCTCGAACGTGCAGTTCGCCCTCAATCCCAAGGACGGCCGCCTGGTCATCATCGAGATGAACCCGCGGGTGTCGCGCTCCAGTGCCCTGGCCTCCAAGGCCACCGGCTTCGCCATCGCCAAGTTCGCCGCCAAGCTGGCCGTGGGCTATACCCTGGACGAGATCCAGAACGACATTACCCGCGAGACTCCCGCCTGCTTCGAGCCCAGCATCGACTACGTCGTCACCAAGATCCCCCGCTTCGCCTTCGAGAAGTTCGCCGGCAGCGACAGCACCCTGACCACTCAGATGAAGTCCGTCGGCGAGACCATGAGCATCGGCAAGACCTTCAAGCAGTCCCTTCAGAAGGCGCTGCGCTCCCTGGAGATCGGCCGGGCCGGTTTCGGGGCCGACGGCAAGAACGGCAAGATCCAGGCTTACAGCGACGAGATGCTGGCCGAGGAGTTGAAGCGTCCCAATGCTCTGCGGATCTTCTGCATCCACGAAGCGCTGCGGCGCGGCTGGGGGGTGGAGCGCATTCACGAGCTGTCGAAGATCGACTGCTGGTTCCTGGACCATATGGAGGAGCTGGAGGCCTACGAGCAAGAAATCCGTTCGGCGGGCAGCGTGGAAGGTCTGGCCCAGGACAAGGCGCTGCTTCTGCAGGCCAAGGAGTTCGGCTATTCCGACCGGCAGCTGGCCTGGTTGCTGAACGGCAGCGAGGGCCAGGTTCGCGAGCTTCGGGAAAAGCTGGGCGTGCTTCCGGTCTACGGGCTGGTGGACACCTGCGCGGCCGAGTTCGAGGCCTACACCCCCTACTACTATTCGACCTACGGCGACGTGGACGAATGTCGCAAGTCCGACAAGAAGAAGGTCATGATTCTTGGTGGCGGTCCCAACCGCATCGGCCAGGGGATCGAGTTCGACTACTGCTGCGTGCACGCCTCCTTCGCCCTGCGGGAGGCCGGTTTCGAGACCATCATGGTCAACAGCAACCCCGAAACGGTCAGCACCGACTACGACACCAGCGACCGCCTCTACTTTGAGCCGCTGACGCTGGAGGATGTCCTGCACATCTACCGGCGCGAGCAGTGCTGGGGGGCGATCGTCCAGTTCGGCGGTCAGACCCCCCTGAACCTGGCCAAAGATCTCAAGGCCAACGGCGTGAACGTGATCGGCACCAGCCCCGAGAGCATCGAGGCGGCCGAAGACCGCGAATTCTTCAAGCAGCTGGTTACCAAAATCGGCATTCTGCAGCCGGAGAATGGCACGGCCACCAATGTGGACCAGGCCGTGGCCATTGCCGAGCGCATTGGCTATCCGGTGCTGGTGCGTCCCTCCTTCGTGTTGGGCGGTCGGGCCATGGCCATCGTCTACGATGAACCCATGCTGCGGCGCTACATGAGCGAGGCCGTGCAGGCCTCCGAGGAGCGCCCTGTGTTGATCGACAGCTTTTTGGAGGAGGCCACCGAGGTCGATGTGGACTGCATTTCCGACGGCGAAACCTCGGTGATCGGGGCGATCATGGAGCATGTGGAGCGCGCCGGCGTGCATTCCGGGGACAGCGCCTGCATCATCCCGCCCGTCAGCCTTAGCGAAGCGGTGCTGGACAAGATTCGGGAACATACCTACGCCCTGGCCCGGGAACTGAAGGTGTGCGGCTTGATGAACATCCAGTACGCCGTGAAGGACGAGGCCATCTACATCATCGAAGTCAATCCGCGCGCTTCGCGGACCATCCCCTTTGTCAGCAAGGCCATCGGAGTTCCCCTGGCCAAGCTGGCCTCCTTGGTCATGGCCGGCTACAAGTTGAACGATCTGGGTTTGAGCCAGGAGGTGAAGATTCGCCACTGCGCCATCAAGGAGGCGGTTCTGCCCTTCGTGCGCTTCCCGGGCAGCGACATTGTGCTGAGCCCGGAGATGAAGTCCACCGGCGAGGTGATGGGAATCGACATGGACATGGGTATGGCCTATCTCAAGAGCCAGTCCGCGGCCAGCACCGAGTTGCCGGAGTCAGGCAAGATCTTCCTGAGTGTCTGCAATCGCGACAAGGAGGACGTGGTGCCTCTGGCCCGGGAGCTGGAGGAGCTGGGCTACACGATCTACGCCACGTTGGGCACGGCGACCAGGCTGTGCGAATCCGGAATCCGGGCCAGAGCCCTGTTCCGCATTTCCGACGGCCGCCCCAATGTGGTGGACATGATGCACGAGGATTCCGTGGGCTGGATCATCAATACCCCCAGCGGAGCCTCCCCCCATGCCGACGAAGTCCGCATGCGTGCGGATGCGGTGGTCCGCGGCATTCCCGTGACCACCACCCTGTCCGGTCTCCGGGCCGCGATCCAGGGCATCAAGGCCAGTCAGCGGCTTCGCGACATGGCCGTCTGCAGTCTGCAGGAATTCCATCGTCACACGAAATTCAAGCTTGGAAAAATATGAGGCGTACCATGGCGGCAGCTAAGACTGAGAAATGGAACTGGGCGGCCCGTCGTGAGAAGCGGGCCTACCTGGCACTGGAGGATGGCAGCATCTACCGCGGTTATTCGGTAGGGGCCGAGGTGGACAAGTTGGGCGAGGTGGTCTTTAACACGGGACTGAGCGGCTATCAGGAGATCCTGAGCGATCCCTCCTACAGTGGCCAGATCGTGACCATGACCTATCCGATGATCGGCAACTACGGGGTGAACCCGGAGGACCAGGAGTCGGCCCGGCTCTTTGCCAACGGCTTTGTGGTGCACGAGTTGAATCAGCCGCACAACTGGCGCAGCAGCCAGTCGCTGGCCGATTGCCTGAAGGAGCAGGGAATCCCCTGCATCGCCGGGATCGACACCCGGGCTTTGACCCTGAAGCTTCGCAGCGCCGGGACTCTGAAGAGTTTCATGTGCGTCAGCGGCAGCGTCAGCGAGGCCGAGGCCATCGAGCGGGCCCGGGCCTGGGAGGGTCTGGACGGCCAGGACTACGCCTCGCGAGTGACCTGTCCGGAAGCCTTCGCCTGGGATCCGGAGGGCAAGCTGTCCTCCTCCTGGGGGCTGGACGCGGACGAACTGGTCAAGGCGGACCTGAAGGTGGTGGCCTACGACTTTGGGATCAAGTGGAATATCCTGCGGCGCCTGCGCCAGCAGGGCATGGATCTGACCGTGGTCCCCGCCAAGACTACGGCGGCCGAGGTGCTGGCCATGAAGCCCGACGGTGTCTTCCTTTCCAATGGTCCCGCGGACCCCGCGGCGGTCACTTATGCGGTCGACAACATCCGCGGCCTGGTCGGCAAGGTCCCGTTGATGGGCATCTGTCTGGGGCATCAGCTGCTTGGCACGGCCTTGGGCGGCACCACCTACCGTCTCAAGTTCGGGCACCATGGCTGCAACCATCCGGTCATGGATCTGGCCACCCGCAAGGTCGAGATCACCTCCCAGAACCATAACTTCTGTCTGGACATCGACAGCATGGACTCGGGATTGGTCGAGGTGACCCATGTGAACCTCAACGATCAGACGGTCGAGGGTATTCGCCATCGGCGGGAGCCGGCTTTTTCCGTGCAGTATCATCCCGAGGCCGCTCCCGGCCCGCACGACTCGACCTATTTGTTCAGGCAATTTCGGGAACTGATTGTTAGCGCCTAGGTTTCGGGGCGCAATCGTGATCGCCTTTGTCATCGCGCTCGGGATCGGATTTCGTGAGAAAGTGTCGGCGGAGGCTCCGCGAGCCGAGTGGGATAGGGTTGTTGTATTCGGGGTGTCGGCCCTGAGTTTGCGTCAAGGGCGCTACACAGCATAGCCGGGGCGCCGCCCCAGAAAATGTGATGCAACCTGGTTCGCGTGCGTTCAGTACGCAATGGTCGTGGCCTTTATTCCTGTGGGGGTTGCCCCAGCGATAGTTGGTCCCGTGCCGTAGGCACGGTGCTAAAGGAACAAAAAATGAAATTTCTAGTCAGCAAATTTGGCGGTTCGTCGGTGGCCAGCACGGAGCGTATTCAGCAGGTTGGCCGCATCCTGAAGTTGGACAAGAGGCGCCGCTGCGTGGTGGTGTCGGCACCCGGCAAG
>JBFJXC010000036.1:0-18235 GCA_041623325.1 Lentisphaeria bacterium | reverse complement strand
GCTGCTGGTGGTCATTGCGATCATCGCGATACTGGCGTCCATGCTGATGCCGGCTTTGAACCGTGCTAGAGCCCAGGCCAACCAGATTTCGTGCCTGAACAACCAGAAGCAGGTTGGCATCGGTATGGCTCTATATACCAGCAGCTACGACGATGCGCTTCCGCCCAAGTACTACGGGGGCGGCAACGATGGCTACTGGATTCACAATCTGATCAATGCCGAACTCAATGGCTGCTACGGTTTGTCGGAGCGAAACGCTACGTTATGGACATGCCCGAGCGACACCAGTGTGCATACCATGCCGACCGTCGTCGGCGTTTTTCTGGGCAAGACCTCCTACGGCTGTAACCCCTACTTTTTGACTGCCGCTTCCAGCAGTTTTCTGAAGTTGTCAAGAATCGAGCAGCCGTTGTCCGAGCGCATCGCCTTTCTCGATGCCAAGCATTCGGAGTGCAACGCCTACATTTCGTCGCGACTTCCTGAACCCAATCACAACGGAAGCGTGAATGTCCTGTACCTGGACGGGCATGCGCAAAACACGCGCAAGCTTCCCATGTCGTCCGTGTACTACAAGCTGCTGCCCTGAGGAACTCTCGACGGATGATGGCCGGTATGTGAAGCGAGGTATGCCCCGGCCCCTTGGGGCAAGTGTGACTTGCATGATTTCACGATAATTCATTAGGACTAGCCAGGATGACAAGGAAATGAAGATTTCGGGACTGATTGTTGTCGCCGTGTTCGGGTTCGCTCCGTTGACGCCCGGTGTCGGCCGGGTATTTGCCGCTGACGCCAACCTGATCCCCAACGGCGGGTTCGAGCAGGGGACGGCGGGCAAAGCGGCCGGTTGGGACGCGAACGGCTGGGGCGGGGCGACCGCCGAGTACGGCCGTGTCGCCAAGGCGCCGGGGGTGACCGGGATGCATTGCTACGACATTAAACGGACCAATGCGAAAGGCGGCTTTCAGCTGTTTTCGTCGTCCGTGACCCTCGATCCGGGCACCCCCCTGAAGATCGGCTACCGTTACCGGGGCCAAGCCTACGCGCAATTGCGTTTTTTCCAAAAAGTGGACGGCAAATACCGCCCCATCATCGACACCCGCACCGAAAAAAAAATGGTCGCCACCCGGACCTTGAAGTCGGAGGAGTGGACAACCTGTCATTACGGTATTGAACTGCCCGCCGATTGCGCCGACAAGGAGGTGGCGGTCCGGCTCTATTTCCTGTTGTTCGGCAAGCATCCCTTTCTACAGGTGGACGACGTCAGCCTGACTCAGCCGGGCGGGGTTGCGAAGCATGCCACAAAAGCCGCGGCGGACTGGCTCAGCATCCAGCCACCTCAGGATTTGTCCGCCAAGGAGGCGGGCTGGTATTCGCCGTTTCCCGATCCCGGTTTCCGCTACGGCATGAAGGACGGCGTGCTCACTCGCGATGGCAATCCGTATTTCTATGTGGGCAACTTCACGGTTGGCGGCGGGCAGTGGAACGTGGCCTCCAGCTGGCTGGCCAGAGTGCAGAAGAATGCCTACGCCACGGTCACCTGGAGCATCGGCGCCCCGTCGATGCAGCCCCGAGTCAAAGGCGATCGACTTGAGATCGCCTACCGCGATACCGCTCCTTTGTACAGCTGGCTGCGTGAACTTTCGCGCTACGGTATGCTGACCCAATTCGATCCGGGAAACGCCATGCACAAGTACAATCCCCTGCGCTACGTGGCCAAGAAATTTCCGCAGCTGGACGAGTTTTATGTAGAGGGCAGCCATTTTTACTGTTTCGACCACAATACGGACATCGGTCGGCGCATGCACACCGACTCCTGGAAGAACTATTTCCGCTACATCCGCAATGCCCCCTTGCTGGCCTTCGAATGTTTCAACGAGTTGGGCTACACGCCCAGTCACGCCCGCGTGCTTGACGCCTTCCGCGATTTCGCCCTGAAAAAATACGGCAGTCTGGCGGAAGCCAACCGTTGCTGGGGCGAGAACTTCGGGGCCTGGGAAAACGTCAAACCGCCGCATCTGGGAAAAGGCGACGAAATGCTCAGCTACAGCCAGCGTCTGTTTTTTCTCAACAAATGCCGCCAGACCCATCTCTACACCGACTGGATCCTGTTTCTGCAGCAGGATCTGATGCCCGGACTCATCGCCATGAAGAAGAATTTTCGCAGCCTTTCCGATGCGCCCTTCGCCGTCGACTGGCGCGGCCATCAGCATGATTTCGACAACTACGTCACCGCCGACCCCGATCTGCTGCAAGAAGTGGTCGACGTCAATTTCCTGCACACCGCCTTCACCATGTACGACTACAACGGCACCGCCGCGGACGAAACTAGCTTGCTGACCGCTCTGAGCCGGTCCCTGCTCCCTCATAACTTTGTGGCCGCCAACAGCACCAAACCCATTGTCAATCCGGAAAGCATCTACACCCAAACCACCACGCCGGGATCCAGCGAGGAGGCGATGAAACAGAACTCCTTCGGCAAGTTCCACACCGACTGGAAATTCACCTTGGAAGCGGACAAGTCCGGCATTCAAAAGGGCTACTTCCGGCCCGGATTCCACGATTTGGACTGGGGCAAGATGGCAGTCCCGGGCTGCTGGGACGCGACCGAACCGTACAAGGGGCGCAACGGCTGGGGCTGGTACAGGACCACGTTTCGCATGCCAGGCAGCCTGAAGCAATCCTACTTGGACGGCAGCCGCAAGTTCCTGATTGTCGGCAAGGGCATTGCCCAGGCCGGAACCATCTGGTTGAACGGGCATCAGGTCGGCGAGGTCAAAGGCTGGAACGCGGACTACCGCCTGGACGTGGGCGCGCACTTGAACTTCGGCGGAGACAACACGGTGGCCATTCTCGTGGACGGCACGACCTCCTACAGCCAGGGATTGCGTTTCTACTTCCATATTCTGGCCGACGACATGCTCAACGACCGTCGGCTGCTGGAAAAGGAGGACTACGCTTCGATTCTGTGGACCAATCTGACCGCCGGCTGTTCGGGAATTACCCTCTGGCACTGGGACGACGCCCTGCGCCTCTTCATGCCGGAGCTGGTCACTGAACTCAACTCGGTCAGCTCGTTCGTGCTCCCGGCCGCCCGCCGGTCGGCCGCAAAAACGGCCATGCTGATGCCGTTTGTGCATTTTCGCGGCACGCCCGCTTACGGCAAGCACCTCGACTATCTGGCCTACTTCGCGGCCATGACCTTCCGGCAAACCCCGGTCGACGTCCTCGGTGAAAAACAGTTCGCCGGCATCACGCCCGAACGCTATCCGGTCGTGCTCGTCCCCTATGCCGGCAAGGTGCGCCGCCAAACCTACGAGCGCCTCGCCGATTACGTGCAAAGAGGCGGGTTCGCCTTGGTCACGTTCGATTCGCTGCAGCGCGACGTCGACCGCTATGCGCCCCTGCCGATCGAAGCCCTGGCCGGCGTCAACATCGGCGGCCGGATCGCCGAACCGGAACGTATCAGCCTGGGAAACCGTAAGCTTGAACTGATGAAACCCAAGGACGCGGCCGACTACGGGGTGAGGATCACGCCGGCGTCCGGCACGATCGTGCTGGCCCGCTTCCAGGACGGCTCGCCCGCCGTGACTCTGCGCAACGCGGGGCGCGGTACGGTCTGTTTCGTGGCCGGGCGTCTGACCTGCCAGTCGGCGCACGCCCTGCTTGGACAACTGCTCAAATCGCAAGACGTGAAACCGGAACTGGAGGTAGCCACCGCCAACCGTAACGAGTTCCCCTTCGTCCAATGCCGGTACTTGGGCGAACCCGAACGCTTCCTGATCTACTGCCACAACTGGGGCGGACAACCCCATCGACTCCAAGTCAATATTCCTGCGGACAAGTTGCGCAGTGGCGGCCGCTACCGGCTGCGTGATGTCCGCAACCCTACCGGCGATGTCCGCACCGTTTCTGCCCGCGAATTGGCGGAGGGCATCGAGCTCAGCGCTCCGTCCATGAGCCCGGTGGCCTGTCTGGCCGAACTGGAAACCAGGCCGGCCATGGGGTTGACCCAGCTCTCGCCGATGCGCCGCGACATCCTCGCGCGCCTCGCCGAGTTGAACCGGGCGTCGGATCCCACTCCCGAGCGACCCAAGATGCTGTTCATGGACGATGTCAAGATGGGAGGGGCCAACTACTCCTGCGGGCGCAAACTCTATCCCCTTGTTGCGGCGTTCGCGGAACAGGCTGGCTATGCCACCGTCACGCTGCCCTGGCAACAGTTCACGCCGGACAACCTGAAAAACGTCAGCACCGTGTTTCTCGGCGAGGATTTTTCCAACATCTACAGTCCGGCGTTGCGCCAAGGGAAAGACGAGTTCATCACCAACCTGCTTAGTTTTGTGGAAGCCGGCGGCAGCCTGATCGTGGTCAGCAGTTCGGCCCATCCCAACTCGCGACATGAGCTGCTCAATCGGTTGGGGAAGAAACTCGGGTTCTCGGTGTCCGGCTCGTTCAGCCGCAATCCCGCCTCGTGCGGTCATGGAGACCCGCTGCAGGTGACGCTCCGACACTTCTCCGAGCATC
This sequence comes from Lentisphaeria bacterium, assembly GCA_041623325.1. Lineage (GTDB taxonomy): Bacteria > Verrucomicrobiota > Lentisphaeria > Oligosphaerales > JBFJXC01 > JBFJXC01. The sequence goes on along the minus strand of JBFJXC010000036.1, from coordinate 13,711 downwards.
CTCTGGCCGAAAAAGTGGACAGCCTGCAGATGTTCGTAACCCCCGTCTTCAACCTGAAGCCGGATTCGCCCCTGAAGCCGGTGGCCTTTACCGGCCCGGACGATCTGAACAATCCGTCCAAGCCGGCCGTCGTGGCCGGTCGTTACGGCAAGGGGCGCATCGTCGCCTGCACCGATCTGCTCTGGCTGCAGCCCTTCCGGGTCGAAGCGGCCGACAACGCCCGCCTGCTCATGAACACCATGGAATGGACGCTCGGCAAAACGGTCGCCACCTGTCCCGAAGACGACCTGCGAGATGCCCAGTTCATCACCAGCGCGATCATGGAAAAAATCGAGCGGCAGGAAAGTCGCTGACTCCATGTCCCCATCTGCAACTCACCGACCACCTGGAAATCTTCCGAATCGATTTTCCGGACGAGATCAATCTCTGCCACATCGACATGGAGGCCCAGATTTTTTGGCCGGATTCCAAGCGCTTCATTGTTCATTCGGGGACCACTCCGCACGGCAACACGGGGCTGATACCGGATCAGCACCGGTTTGATCTCTGCGATAACGAGGGTCGCGGCACAAACGGGTTTTGGGCCGCTTGACTAATCAGCAAGAGGATTGCGGTGGCGTAGCCCTGGGAAGCGCGAGAAATCCGCGTCATTGCTGCAAACCACCGCCTGCAATTCAAGGGCGATGGCCGCAATGTGGGCGTCCGTCGACACGTGGCTGCTGAGCAGGTGGTTTTCTGCGAACTCGGCGAGAATATCCAGATGCCGAGGACCAGGCTGCACCACGTGGACCTGGCGCCTGTCCAGCCATTCGCGTATCCGGTCGAGGGCTTCCGGGGCCGTGAAAGGTCGCTCCAGAACTCTCGGACTGGTCATCAGACGGAGAAATCCCACACTGACAACCCATGGAATGCCCACCGCCTCCGTGGAGTCCATCGTTTGACACCACCAGTTCCGGGCTGTGTCGTGATGAGGTGCGTCCGTATTGTAGGCATAGACCAACAGGTTGACATCGGGAATGATCATGGCTCCACTACTTCCGCCTGACAATGGGAGGAAATGAATCGATCAACTTCAAGTTCATCGACCAGTTGATTGAGCCTGAGCACATCGAGACCCGGCAGAAAGCCGCACGATTTGGCGCGAACCTCGAAAGGCGGCTGGTCGAAAAGAGGCGTTTCTCCCAGCGAAAGCCCCTTACGCAGGGTTTCGTTCACAACTCCCTTAAAACCGTCGGCCGAGGTTTTGCCCCGCTTCCGCAGTTCAGTCAACACATCGTCTTCGATTGTCAGGGTCGTTCTCATGCCTAACCTCACGATGTCTGATTATCCTGATGCCTTGATGTAATCTAGTCCGGAGGGGGTGTTTAAGCAACTTTGGTGATGCGCGTGCGTGGCCATGGCACCTATTCGCGCCCGCTGGCACTAGGTGCGCATCGAGGCCTGCGCGGACCCGTTGAGACTGCAGCCCTTCCGGCTTCTGTAACATTATTTAGCCAGCCAGGCCACGCAGTCGAAGTTGATCTCCCGGATAACCATATGGTCCGGGGGCTCCATGACGAACTTGATGACCCTGGCGACATCGTCAACCGACCGAAACTTGTCGGGGGGTGTACTTCTACGATTCGCTCATCTTATTCGCCCGCTCCAACGTCAACGCGGATTCGGGGGGCTGGCCGCTGTAGAATGACTCGATTTCGTCGGCCAGACAATGCCAACGCTGCTCGAATTCGATGGAGTTGTTGGCACGGTGGGTAGTCAGCAGCACCCGGTCGTTGCGGCGCAGGGGGCTTTTCTCGTCCAACGGTTCGGTCTCGAAGACGTCCAGAGCCAGGTAGATTTCCTTGGACTCGACGGCTTCGACCATGGCCGCCTCGTCGACCATCTTGCCGCGGGCGATGTTCACGAACAGGGCGTTCTCCTGCATCAGGTCGAACTGCTCCTTGCCGACCATTTGGTGAGTGGCCGGGGTGTAGCCGCCTGCCAGAATGATGATCTCGCATATGAAGAGCAGGTTGGGTTTCATTTCGTTGTTCTTATGTTTTCGGGTGTCCAATCGCCATCGTGATCGTGATCGGACAGGCAAGTATTGTGAAAACTTCGGTTTCCGAATGTTCGAATCGTAATCGTAACCAATCGCCTTAAAGAGGACCATCCGACCCCGCAATATCGATCACGATGGCGATGAGGTGCGCGATCACGAGTGTGTTATTCAGACCTCAATCGCCGAGAACCCCATTTTGGCGGCCTGCCCAAAGGCCAGGGTCACCGGGCCGAAAGCATGCCTATCGTTGACGGGATGGCCCTGTTTCTTGTAATCCTCGATGGTGCCGTCGTCGGGGCACAGGCAGCCCTGGCAACAGTTGTGAATGGAGCCGTCGAGGGCGATGTAGGTCGTATAGCCCTTGAGTCATTTGATCAGGTTTTCCTTTTTGTCCTCGCCGACCAGACCTTTTTCCAAAGCAACCCCCAGGGCGTAGAGGATCTTGCCGGTTCCGGAGGTTTCGACAAAGGAGTCGACGTCGGTGATCTCCTGGTGCCACATGCCATGCCCATCCTGGAAATTCAGGCAGGCGTTCAACAAGTCGACCAGCAGGGTTTCAATCTCCTTCAGGCGGGGGTGGTCATCGGGCAGGTCCAGAACCAGTTCGGCCAGGGCGAAGATGGCCCAACCGTTGCCGCGGCTCCAGTGATCCTCGGAGATCTTGACCGGATCCGCAGGTTCACCGCAGAAGCCCCGACTCTGATGATAGAGTCCGTTTTCTGGCTCGCGCAGTAGCTTGGCCAGCAGGGCGATCTGCTCGACCGCCTCGTCCACCCAGCTGTCCTCCTTAAAGTAGAGTCCGCCGTTGCAGAGAAAGGGGCAGAGGGCGAAGGCCACGTCGATCCAGACCTTGTTGACAAGGCTCCGCCCTGTCAATGGCAACCTGAAAGAAACTGGCTCGAGTCGCCTGGCGGCGCCACCGACTCACCGGGGCCAGGACGCGGCGATGTTATCCTGACGATAAAGGGCGTGACGATGAAGGCAAAGGACAAGGCGTTGTACGAGGCGAAGGCGGCGGTGATCACGGCGCTGGCGCATCCGCGGCTCTGTTTTTCGGATCGTTGCTGCGGTTGGCTCTCACGCAGCAGTCCGGGTTTCCGCTGCCGGGGGTCTGCGGAATTGCCACCGCAGTGCCGGTGCTGGTATTCGCGGTGCGGTTGTCGGTGGGGGCCAACAAGGTGGGCCGGGCCTGCAAGCGGCTGGTCGTGGTGGAGAAATGGGCCAGAGGAGCGACCGGCGTGCTCTTGGTCGTGGTCGGTATCGACTATTGTCTGGTTCATATCTTGGGTCTGATCTGACCTCAACCCTTGCGGCATGCCTTGTTGGCCGAAGCAATCATGTTTATGGTACGCATACAGCATGGAGTTGTGTGAGCTTTAGCCGGCTTTAAGGAGGGCTTGATGAGCTTGAGGCAGTGGTATCTGAAGCTGAACACGACGGCGATTTCTCTGCTGCTGGGGGGGCTGTTTGCTGCCTCGGTTTGGGTACATGAGGGTTGGCGTGGGCGGGCAGACGAAAACCAGGTGGCAGAGCATGCACGGGTCGTGTCCAGTTCGTTGTGGAATTTTGATACGCTGGGGCCGGTCGACTATCTGCACATCGCCATGCGCCTGCACCATTACCAGCGCATGGCCATTGTTTCACTGCCCGATCAGTGCGTGTTTGTTCAGGCGGAGAATGAACCGCCGGGATGGCTGGATAGCTGGTTGTTGAAAATCGGCCTGGTTCGGCAAAGCCGGATCAGTGCGCCGATCTTTTATCAGCGGGAGCTCATCGGGCGGCTCGACGTGGTCCATGTCAACAAACGGGTCTACTCCTACCTCTACTGGTTTCTGGTCGTCTGTCTAGTCGGGGTGGGCCTCAAGTTTTTTATGCAGATGCTGCGGGGCAAACAGTTGCTTGAAACCCGGGTGGTTGAGCGAACGGCTGAGTTGCAGGCCAGCAAGGAGCAATTAAGCGTCACGCTGGAGTCGATTGGCGACAGTGTGATCTCCACGGACATTCAGGGCATCGTTGTCGGGATGAATCCGGCCGCGTCTGCGTTGACGGGTTGGACCCAGGTGGATGCGGTGGGCCGGCGGTTTGATGAGATTTGTGAGATTCGTCCGTTGAACGAGCAGGAGGCACCTTGGAACCCGGTTGCTCTCGTCTTGGGGGTCGGCAGCCGAGTTGTGTTGGATTCGCCATCTAGGCTGTGGTCCCGGGATCAGCGGGAATGCCTGGTTTCAGCATCGGGGGCGCCGATTCGAAAAGAGGAGTCGGGCGATGTGATGGGGGTGGTTTTTGTGTTGCGCGACATCAGCGAGGAGGTGGCGCTGCAGGAACGCCTAAAACAATCGGAAAAGATGCAGGCGATCGGGCGGCTGGCCGGCGGAATCGCCCACGATTTCAACAATATGCTGGGAGCGATTATGGGGGCGCAAGAGATGCTGCGCAAGACCATTCCCTCCTCGCCTAAATCGGATAAGTATCTGGATATGCTGGCGAAGGCGGCGGGCACGGCGGCCGGATTGACCAAGCAGCTGCTGGTGTTTTCCAGGCAGCGGCCCTCCTCGTCTGAGGTGATTGATCTGCACCGCTTGATCGGAGATACGGCCTCGCTGCTGGAGAGCACCATCGATCGGCGGATTCATGTTTGCCTGGAATTGGATGCCGAGGACTGCCGGGTTTGCGGGGATCCGTCGTTGCTGCAAAGCGCCCTGCTGAATATGGGAATCAACGCCTCGCAGTCGATTCAGGGGCAGGGAAGCATCACATATCGTACCCGGAAGCTTGAGCTGGATGCCCGCGCCTGCAGTCTGCGGGGGGTGCAGCTGGAGCCAGGAGACTATGTTGAAATCGGCATTGTGGATACGGGAAGCGGGATTGAGCCCGAAGTGCTTCCGCACATCTTTGAACCGTTTTTTACAACTCGCCGGGAAGGGAAAGGGACGGGGCTTGGCCTGGCGGTTGTGGCGGCCTCGGTTCAGCAGCATGGCGGGGCGGTTACGGTTTCCAGCAAGGTGGGGGAAGGAACCTGCTTCCAGATTTACCTTCCGGGGGTGCGGACGGATGAACAGGTCGGCCTGGCTCCTTCTCATGAACATGTCGGGGGTTCAGAGACCATCTTGGTGGTGGATGATGAAGAGGCGCTGCGGGAAACAGTCCGGGCCATGCTGGAAGAGCTTGGCTATCGGGTGCTGACGGCGGCTGACGGCCAGGAGGGCGTGAACCAGTTCAAGCAGCACGCGGTTGAGATCGACCTGATCCTCCTGGACATGATCATGCCCGGGATGAATGGGAAGGATTGTTTTGTTGAATTGAAAAAAATCCGGCCTGATGCGCGGGTGGTGCTGTGTTCGGGATTTTCGACGAAGGAAGACGTTGAGGAGATGCTAAAGGCCGGGCTGAGCGGAGTGCTGAGCAAGCCGTTCCATGAGGATGATTTGGCCGGGATGATCCATGGCGTCCTGCATTCCTGACCGATTCCCGGTGTGCCTAGGGGCACCTACTCGGACTATATGCCGCTTCGACTTCCTGCTGAATCCGTCGCAACTCCCCGCCGGCCTCCATTTCCCGAAGAACCGCCGTGATCCGGGGAATGAGATCCGCCTGGTTAACGTGGACATAGTGATATAATGGATGCGAATCGATGGCAGGCTGCAGCTGGACAATATGGTCGCGTCGGAGCTCCTGGGCGGACAGCACGGTTTGGTCGCCTCCGGCAATGATGGCATCGACCCGGCCAAATTTTAGCATGGCGAATAATTGACTGGTGTGTCGTGCTCGGTGAGTTCTGATACAATGCCTCAGCGTGTTTTTTTCGATGATCTGAATGCCGCGCTGATACCCGACCCGATAGTCGGGGGGAACGCTTTCCCATCCATTCACCGAAAACTCCCGGCCTTCCTTCACAAAGAGATAGAGGCTGTTCGTAAAGATCGGAACATCAATTCGGCGTAAGTTGGAGTAACGCTTTTCAATGCCCGCCACGCGGAACGCCTCGCCGTCGGTCTGGCCGCTGTTCGAATAATAAAGGGCCCGAGCGCCGGGGAGTTCCCGTATTTCGATGGGGATATCAAGTCGCTCATATGCGCGCGTCAAAACCCGTCGGGCTATTTCTACGGTGATTGAACCTTCAACGGCTGAAAACACCAGCCTTTCCCCGGCCACGGCCAGGCCTGACTGGACGAGCGCCAGGAATCCTAAGAGAAGATAGCGCCTGAGGATCATGTCAGGGCATGGTATCCTTCGTACCACTGGCGAAAGCTTTCTTTGCCGTTGCGTAGGAATGCGGCAAAATCCCATTCTTCGTTCTCCAGGCAATCCGTGAAGCCATGGCCGATCACGTAGGCTTCGGCCGCAACAGCCGTTCCGTCGGCAAGGGCAACCCGCACACTTTCGCGTGAGTACATTTCGCCCTCAAAGCGGTCCAGCCTGGCCCAGGCCAACGGGGGAATGTCCAAGTAGACAACCCCCTCGACGATTCCGTCCCTGTCCGGAAATATAGCCGGATAGTGTTCGCCTTTCACGCCTAATCGGCGGTATCCCCGAAGGGTGCCAGGGGCGGCAGGCATGGATGTGCCCGAAACTTCTGCCATGATGTCGCTGCACATCAGGGTGCCGTAGGCAAAGAGATGGTTCACGTTCTTAGCTCCAGATTGCGCTCCCGCTGGCACAGGGGCCGGCTTATGCGGTTCAGCATCTCTCCAGCATCGCCTCGAGTGCCGGATAAATTTCGGCGACGTTTCTCGCCCAGGCCGTCACCCGCACAGCCAGCAAGACAGTGGGCATCAGCTCGGGGAATTTAGTTTGGATTTTCTCAGGATCGTCAGTCGCGTCGGCGACGGCGACGATTTCGCGGGCGACCTCCAGGTAGTCCCGGACCGTTTCTTTGAGCTCCTGTTTGTGTTTTTTGTAGAGTTGGATTTCGTCACGCAACCCCTCGGGATTGTACCGTATCCGGTCACAGACCCCGAGCATTCGAAAGTAGAGGCGGTCTTTCTCATAATCGAGACGTTTGCTGCCGCCCCGCATCAACTTGCGCACCTTCTCTTTGAGCGAGCGCAGCTTGTGCACTTCACCTGGCATGCCGTCTAAAAGATCCGCGGAGAGCGCGGGAAAACTCACCTCAATCCGGTTTTCCTGAAAGAGGTCAATGGGTCCGAGCTTGACCAGGGCTGTAAAGGTTTTGCCGTCGTAGCCGACGCTTTCGTTCAAATCCAGCTCACGTCCATTGAGTGTCACCTTTTCGGGACAGGCGCTGCACGGGAAACGGAGCTGCACCTGTTTGACCGTCTTGAAGCCGCTGTAGCTGCCCTCCACCTTGCTGAGGAGGATCCTGCGACTACAGCCCTCGGCGGTCTGGGAGACGGTATAGCGCGCCTGGGCGTCCCCCATGTAGCCGACCGTCGTGCCGTCGTCTTCGTAGACGGTGTAGCGGCCGTTGCCGCCGCCATAGCAGGTGAAGATCATCGTTTCATATGAGGTGATGTCCAGATGCTCCGCGCCGGCAAGCCCGGGCAGTATGGTGCCCGCTTTGACAAAAACCGGCGTCTCTTCGATGCTGTACCAGCTGGTGTAGACGGCCCCGCCCTGGATGCGCTTGCCGGCCGCAGTGTCGATCCACTCTCCCGGCGGCAGCCAGACACTCTTCTGCGCCAGTTCCGTCTCCGCATCGACCGCCTCCACAACGGGCGCCACGATCATTTCGCTGCCAAACATATACTGGTCTTTAAAGGTGTAGGCGTTCTCCTCGTCGGGATAATGGTAATAGAGGGGGTTGCAGAGCGAGACCCCGGTGTCGTATCCCTTTTTCGTTTCGGTGTAAATGTAGGGGATCATCTCGTACCGCTTTTTCACTTCCTCGATCATAATCCAGCGGTAGGGGGAGGGCTGCTCCCAAAGACGTCGATCATCGCTGCTGTGGATGCGGAACAGGGGCGAATGAATACCGAACTGTATCCAGCGCACAAACAACTCCGGGTCGAGTACACCCAGGTAATGGCCGCCGATGTCATGACTCCAGTAGCCGTAGAGAAGGTTGGCGGAGGTGGCGGTAAACCACGGCTGCGTGGCCAGTGACTCCCAGCAGATAAAGGTGTCGCCGGAAAAACCGACCGGGTAGCGGCCGGAGCCGAGCCCCGCGTAGCGAGAAAATACCAGGGGGCGTTTTTCGGGAGTCTGGGTGGCCATATCGTCGTAATGCAGTTTGTTGACCAGCATCAGCGGATCCAGATTGCGGATGTTGCTGGTATTTCCCTGCTGCCAGTCCATCCACCAAAAGTCGACCCCCTGCTTTTCCATGGGGTGGTGGAGCAGCTTGAAGTAGTGTTCCATGTAGGTTTGATCGCTGATGTCGAAACGGACCGGTTGCTTTTGAGCGCTGTCCATGCCCATGGCGGCGGCAAATTGCTCATACATCGCTTCGTGGGGATGGACTCCGTCTGCCGGATGCAGGTTGAAGGTCGTTTTGATGTGATGGTCATGAAGCCAGCCCAGAAGCTTCTGGGGGCAGGGGAAGTAGGCATCCTCCCAGGTGTATCCCGTCCAGCCGGGTTTGTGCCACTCCATATCCACGACCATGATATCCATGGGGATTTTGAGGCGGCGGGTCTGGTCGACCAGATCGCGCAAATCCTCGTCCGTAAAGGGGAAGTAGCGCGAGTACCAGAAACCAAGGGTGTAGCGGGGGGGGAGCGCAGGCTTGCCAAAAACCTCGCTGGCGTCTTTGAGGGCGGCCCGGTAATCGTGGCCATAGGCCATGAAGTAGATGTCGACGGTGCCCTCGTCGCGCCCCTCTGGCCACTCGCTGAAATAGCCGTCTTGCTTCGTAAAGAAGACATGGTCGGAATCGTCGAAAACGCTGTAGCCGGAGCGGGAAAGGAGGCCGTCCGAGAGTGGCATCTCCTCCCAGCCGATGACCTCTCTCCGTTGATCCATGATGGCCTTGTTCAGTCCCTTGCAACGGTCGAGGGTGCGCAGGGTCCCCTTCAGATTGTCCGGATCGCGGTCGCCGAAGCGCCAGGTTTTCAATTCCCCACGGTGCGTAAAGGTAATGGCGAGGGCATCCGCGTCCAAAGGGTTTGGACTGTCGGTGTAGCTTATCTCCATCGCCGCAGTTTTGAGGCAATGCCGATCCCCTTCGCTTGCCACGTCAAACGGGACCTTCGGCATGTCGCGGTTGACGACCGCGAAGGTCGCCTTGTCGAGAAAGGCGCCCGTCGCGTTGTGTTCGATGCGCACAAAGCGATCGGTTAAGAAAGTGAACCGGGCGTGTTTGAAGAGGGCTACATTTTCCGCCTTGGGGGTCGGGGCGTAGGTTTTGTTCATGTGCAGGGACCTTTCAGGATGGAATAATGATTGCAACATCTTGTAATGACCAAACGATCTGCGCGCACGTCTCTCAGAGAGGAAGCCCCAGTCTGGGTGAATCTGCTCGACGACTCCACGCAGGCGAGATGCGCAGTGCGCGTGGGCTTTTCAACGCGCATTGAAAGCGTGTCGAACCGTTTCAAAGACCGGTTTTTTGTTGCCTTCCGGATCAACCAAGCCTTTGCGGTTCCAGCCCTTTTGAAAGCCATTGGCCCGAAGCGTACTGCGAAAATCCTTGATGACCCATGGCGTGAAACCACTCAGCTCTTGGCAACGCTCAAACATGGCGATTTGCGCCTCGTAGATCGCTTTCTGACTATCCAGATTCCAGAGCTTGTCTTCGGGACCCGGGCAGTTCATCGGCCCGGCGGCGCCAAACTCTGTAATAAAGAGCGGCTTGCTGCCGACGATGACATTGGCGTGCTTCAGCTCCGCCAGCGGCGGGTTGTACCATCCGCCGTATTCATTGAGGCCGACGACGTCCATGTATTGGTAAATGGAATGCTCGACGGTCTCGACATCGTAGCAGCCATCGCGATAGGGAGCATTGAAGGCGGCCGTCACGGGGATGGACGGATCCAGCCGCTTGAACGCCTCATAGGCCAGGCCCATGGTGGTTTCGCGGCCGGGCAGCTCCCAGGTCTCGTTGGCCATGGCATGACACAGGATGCAGGCGTGGCCGCGGCTGACTTCGACCATACGGGTGGCACTGTTCTGGATGATCTTCTGTGTGCGGGCATCCTCGTAGGTGATTTCCCAGTAAACCGGAATCTCATCCCAGACGAGCAAGCCTCGCGCATCGCACTCTTCCAGCCAGGATTCATCGTAGGGGTAGTGCGCCAGACGCAGGAAATTCGAGCCAAGCTCTTCAGCCAAATCGATCAACTTGCGCACCTCGTCCCGGCTTCGGGGTTTGCCCCCCTCTTTGCCTAAACGTTCCTCGTGGTAGGCGGTGCCTTTCAGAAACAGTGGCTTCCGGTTCAGGAGGACCTGTGTCCCGTCAACTTCGATTTGTTTGAACCCGATTTTTTGATCAATCGAATCAAGAGCCTGCCCGTCACGGAACAGTGACAGATGCGTTGCATAGAGTTGCGGCTGCCCCGGTTCCCAAAGCTGCACCGTCAACCACTCCAGCGACACCTCGGTTTCGGCCGACGAAATGGGCAACCGTTTCATAAAATTCAAAGCGGGGATGCTCAGCTCCAACTCATAGTCGGCACCCTCTGAAACGCCCTCGCAAACGACCGTGTATTTCCCGTTCACCACAGCAGACGCTGCCGCCGTCTCGAGAATCTGAGTCGAATGATAGGCCGCCTGCGCAATAAAACTTGCCGGTGTGGTCACCAGCCGAACCCCACGTATGAGCCCGCCATAATTAAACCAATCGTAGCGCTCGGCGGGGATGCGGTGTTCGAGTCGGCGCGCATCCACCCGAATGACCAGCAAGTTCGAACTCTGCAGCTGCTCGCGTTTCAATTCGAAACTGAGTGGAAGAAAGGGCATTTCCTCGGAGGCGATCTGCTTGCCGTTCCACCACACGTCGACGCTGTAGTTCACGCCGTCCAATCGGAGAAAAAGCCGCTCGCCACCGGCAATGGATTTCAAATCGCTTGCGGACAGCTCCAGACGCTTGGCATACCATCCGAAGCCTTCAAATAGAAAGAGTTCCTTCTTCTGGGTGTTCCAATCACCCGGCACCGAAATCGGATCAAACGCATCCACGTCATACTCGATGGCCCGGTCATCTTCGCAGGGGTTGAGCCCTTCGAATACATTGCGGCTGCGCTTCAGGCCAAAGGCCCCCATGTTGTCGGCAAAGAACCCCCACTTGCCATTCAGGGAACGGGTCTTACGATTGTTCAATTGAAGATACATACTAGGACTTGCTCGTGCAGTTAGTTTACGTTCAAAGCTCGGCATTCATCGGGTGGACAGGATTGGTGATACCCGGATGTCCTGGCAAGGTGATGTGGTTTGCTGAGAAATCAAGCCCAGCAGCCGCCGGCCCGGTCCGCTCCCCGGTTTTCCTAGTAGTCGCGTGCGGCAATTGCCTGGAACGGATTAATCAAACAGCACACGATTGCGAGGGGCGGGATTAGGGGGCATGCCGCAATTCAGGCTGATCAGCTTTTGACCCGTGATCGGGGGTTCTACCGCGATCACTTTGACGATCGGCTCGTCGTCAACCCGCAGAACGGTTAGGGACGCGATTCCGGATCGGGTGTCGGGGACTGATCGCAATCGGGCTCGTCATCGGGTGTCGGGTGTCGGAAACCTCAACTTGACCTGGAGACGGCGGTCCTCCGCCGTAATCATGCTTGGCCGGCGGTCTCCAGGTCGACCACCTCGGTGCTGCAGCTGTCAACCATCAAAGGCCGCTGACTGCTCTCCAGCTGCCCCAGTGACGCGATTGAGTGTGGGGTTTTCCACACTATATTAAGAGTGTAGTCAACACAGAAAGGAGGTGATGCCGATGACAAAAAAGGAACTGGAGCGAAAGCTAACCAAGGCCGGATGGAGCAGGGCCCGCGAAGGCGGAAACCACACCATCTGGACCAAGGGCGGCAAGATGCTCCCGGTTCACCGACACAAGGGCGACATACCTAAAGGGACCGCCCAAAAGATTATGAAAATAGCAGGCTTAAAATGAGGATCAGCCCCCGATGGGCACCCCTCCCTGTCATACATACCAAGCCATGTGTATTAAAGCAAGTTTAAGGAAGTCAGCTATGGCCACACAAGAAAACTACTACTACGCTCTGTTCGAGAAAGACGAAGGTGGCACCATCAGTGTGCACGTCCCCGACGTGGACGCCTGTATCACCTTCGGCGACAACTGGGACGAAGCCTACGAAAACGCAATCGACGCCCTGGCCGGATGCCTGGCCGCCGGAGCCATACCAGCCAAACGCAGCACTCGGGAAGAATTGGCCGCAAGCCATCCCGGCTGCGAAATCGACCCGGTCCCCGTGGATCGCGCCATTATGGCGAAATACGAACCGGCCCAGCGCATCAACATCACCTTGGCGGCACCTCTGCTGCATGAAGTCGATGCTTATTGTCATGCCGCCAACACCAAGCGCTCCCGCCTACTGGCCAACGCGGTCCAAGAATACATGACCGCTCATCCCGCCAGCTAACCCCTCCCACCAACAAAAGGCCCCGGCACTCCACCAAGCGCCGGGGGGCTTCTCTTTGTCTGAACTGAGTCGTTGGAGTTTGTCGTGAAACCAATGTCGAAAATGGACGGTTCTTGAGGTTGGGAGAGAAGAGACCTTGGGCTCCAAGCTCCCTCAAAAAGAACAGCCGCGTGAGAATGCTTAAAGCGCCGGGAAATCGAGTTCGGGTCGGGGTCGCATAGTGGGGGCGGTTGCGGTCCCGGCTGCCGGTTTCGAATTGTCCTGTCGTTCAAGCGCGCTCACGCGGCTGAGAAAGGTCTGGAGACGGCGGTCTAATGTCATTGACTTAAGGCTGCGAGGTGGGTTTAAGCCTGTAGCAGACGCAGGCCCCTGCGTCTGAATCGTCTCGCGCAATCGTGCCCCGTAATCGTCTTGCGCTTCCCGCGGTCGGTACACGATTACGGAGCACGACAACGGGACACGACAGTCAAGAAAAAGCTTAAGTCAATGACAATGGCCGGCGGTATCCAGGTCGATGCTGTTTGGTTGTCAGACTCCCAGGCGGCTGCGACGGGCCAGTTCGCCGGTGGTCTGTTTGCTGGTCGGGGTGTGGCCCGGCAGCGGCATGATTTTCTCGTGGATGGCGTCCAGAATCCACTCGGTCTGCGGGAAGAACATGGTCTCCAGTTCGGCACCGGGGCTGATCCAGTTGCGGGAGCCGATGACCACGGGAGGCGCGTCCAGGCTGTCGAAGGCCAGCTGGGTGAGGTTGGCGGCGATGTTGTGCATCACCGAACCGCGTTCGACCGAATCGCAGGCCAGGACGACCTTGCCGGTCTTGTTGACCGAGGCGATCAGCTTGTCGTAGTTCAGCGGGTTGACCGTGCGCAGGTCGACTACCTCGGTGCTGATTCCATACTTCTCCTCCAGAACCTTGGCCGCGTCCAGAGCCTTGTAGAGGATGGGCCCGAAGGTGATCAGGGTCAGGTCCTTGCCTTCCTTCTTGACGTCCGGATCGGACAGGTCGATCTCGTAGTAGCCTTCGGGCACGCCGCCTTGGTGGAACATTTCGCCGAAGTCGTAGCACTTCTGGCTTTCCAGGAAGATGACCGGGTCGGTGCCGGCCAGGGCGCTGTTGAGCATGCCCTTGGCATCGTAGGGGGTGACTGGGTAGACGACCTTCAGGCCGGGGATGTGG